>JBKPDV010000193.1:0-6458 GCA_046728075.1 Acidobacteriota bacterium | reverse complement strand
GTGATCGCCAGCCCGGACGGGGCCTCCTGGACTCCGATGGCGAGGGTCTTGTCGAACTCCCTTTACAGCATCGCCTGGAATGGCAGCCTCTACGTGGCCGCGGGCGGCGAGCTCGCCCGGTTCGTATTCACCAGCCCGAATCTGACCGACTGGACCCCGCGTTACAGCGAGACGGGAGGCTCGATCTCGGATGTCGCCTGGAGCGCAGCCCGTGGGCGCTTCGTGGCGGTTGGCGCGGCGGGCCAGATTCTCGCGAGCGCCGATGGCCTCAGCTGGTCGAGCGGGACCGTCGGATCTCTCGACTTCTCCGGCGTTGCGGCCGTGGGTCCGCTGTTCGTCGCTGTTGGAATGCAGGGCAGCCGCGCCGAGAGCTCCGATGGAGTTTCCTGGACGCTCGTGGATTCCGGAACAGTCAACGATCTCTACGGCGTGCGCGCCGTGGACGGGGGCCTCTTCGCGGTCGGGCGATTCGGAACAATTCTGAAAAGCTCCTGCGGCCCAACCGCCGCGGCCGTCTCCATCTCCGGCAACCGCGCATCCGTGCACTTGGCCCCGCGGTAAACGATCTCGAAGCCGGGGCTCGGGACTCGAGGCCCGTGCTTTCCTTGCGAGCGGCGGACTTCTCCCGGACGGCGGCCTGTCCGCCGGCACGCCCGCCGAGCGATGACATCCGAGATGAATGCTCTGTGCCGGCGGACCGGAGCGGCGGCCAGAGTCGGCTCAAGTCTCCGAGGCCGCCGCGTCCGCCGGAGGGAGATGTCCGCCAGCGAGCCCGCTGATACACTTCGCCGCCGCGATGCCCCGGCGCACCGACATCCGATCGGTCCTCGTCATTGGCTCTGGCCCGATCGTGATCGGTCAGGCCTGCGAGTTCGATTATTCCGGCACGCAAGCCGTCCGGGCCCTCCGCCGCGAGGGATTCCGCGTCATCCTGGTCAATTCCAACCCGGCCACGATCATGACCGACCCCGAGCTCGCCGACGCGACCTATGTCGAGCCGCTCACTCCGGAGTACCTGGAGCGGATCGTCGAGAGAGAGCGGCCCGATGCGATTCTCCCGACCGTGGGTGGCCAGACGGGCTTGAACCTCGCGCTCGCTCTTGCGGACCGGGGCATTCTGGAAAAGTGGAACGTCAAGCTGATCGGCGCCAACGAGCATTCCATGCGGCTGGCCGAGGATCGCGAGCTCTTCAAGAAGGCGATGATCGAAATCGGAGCCGAGGTGCCGCGCTCGGGCCGTGCCCGCTCGATCGCGGAAGCGCGCGGCATTCTCGCGGAGATCGGGCTGCCGGTCGTCATTCGCCCTTCGTTCACTCTCGGCGGCTCCGGGGGAGGGGCGGCGCGCACGGCGGAGGACTTCGAGCGCGTGGTGGCTCACGGCATGGCGGAATCGCCGGCTCACGAGGTTTTGATCGAGGAGTCGGTCGAGGGATGGAAGGAGTTTGAGCTGGAGGTCATGCGCGACCGGGCCGACAACGTCATCATCATCTGCTCGATCGAGAATTTCGACGCGATGGGGGTCCACACCGGAGACTCGATCACCGTGGCCCCCCAGATGACGCTGTCCGACCGGCAGTACCAGGCGATGCGGGACGAGGCCAAGGCCATCATTCGCAAGGTCGGCGTCGACACCGGCGGTTCGAACATTCAGTTCGCCGTGGACCCGCAGACCGGCCGCCGTGTCGTCATCGAAATGAACCCGCGTGTCTCCCGCTCCTCGGCGCTGGCTTCCAAGGCGACGGGCTTTCCGATCGCCAAGATTGCGGCGCTCCTGGCCGCCGGATACACGCTCGACGAGATCCCCAACGACATCACGAAGAAGACGCCCGCGTGTTTCGAGCCTTCCCTGGACTACGTGGTGGTCAAGATTCCGCGCTGGACCTTCGAGAAGTTCCCGAAGGCCGATCCCCGGCTGACGATCCAGATGAAATCGGTGGGGGAGGCCATGGCCATCGGCCGCACCTTTGCCGAGGCGTTCGGCAAGGCGGTCCGGTCGCTGGAGATCGGACGCGACGGCCTCGACGACGGCCGTCCAGCTCTCCCCCGCGAGGAGCTCATCGCGCAGCTGACCGTCCCCACGTGGGAGCGCATCTTTCACTTGAGAAGAGCCTTCCTGGCCGGGATGAGCGTCGACGAGGTGGCAGGCCATACACGGATCGACCCGTGGTTTCTCGAGGCGGTGTGCCGAATGGTCGAGGAGGAGTCGGCGCTCTCCGGCTGCCGGGCTGCCGACCTCTCCCGCGACGAGCTCCGGCGGGCCAAACGACTCGGGCTGTCGGATCGCGCGATCGCGCGGGCCTTGCAAAACGGAGACGAGGCGTGTGTCCGGTCGCGGCGGCGGGAGCTCGGAATCCTGCCCGTCTACAAGAGGATCGACACCTGCGCGGCAGAGTTCGAGGCGGAAACCCCCTACTTCTACTCGACGTACGAGGAAGAAAACGAGTCGATCCGAACGGAAAAGCGCAAGGTCGTCATCCTCGGAGGCGGACCCAACCGGATCGGGCAGGGGATCGAGTTCGACTACTGCTGCGTCCACGCGTGCTACGCCCTCTCGGAAGCCGGGTACGAGACGGTGATGATCAACTGCAACCCCGAGACGGTCTCGACGGACTACGACACGTCCGATCGCCTCTACTTCGAGCCGCTGACCTTCGAAGACGTCTCGGCCGTTCTCGACAACGAGAGGCCCGACGGTGTGCTCGTGCAGTTCGGCGGCCAGACTCCGTTGAAGCTGGCGCGCGCCCTCGAGGCCGCCGGCTATCCGATCTGGGGTACTTCGCCCGAGTCGATCGATCTCGCCGAGGACCGCGGCCGCTTCGGCAAGCTCTTGGGTGAGCTCGGTCTCCGGGCGCCGGAGCATGCCGAGGCGCGCAGCGAGCCGGAGGCCCTGGCGGCGGCGCGGCAGATCGGCTACCCCCTCATGGTGCGTCCCTCCTACGTTCTCGGAGGGCGCGCAATGGCCGTCGTCTTCGACGACGCGCACCTCTCCCGCTACATGGCTCAGGCGCTGGAGAGCTCTCCGGATCATCCTGTCCTGATCGACCGGTTCCTGGACGACGCCTTCGAGTACGACGTGGATGCTCTTTCCGACGGAACGGAGACCTGGATCGGGGGAATCCAGCAGCACATCGAGGAGGCGGGTATCCATTCGGGCGATTCCTTTTCCGTGCTGCCCGCGTGGAAGTGCACACCCGATCAGGTCGCCGAGATCAAGGAAGCCACGCGGCGGCTTGCGAGGGCGCTCCAGGTAAAGGGCCTCGTCAACATTCAGTTCGCGAGCCAGAAAGGGGTCTTCTACGTCCTGGAGGTCAACCCGCGCGCCTCCCGCACGGTCCCCTTCGTCTCCAAGGCGATCGGCGTGCCGATGGCGCGCGCGGCGGCGCTCCTGGCCGCGGGGCAGTCGCTGGCCTCCCTCCACCTGCCCCCGGAACGGGATCCCGTCGATTTCTTCATCAAGGCGCCCGTGTTTCCCTTCAAGAAGTTCCCCGGGGAGGACACTCTGCTCGGCCCGGAGATGAAGTCAACGGGCGAGGTCATGGCCATCTCTCCCCGGTTCGGGGACGCCTTCGCGAAGGCCTGCGAGGCGGTGGGAATACCTCTTCCGACGACGGGCCGGGCGTTTTTGACCGTCAATCCGTATGACAAACAGAATCTGATTCCGATCGCGCGAGAGCTGGCCGACCTGAAGTTCGAGCTGTGCGCGACGGAGGGAACGGCGGCCTCGCTGGCTGCGGCGGGATTGGGGGCGGAGAGAATCTACAAGGTCAATGAGGGTCATCCCAACGCGGTCGATCGGATGGAGGCGGGAGAGATTCAGCTGGTCATCAATACTCCGCTCGGAGGCGCGTCGCACTACGACGAGATGACGATCCGCTCTACGGCTCTGCGGCTCGGAATCCCCTGCCTGACGACGCTTTCCGCTTCGGCGGCCGCCGTGGAAGGAATTCGCGCTCTCCAGGAAGAGCGCAGCGGAGTGGCCGCGCTGCAGGAGTATCACCGGGAGTGAGCGAAGAGTCGACAGTCGACAGTCGACAGTCGGCAGTCGGGACGGGAGCCGGGCTGGCGAGGCGGCCGAGGACTTTCGTCCGTCTCCTCCTCTTTCTCCTCGCCGTTTCGGGTTCCTGGATCCTGCTTCTGACCGGCTTCCCTCCCGGGGCGCCGGACCGCCTGCCGGTCCTGGCTATCGCGCTCGTCCTCGCGATCGTGACCGCGCGCCGTCCGGACGCCGGATTGACGGCGTTTGCGGTGCTCTTTCCCTGTACGGGACTCCTCGTGCGGCTCTTCGGCGGCACCGATCCGTCGACCTGGCCTTCGCTTCTCTTTGGGGGGCTCGCGACCGGCTGGACGTTCCGTTTCATCTACGACTTCGAAAGCCTGCCGGACCCTTCCCCGATCGATCGATGGTTGAGGGCGCTTCTGGCCGTTTGGGTCTGCGCCACGGGTTTGGCGGTCGCGCGGGCCGCCACCCTCTGGGCCGCTCTGCGAGGCCTGTCCGGACGCGCCGTCAACAGCGAAGGGCTGCTCGATGCCGAGGCGATCCGGGAAAGCGTCTTTGCATTTTCGGCGTTGGCCGCGGGCGCGGCGTTCTACTTCCTCCTGCGCCGATGCACAGCGGCGACTCGGGAGCTGGCCGCTCGTTGGGCCATCTGGGGAGTGACGCTCTCCGCGGCGGCCGCCGGACTTCAGAAGCTGCACCTGCTCGGGGCAGAGACTCGTTCCTTCTGGAAGCTGACGGGCCGCATGGCGGGAGGCGCGGTCGACCCGAACTCGCTGGGACTCCTGTGCGGCCTGGTCACGGTGATCGCCTTGACTCGAGCCTTTCGGCGGGAATCGAGGGAAAGGCTCGGTCTTGTCTCTGTCGCTCTCCTGGTAGCCGGCCTCCTGCTTTCCGGCTCCCGGAGCGGTTTTCTTCTCGTTCTGCTGTCGCTCTTCGTCCTCCTGATCGCCCGCGGGCTGCCAGCGCGCCTGCGTCTGGCCGGGCTCGGTCTGCTCGGCGCGATTCTCCTGGTGCTGGCGATCCTCTCGGTGCGCGCTTCTCCTGGCACGCTCGAATCCCGGCTCGCGGAAACCTTCGATCCGAAGCTCTCGCTTGCGTATCGCGTCTCCGAGCGCCCGGTCCTCTGGCGAGCCGCTGCCCGCCTGGCCGAGCGCCGTCCGATCGAGGGGGAGGGGATGGGCAGTTTCTCCTGGCGCTTCCCCGACCTGATGCGGGAAGAGAACCGGAGCTTCCCGATGCGGGACAATCCGGGCAGCGCCTATGTGGAGGCCCTGGCCGAGACGGGATTCGTCGGCTTTCTCCTGACCCTCTCCTTTGCGCTCGCGCTCGGCGCTCAGGCCGCCGCTCGAATTCGCACGCTCGAGTCGAACCCCCTTGCCGGAGGCGCCGGCATCGGTGTCGTCGCCTTTCTCCTCGCCTCCGTCTTCGGGTCTCACTGGTACGCGGCGGACGCGAGCCTTCTTTTCTTCCTCCTCGCGTCGCTCGCGGCGAGCGCTCCGGCGACCTCCGAGCGAGGCTCCCTGCGGGCGATCCGCGGTCTGGCCGTGGCTCTCTACGCCGCGGTCGCTCTCTACGGGATCCTGGCCACCCGCCGTCCGGAGGAGACCTTCCGGTACAGCCGCCGGATCGGTTTTCACGAGCAGGAAGCGGGGCCGGAGGGCGCCTTCCGCTGGACCAAGAAGTCTTTCGCACTGTGGGTGCCCGGCGGGCGAAGCGAGCGGATTCGGTTGACGCACCTTCCGCCGATCTCCGAGTCCACGGAGCTCGCTGTGATGTGCGAGGGACGGACCCTCTACAGACAGACTCTCTGGCCGGGAAACTCGATCTTCCTTCGGGTCCAGGGGAGAGCGGATCGGCCCGTCATTTTCCGATTCCTTCTGTCGCGCGCCTTCGTTCCGCGCCGACTGCGGATCTCCGCCGACCGCCGCGAGCTCGGCCTGCGCGCTCAGTTTCTCGATTGAACCAGAAGCCTGCAGCGAGCTCGAACTGGCGAATCGCCCCACCGTCCGTTCGGGCGCGGACCCGCCAAACCGTGCTGTTTCTGTTTGCGGCCTTCGTGCTGCGCGGCATCTTTCTCAATCTCGCACTTCCTTACGGCGATCCCCTGGACGAAATCTTTCACTTCGGTTACGCGATTTTCCTCGAGACGACCGGACATCCGCCGGCCGCCTCAGAGATTTCGATGCCCGAGGAGCTCCTTCGCCCTCTCCGTTTCCTGCCGCGCTCGACCTCATTCCCCGGACCTAAAGTCTCCTGGTCGGAGGCGTCCCGATGGACGCCAGGGGAGCGGGGGCGCCTCTGGCGCGAGGCCTTCCCTCCGCGCTCGAGCGAGCGGCCGGTTTTCGTGACGACCAATTACGAGTCGCAGCAGCCGCCCCTCCTCTACCTCGGCGCGGCGATTCTCCTGCGTGCTCTGAAGGAGATTCCGCTGGAGACGCAGCTCCTGATCCTGCGTCTGGCC
>JBKPDV010000192.1:0-10576 GCA_046728075.1 Acidobacteriota bacterium | reverse complement strand
GTCCTCAAGGCGGCGAGGAGCGAAAGCTTTCTGCTCGTGGACGGCTCGTGCGCGCTGACGCGGAGAGCCTGGCGCTCCCTTCATCGCCACGGGCGCCGCGCCTGCGGCTTCGTCGTCACCGCCCACGCGGAAGGGCTCTTGCCGACGCTCTGGCGGACCCGGACGTCTCCCCATCTCCTCGCGGAGACGGTGCGAGCCCTGACCGGCGCCGAATCAGATGCCTTCGGCCGTCCGGCGGAGGATCTGTTCCGTTCGCACGGCGGCAACCTGCGGGAGGCTCTTCGCGAGCTCTACGACCGCTGCGCGGAGAACAGTCGGTAATCGGTCGTCGATCGTCGGTAGTTGACAGAGCTGGATCTCTCGATATTATGTAACGAAATGGTTACGCATTCTCGCCAATCCGTTTTCCAGGCGATCGCGTCGTCCGCTCGACGGGGCCTGATTCAGGAGCTCTCGCGCGGGCCCCGAATCGCCGGAGTTCTGGCGAGCCGTTTTCCAGAGACGCGACCCGCGGTCGCCCGCCACCTGCGCGTTCTCCGGGAGGCGGGACTCGTTTCCGTTCGCCGATCGGGCCGAAACCGCGTCTATGAGCTGCGGCCCGCTCCCCTGCGGGCGGTGCGGGACTGGCTCGCCCGCTACGAGAGATTCTGGACCGACCGGCTCGAGGAGCTCGCCGAATTCGTCGAGGCGGAGAAGAGCGAAAAAAGGAGGAAGCCGTGAGTGGCAACGCCGCGAAGGACAGCATCCAGATCGTCCGGGAGATCCAGGCCCGTCCGGAGCGCGTGTTTCGCGCGCTCACCGAGCCGCAGCAGCTCGAGTCCTGGTGGGGCTCCAAGACGACGTGGTGGCTCGAGAAGGCTCAGGTCGACGCGCGGGCGGGCGGGAAGTATCGCCTGGCCTTTCGGAGCGCCGACGGAAACACGGCCTCGGTCGAAGGGGAGTTCGAGATCGTCGAACCGCCGCGGCGGATCGTTCAGACCTGGCAAGCCTCGATGTATCCCGGACTGACTAACCGAGTGGAATACCGGCTCGAGCCGATCTCCGGCGGCACGCGGCTGACGGTCATCCACAGCGGACTCGCCGGGAGTCCCGCGGCGCTCTCCGACTACGAGGGTGGCTGGATCGAGGTGCTCTTGAAGCTCGTTACGTTTCTCGCAGCCGCCGCGCCGATGCTCGGTCTGACGGGCGCCGGCGAAGCGCGGGAATGATACGGGGGCAGGAGCCGGAAGGCGAGCCGGCGGGTTAAACTCCGTCCGCTTGAAGGAACGAACCGCAGAGTCTCGAGCGGCCGCACGCTCGGCCAGTCGCCTCCTACCCTTCACGGGCGTCGCTGCGCTTCTCGTTCTCTGGGATCTGGCGATTCGTCTGAGCCATGTGCCTCTTCTGCCCGGTCCGGTCGCTGTTGCCCGGGCGATCGCGGAGCTCGCCCAGAAGGGATTCCTCGTCAAGCACGTCGTCGCTTCCCTCTTCCGGGTGACCTGGGGGTATCTCCTCGCGGTCGCCGTCGGAATTCCGTTCGGGATCCTGCTGGCCTGGTACCGCCGCGGCGGGCTGGCGCTCGCGCCGCTCGTCGAGATCGTCCGCCCCATCTCCGCCCTCGCCTGGATACCGCTCGCGATCCTCTGGTTCGGAGTCGGGGATCTTTCGGCTGTCTTCATCATTTTCATCGCGTCGGTTCTGCCGCTGACGGTAGCGGCGATGAGCGCCGTAGGCAACGTTTCCTCGACCCACTGGAACGCCGGGCGAAACTTCGGCCTGGCCCCGGGAGAAATCGCACGGCGCGTGCTCCTGCCTGCCATCCTGCCGCGGCTGCTCGTGGGTCTGAGGCTCGCGCTCGGCATCGCGTGGCTGGTCGTCGTGGCCGCCGAGATGATCGCGGTCAACTCGGGATTGGGTTTTCTCATCATCGACGCGCGCAACGCCGGCAACCGCTATGACCTCGTCGTGGCCGGGATGGTCCTGATCGGCACGATCGGCGTCGGGCTCGACGCCGCGATGCGGCGGATCGAGCGTCTGCCGGGTGTTCGCTGGGGCTATGCCGGCGCCGTGGAGGAGGCGGCGTGATCCCGAGCGTGCAACCTCTGCCGGGCCGGGCGAAACTCGCGATCCGGGACCTCTCGATGACGTTCCGCGGCGAGCGGGACGACGTGCGGGTTCTCGAGGACATCGACCTGGACGTGCACGAGGGAGAGTTCGTCTGCGTCCTCGGCCCCTCCGGCTGCGGCAAGTCGACCCTCTTGAACATCGTGGCTGGATTTCTTCCGCCCACGTCGGGCTCCGTGCGGATCGACGGAGAAGAAGTCCGCGGCCCGGACTCCCGGCGGATCTTCGTCTTTCAGGAGCGCGGGGTCTTTCCCTGGCTGACGGTGGAAGGCAACATCGGTTTCGGCCTCGGCCGACTCTCAAGGCAGGAGCGCGAGAGCAGGATCGCGCACTACGTGCAGCTGGTGGGCCTGAAAGGCTTCGAAACAGCGTACCCGCACGAGCTCTCGGGCGGAATGAAGCAGAGAGTCGAAGTCGCGCGCGCGCTGGCGGTCGATCCCGACATGCTGTACCTGGACGAGCCTTTCGGCGCGCTCGACTCGATCACGCGGCTCGTCATGCGCAGCGAGCTCCTGCGCATCTGGCAGGCCGAGAAGAAGACGATCCTCTTCGTCACGCACGACATCGAGGAGTCCGTGCAGCTGGCGGACCGGGTCGTGATCCTTTCGGCCCGGCCCGCCCGGATCCGGCGCATCGTCGAGATCGACCTGCCCCATCCGCGCGATCTCTCCTCGCGGCGCTACCTCGAGCTGCGCGACGGCATCTTCGAAGAGATCGGCCTGGCGCACCGGATATGACTCGGCCGGGCCGGCGTCTCGAGACGATTCTGCTGCCGCTGGCGGCCGCAGCGGCGCTCGTCGCGATCTGGGAGCTGGCCGTCCGCTGGAGCGGGACCAACGTCTTCCCCTCCCCCGCCGCCGTCGCGCGCGGCCTGGCGGAGCTCGCGCGCAAGGGTCTCCTGCTGCGCTACTCCCGCGATTCGCTGCTGCGGGTCGCGGCGGGGTACGGGACCGCCGTCGCCGTTGGAATCCCGCTCGGGATCTTTCTCGGATGGAAGCCGGCGGCGGCGCGCGCCGCCAATCCCGTCATTCAATTCCTGCGGCCGATCAGCCCACTCGCCTGGATCCCGGTGGCGATCGTGCTCTTTGGCGTGAGCGACATCTCGGCGATCTTCCTGATCTTTCTCGCTTCCCTCTTTCCAATCCTCGTCGCCGCCATGAACGGCGTACGCGGCGTTCCCGCGATGTACCGGGACGCGGCGCGCAACTTCGGGCTCTCGCGCGGCGCGCTCCTCTCCCGCGTCATCTTCCCGGCTGCCCTGCCCGAGATCCTGACGGGCCTGCGCCTCGCGCTCGGCATCGCCTGGATCGTCGTCGTCGCCGCGGAGATGATCGCCGTGAACTCGGGCCTCGGATACCTCGTCATCGACTCGCGCAACGCGGGCAAGCGCTATGACCTCGTCGTGGCCGCGATGCTCCTGATCGGCCTGATCGGCCTCGCGTTGAACCTGCTCGTCTCCCGCGTCGCCCGGCTGCGCGCGGTGCGCTGGGGCTTCCGGCCGGAGGAGACGTGAAGGGCGGCCGCAGTATCTTCGCCGGCGTCCTGCTCTGGGTCGCCGCGATCACGGCGGCGCACCTGGTCCTGAACTTCGACTGGGCGGCCGCCTTGAACGACCGTCTCCCTCCGGAAAAACGGAAGCTGAACGTCGCTTACATCCCGGTGACGTGCCATCTCGCCTGCCCCGTCACGGATTTCATCTCCCGCTACTCGCTCGACGGGACGCTCTTCATCCCCCGCATGTTCCAGGGCTTCCCGGAGATCAAGGAGGCTCTGATCTCCGACCGGATGCAAGTGGGCTTCATGGTCGCGCCGATGGCGATCGCGTTGAAGTCCCAGGGCGTGCCGATCCAGATCGTCTACCTCGGCCACCGCTATGGAAGCGCCGTCGTCGTCCGGAAGGACGGGCCGATCCATTCCGTCCGGGACCTCGCGGGAAAGACGATCGCGATCCCCAGTCGCTTCTCCGACGAGCGCCTCATCGTCTTCAAGGCTCTGAAGCAGAACGGCATGACGGGCGCCGACGTCAAGATGATCGAGATGGCGCCTCCCGACGTCGCGGGAGCGCTCGCCGCCAGCGCGATTGACGCGTTCTCGATGGGCGAGCCCTACCCGTCGCAGGCGGAGCTCGGCGGGTTCGGACGGGTTCTTTTTCACGCGCGGGAGTACTGGCCTGACTACATGTCCTGCGTCGTCGTCGCCCGCCAGGACGTGATCGACAAGCGGCCGCACGCCGTCCAGGTCTTAGTCGACGGTATCGCCCGCTCCGGTCTCTGGCTCGACCAAGGGCGGGCCCACAGGGAGGACGCGGCCGACTTCGTGGCGCGCTACTACTACCGGCAGCGGCCGGAGATCCTGCGCCATGCGTTGACCGAGCCGCTCGACCGCGTCATCTACACGCGGCTCGCCCCGCGCAAGCCCGACTTCGACATGGTGCGGGACTTGATGATCGAGACGGGCGTGCTCGACCGCCGGATCGCGTTCGAAGAGTACGTCGACCCGCGCTTTGCCGAAGGCGCCTCGACCCAGACCGCCTGGAAGTACGAGCCCGGGAGCGGCAAGGCGGAGTAGCTGACAGCTCATAGCTCACAGCTTTCAGCCTGGATGCGAATTCCCTTGTTATCCCGAGGACTCCCCCTCTTGTCATCCCGAGCGCAGCGAGGGATCGACCCTCGTCGAGGCCAACAAACAACGGGAGTAGATTCTTCGTCGCTCACGCTCCTCAGAATGACAGAAAGGAAGCCGTGCTCCCTGGAGTGACAGACAGGAAGGCTGCCCTCCCCGGCGATATGGCAAGACGTCCATCGCGAGCACTCACTCCCCGTTCTGTCATCCTGAGCGAAGCGAAGGATCTGCTTTCGTCAACGTGAGACCTTTTGACTAGACGAAGCCGCCGAACTGTCGTCGCCATCGCGATCGTCCTGTTTGCGGCTGCCGGCGCCTGGTTCTACCAGAATTCCTCGCTCGATCGTCTGCGCGCGGAGTTCATTCCGTGGATGCACCGCCTCGAGCGCTGGCGCGACGCGGTCGAGCAGACGCGCGACGCGTTGCGGAGGCGCGAACCCGCCGCCTCCGACCCGGCCGGCCTGGCGCGCGTGCGCAACTGGGCCTGGAACGGGCTCGATCGGATCGAGTGGATCGAGACACGCGCCGAGAAGCCGATTCACGACGTCTCGGCCGACCTCGAGGACACGCGCGGCCGCGTCCGCTTCACCGTCGGCGGTTTCCGCGCCGGCGGAACTCGGGTCGAGCGAAGCGCCGACCTGTTCGTCGCGGCGCAATGGGATCCACGGCACGATCCGACGCCTCCCCCGGGCGGCGTCGCCGGCGGCGTCTCGGAGGCCGTGCCGGTTCCCTTGAACATCACCGTCACGCTGGACCGCGTCCTGGAGGAGCGGTCCAACGCGACTCCTCGCTTTCACGACGCGACTGCCGAGGCCGGCCTGGGAGCGCCGCGCCAGGATCCACCGTTGAAGCTCACGAACCGCCTGATCGCCGACATCTGGCCGGGCTCCGGCGTGGCCGTCCTCGACTACGACCAAGACGGATACGAAGATCTCTTCGTCGCCGACGGCGTGCGGTCGATCCTCTATCGCAACGACGGCCGCGGCCATTTCACGGATGCTACGGTCCAGGCGGGCCTCGCGACTCCCGACGGCAAGGGAATCGCCGCGACCGGCGCTGCGGCGGGAGACGTGGACGGCGACGGTTTTCCGGATCTCTTCGTGACCGATGCCTTCGGCCCGGCCCGCCTCTTTCGCAATCGGGGCAACGGCACTTTTGAGGAGATCACCGCGGCGAGCGGCATCTCCGTCGTCGGCAACGCGCGATCGGCGGCGTTCGCCGACGTCGATGGCGATGGGGACCTCGACCTCTTCGTCTGCGTCACCGGCGACTACTACGGCCAGATGCCCGATCCGCCCTATGACGCGAACGACGGCAAACCCAACCGCCTCTACATCAACGACGGCCACGGGCACTTCACCGATGCGACCGCCGCGTGGGGTCTGGAGAAGACCTCCCGCTGGACCCTCTCTTCTCTCTTCGCCGACTACGACGACGACGGCCGACCGGATCTGCTCGTCACGAACGACTTCGGTTTCAAGAATCTCTACCGAAACGAGGCCGGCCGCCGCTTCGAGGACGTGACGAAGAAGACCGGCGCGGCCCTTCGCGCCTACGGCATGTCCGCCGCCTGCGCCGACTTCAACGGGGACGGCCGACTCGATCTCTACACGACGGGCTGCGACACGCAGTGGTTCTTCCTCCACGAGTATCCGTGGCTTCCGATCGGCGTGACGGGGCGGATGTTCCTTCCGATCGCGATCCAGTGGGTCGAGACAATGACGAAGGGCAACTCGCTTCTCCTCCAGAAGCCGGACCACACCTTCGAGAACGCGACCGCCCGCTCGGGAGCCGCGCACGCGGGCTGGAACTGGAGCGCCGTGGCCGCGGATCTGGACAACGACTCCTGGCCCGACATCTACGCCACCAACGGCATGTGGGGAGACGGCCGCGGCCACGACCGGGAGCTCGAGTTCTGGTGGCAGACGCTGACCTACTGGGACGATTACGTCGCCAGGAAGAAGACATTCGATCGAAAGGGAGCGGGCATCGCCGGAATCGAGCGGGATCGCTACTTTCGCAATCGAGGCGGCGATCCGGCGCGGAAGGCGTCCGACTCGATGTTCGAGGAGCGCGCGTTCTTAGACGGCCTGGACCTCGAGACCAACGGCCGCGCCGTCGTCGCCTTCGACGCGAACGGAGACGGCGCCCTCGATCTCTACGTCCGCTCCGTCCAGGCCCCTGAGGCGCTCTTTCTCGGCAGCCGCCGCACCGGCGAGCACTATCTGCGCGTGAAGCTCCGCGGCACGCCCGGCAAAGACAACCGCGACGGCGTCGGGTCGCGAATCACCGCCCTCCTGCCCGGCGGCCGCCGCCTCGTTCTCGAAACCGGAAACGCCAGCGGCTATCTCTCGACCGGCAGCCCGATCGCGCACCTGGGTCTGGGCCCCGCGACGCGAGTCGAAAGACTGACAGTCCGTTGGCCCTCGGGCCGCGTCCAGGACTTGGGCCCGATCGAGCAGGTCGACCGAACCCTCGCCGTAGACGAAGAGCGAGGAATCCTGCCGCGCTGAGGCTCCGCCTTTCGCCAGCGCCCGGCGCCCTGAGCGTAGGCGATAATCAGACCGTGAGCGAGACCGCATCTCGGTCCTCCTACGATGTCGTCATCATCGGCGGCGCTGTCGCCGGTGCGTCGGCAGCGGTCCTGCTCAAGCGGCGGATGCCGCAGTTGAAGGTCCTGGTCGTTGAGAAGACGGACCGGTTCGACTGGAAGGTGGGCGAGTCGACGGTCGAGATCTCGGCGTATTTCCTGACCCGGGTTTTGAAGCTCTACGATCATCTCTCGCGCGAGCAGCTTCCGAAGCAGGCCTTCCGCTACTGGTTCGTCAACGGCGAAGTGAACAATCTGCGCGAGGCCTCGGAGGTCGGGCCGACACAGCTCGCGCGCACGCCTTCTTTTCAGCTCGACCGCGCGAAGCTCGACGAGCATCTGATTCACCTCGCGGCGGAGGAAGGCACGGAAGTCTGGCGGCCGGCGCGGGTGCTCGACTTCGAGCTCGGCGGGCATGACGGAAACCGGCTGACAATCGAGCGCGAGAACGGAGAGAAGGTAGAGGTCCAGGCGCAATGGGTTATCGACGCGAGCGGGCGGCACGCGATGCTGGCGCGCAGGCGCGGCGGGGTGACTCCGATCGAGTCCCACCCCACCTCCGCGATCTGGGTCCGCTACCGCGGCGTCAAGGACATGGACGGCGTCGAGGTCGCCGGGACCGATCCCGCGGATCCCTTCGCGCGCGCCGTGCTCGCGTCCCGCCGGCTCGCGACGAATCACTTCACGGGCTGGGGCTACTGGATCTGGTTCATCCCCCTGAAAGACGGCGAGACCTCCGTCGGCCTGGTGTGGGACAAACGGCTCGTCGCCCCGCAGGGCTCGACGCCTCTGGAAAAGCTCCAGCGCTTCTTAGACGGCAACCCTCTCACGCGCGAGCTCCTGGAGCACGCGACGCCGATCGAGGGAGACTGCCGCTTCTACGGCCATCTTCCGTACTTCGTGGACAAGTTCATCGGCCCGGGCTGGACGTGCGTCGGCGACGCGGGAGGGTTTCTCGATCCCTTCTATTCGCCCGGCCTCGACCAGATGGCCTTCTCCGTCCATTCGCGCGTGGACCTGATCGTCCGCTCGCTCTCCGGAGGCTCCGCAGCGGAGATGGAGAAGGCATTCGCTGAGCACAACCGCTGCTACTCGCGGTACTTCCATTACTTCTACGAATCGATTTTTCTGGACAAGTACCACGTGATGGGCGATTACGACACGATGACGACGGCCTTCCTGCTCGACACGGGCCTCTACTATGCCGCCGCGATCATGCCGGTCTACCGCTGGTCCCATGACCGCCTCGGGTTCCCTCCCTACTATCAGGACGGCGCGGAGCTGGGCTTCTACCCGATCCGCTTCTACAACCGGCGCCTCGTCTCGATCGCGAAACGGAAGAAGGCGCTCGGCATCTATGGGAACCACAACGCCGGGCGGCGCCCCAAGTTCGTCGGATACTCCGTGCGCGCTTCGCTCTTGGTCATGATCGCCCACGGCCTCGTGCGCTGGGCGAAGGCCGAGCTCGCGAACGCCTGGACCTACGTGGTCAAGCCGAAGCCGATCGCGGAGTGGCAGGAACCGCTCCGGACTGCGCCGCTCTCCGCTTCGGAGCGATCACTGGAGCAGCCGTCGCCGATGCAGGCCGGCGCCGAGCGCCCCAACGCCGTCTCGACCCGGTAACCAACCCGGACTAGGTCTTCGCCTCTCCCTGCGCCGGCGGCGTCGTCTCGTCGATCTTTTTGTCATAGGCCGCGCGCTTCACCGGATCGGCGAGAACGCCGTGGGCGACCTTGAGCCAGCGGGCAAGCACCGTGAGCTGTTTCCAGAGATCGGCCAGCTCGGGGTGAATCTTCCGGGCGGGATCGAACAGGAGGGCGTGCGCCCGGTAAGCCTGGTCGATCTCCGATTGCGGCGCCTTGCGGGAGACTCCGAGCAGATCGTAGTGCGACAGCCAGTCGAGCTGGCGGTAGGTCTCCAGAATGATTTGCCGGCTGCTGCCGGGCGGCAGCTGAAGCGCTGCCGCCTCCGTGATGGCGCGCCGGCCGACGGGTTGGGTGTCTTCGCCGAACTCCTCTTTCGCCGCGGGGGACGCCGCCTCTTGTTTCGGCTCCTTCGATTCTTCCGGCAGAACCGTCTCGATCAGGCCCGCAAACATCATCGAGTAAAGGATCTTGGCGGCCGCGATGCTCGTGCCCGGAGCGGAGTAGAGAAGCTGGTCGAAGGAGGTCTTGCCATCGATATGCTCGAGCACATCGACCGCATCCTTCAACAGGCGGAAGGCGCCCGTGTTCATCGGGTCCCGGGTCACGCGCGGCACGGCCCTCAAGTCGCCCAGCAGCTCGAGGAATTGCTCGCTCTCCGGGATGCGGCGGATGCTTTCGATCATCACGTCCTCGGAAAACGCGATTTCCACGTCCAGCTCGCCGGCACCCGTGTTCGGCTCGAAGTGGAAAGACCCGTCCGGCCAGGCCAGAGTCGAAAAAATGATCTGCTCCATCTGACGCCGGGCTTCGCTGTCGATGACCGCTCGCGTGACGAGCCCCTGTTCGACCAGAATCTGATCGATGCGCTGGCGCGTCTCCTTCTGGATCTCGAGCGCCTCGGCCAGGCCTTTTTGCGAGATGTACCCCCACCGAACGAGCGTCGCCCCGATTCGGTGGTCTTCTCGTGAGGAGCGCGCCGCCCTGAGCTCTCCCCGTTCGAAGAAAAGCTGCCGCACCTGATCCTCCCGAAAGACCGAGAGCGTGCCCGAGAGGTGATCCCGCTGGACGCGGCTCAGTGCGACGAAGAGTGGGGTCTGCGAAAGCTCGCCGGAGAAGCCGTTGACCTCGGGTACAGGAGACTTTGGGGATTCGGCCGAACGCTCAGTCACCGGCGATCCGTACCTGCGTCGCCGGCCGGCGGCGATCGGTTCGGCGGCGTTCCCCCTGGCGGCGCTCGGCGGCATCGGGCGCGAGGAGCACGGACTCGAGCTCGGCGGCCAGATCGTTGATGGGGTCCGAAATGACGCCGACGGTCCAACCTTCGAGCGCTTCCGTAGCCACGCACTCCACGAAGTTCATCGCGGCAACGACCCGGCGGGCATCCTCACCCGAACGCACCCGCGCCACCAGATTTCCTTCCCCATCGAAAACCGCGGAGTCGACCTGCGTCCAGCGCGGACCGTTCTTCATTCCTGCCTCCCCGCAAACGCGCCGGAGCGGCCGAAGCGGACGGAACGAGGTCGCCGGTCCATCGACCCGCGGCGTCCTTCTCGTCTCTCCGGTCTGTCCTGCGGTCGCCTTCAACCGAAACGGTGTCGGCACAAGTATAGAGGCA
>JBKPDV010000191.1:0-7867 GCA_046728075.1 Acidobacteriota bacterium | reverse complement strand
CTCTACTTTCTGGGCTTCATCGCCGCGAGGCCGGCGCGGAACTGCTCGCGAGGGATCTTCCGGTAGTCGGAGAATTCGCCCGCGCCGGCCAGCCACTCGCCGCCGTCCATGGTGACGCAGTCTCCGGTCTGGTACGGGCAGAGGTCGGAGAGCAGGAAGATCGCGAGGTTGGCAATTTCCTCTTTCTTGCCGAAGCGGGCCAGGGGAATCCTGCCGAGAGAGTTCTTCTCGGCCTCCGGATTGGCCATCAGGCGCGAGAAGGCTCCTTCGGTCGGGATGGGCCCGGGCGCGATCGCGTTCAGGCGGATGCCGGCATGACCCCACTCGACGGCGAGGGAGCGCGTCATCGCGAGGACTCCCGCTTTCGCGCAAGCGGATGGAAGCGCGAAGGCGGTTCCGGTCCAGGCGTACGTCGTCGTGATCGACACGATCGCGCCGGGAGCCCTCCGGGCGAGCAGGTGCCGGCCCACTGCGAGCGTGCAGAAGACCGAGCCGTGCAGGACCGTCCGGACGACGGCGTCGAAGCCGTTGGGAGTCAGGTCCTCCGCGGTCACGAGGAAGTTGCCGGCTGCGTTGTTGACGAGACCGTCGACTCCGCCGAACCGCGAGACGGCGTGAGCGACAAGCTTTTCGACCTGCTCGGGATCGCGCACGTCGGCGGCGAAAGAATCCGCGCCGCCTCCTTCCCGCGCCCCCGCGCGGATTTCCGGAAGCGCTGCCTCGAGCCGTTCCTTCGTGCGGCCCGCGATCGTGACGCGCGCGCCGTGCGCCGCGAACGCCTTGGCCATTGCGAGCCCGAGCCCCGATCCGCCGCCGGTGACGAGGAGGGATTTGCCCGAAAGTATCCTGGTGTCGAACATTGAAAGTTCCCCCTCGGCCTCGGTCTGCCCCTCACCCCGGCCCTCTCCCGGAGGGAGAGGGAGAAAGCCTACCGACTACCGACTACCGACTACCGACTTCTTCTCACCGACTACCGACTCTTTCTTCAAGTACGTATCGAACCACTTGACCGTCCGCTCCTGAATGTCTTTGACGTGGTCGGGTCTTCGGACGCCGTGCCCCTCGTTTTCGTAGATGACGAGCTGTGTGGGGACTCCGAGGGTCTTCAAGGCGTGCCAGAACTCGTAGCCCTGCGACGTCGGCACTTCGGAGTCGCGGTCACCGTGGAGCACGAGCGTCGGTGTCTTGACGTTCTTGATGAACGTGATCGGAGACGAACGCGCATAGACGTCGGGATCCTCGTAGACGGATTTTCCGAAGTACGGTACCAGCCACTGGTCGATGCGGTTCTGACCGTAGTAGCTCTGCCAGTTGACGATGCCCGCGCCGGCCACGGCGGCCTGGAAACGGCCGGTCTGGGTGACGGCCCACATCGTCATGTAGCCGCCGTAACTCCATCCGACGATGCCCAGGCGGTCCTTGTCGATCGGCGCCTGCTTGACCGCTTCATCGACCCCCGCGAGGATGTCCTGCAGATCGCCGTAACCGAAGTCCTTCACGTTGCCCTGAGTGAACTTCTCTCCGAAGCCGTAGCTTCCGCGCGGATTCGGAAGGAAAACGAAGTAACCCTGTGACGGCAGCACCGCGTTCCAGCGCGAGGGCCAGGAGGCGCTGACCGCGGCGGCGGGGCCGCCATGGACGGCGACGACCATCGGATACTTTTTCGCGGAATCGAATCCCATCGGGTAGAGGAGCCACCCTTGCGCGCGCGTCCCGCCGCTCTGCCAGTGAAGGTTCCTGGCCTCTCCCCAGAACCGCTTCGCGTTCTCGTTCCCGTGCGTGATCGCTCGCCACTTTCCGATCTCGCCCGCCCAGACCTCCGGCGCGCCGTCGAAGGATGATCGAACTCCGGCCGACGCGGCTCCGCTGCGCGCGACCGTCAGGTGGAGAGACTCCGGCCCGCTCCAGATCGTCTCGATGCGGCCGCTCGGAGGATGAAGCCTCGCGACGCCGGAGCCGCCGTCTACCTGCTCGGTGAAGAGAATCTCTTCCGAGGCTCGGAAGAAGAGCTCGTTGGGAGACGCCGCGATTCCCGGCGTCGCATTCTTCGCCTCTCCGCCGCCGGCAGGAACCAGCCAGATGTCGCCGCCGGTCGAGCCGAAGTCGCTCATGAGCCCGTGAATGACGGCGATCGCGCCTCCGTCGGGCGACCAGCGGGGGCTCGCGATCTGGAGCGGAGGCTTCCAGATCGAGCGCGCCTCCCCCGAGTCGGCGCGAATCGTGTAGAGCTGTGCGACCCAGTAGTTGTTCGTGCCGGAGCCATGCGCTCCCGTCGCAGCGAAATGGTCGCCCTTAGGGGACCAGTCGTATTCGTAGATGTAGAGGTCGGCAGGGGAGATCGTCCGAACGCGCCCGCTCGCGACGTCCACAACCGCGATTCGCTGCTCTTCGAATGTCTCTTCGACGACGCCGGAGTCCAGCTTGTAGGGCACGAGCGCGCCGGGCTCCTGGGTCGAGCCTTCGACGAAGAGGAAGGCGATCGACTTGCCATCGGGCGACCAGTCGAGGTGCGAGAGCTGACCGGTGACCCTCGTGACCTGCCGGATCGGGGAGCCCGATGCGGACGCGACGTAGATTTCCAGCTGCCCCTCCCGCGCCGCATCGGAGAGAAACGCCAGACGCTGGCCGTCCGGAGACCAGGCGACTCCGGCCTCTCGGCGGTTCTTTCCATCGGACGCCGCCGTCACGCGCACCGGCTTGCCGCCGGCTACGGGTGCCGTCCAGACAGCGGACAGGCGGCGGGAGGAGCCGCCGCCCTCGAGCCCTTCCACCCAGGCCACTCGCGAGCCGTCAGGAGAAATGACGGCCGAGGAGTAAGTCTTGACCTGCCGCTGCGCGTCGAGAACGGAAGAGACGGAGGGGGGGGATTGGGCGGCTGCGGAAGCTCCGATGAATAGAGTTAAGACGCAAAGAAAAGAGAGCTTCACTTTCATGGGTTCGAGTCTATGACGACTGACTGAGGACTGCGGACCGAGGACTGAGGACTGAAGTGGCGGGAGCCGTCATGATGACTGGAGCCGTTTGAGTCCTCAGTCCACAGTCCTCAGTCCTCGGTCGGAACTCATGTGAGGTCGATCCAGACGCTCTTGACCTGGGTGTACTCCTCGAGCGCGTACCGCCCGCGTTCGCGCCCGAAGCCCGATTCCTTGTAGCCTCCGAACGGAAGGCCAGGGTCGTAGAAGTTGTAGGTGTTGACCCAGACGGTCCCGGCCTTGAGCTGCTTGGCGGTGCGGAGAGCCTTCTTGATGTCTCGCGTCCAGACGGCGGCGGCGAGGCCATAGATCGTCGAGTTGCCGATCGCGATCGCCTCGGCTTCATCCCGAAACCGGAGCGTGGCGAGCACAGGGCCGAAAATCTCCTCGCGCGCGATCGTCATCGAAGAAGCGACTTCGTCAAACACCGTGGCCTCGAAGAAGGCTCCCTTGCCGTCGACCGAGGCGCGATTGCCGCCGGCCACGAGCTTCGCGCCTTCCCGTTTCCCTGCCTCGACGTAACCGGCCACCGTGTCGCGCTGCTTCTCGGAAACGAGCGAGCCCAGCCGCGTCTTGGGATTCATCGGGTCCCCGGGAGGCATCTTCCGGGCGCGGTCGACGACCTTCTCCATCAGCGCATCGTGAACGGAGTCCTCGACGAGGAGTCGGGAGCCGGCCGAGCAAAGCTCCCCCTTGCCGTAGAAGATGGCGTTGATCGCCCCTTTGGCGGCGGCGTCCAGATCCGCGTCCGCGAAGACCACATTGGGGGATTTGCCGCCGAGCTCCATCGAGACGCGTTTGACCGTGCCGGCCGCGGCACGGAGGATCGACTTGCCCGTTTCGGTCTCGCCGGTGAACGAGATCTTGTCGATGCCGGGATGCTCCGCCATCGCCTTTCCGATCACCGCGCCTGGCCCGGTCAAGACCTGGAACGCCCCGGGAGGCAGGCCCGCCTCGGCCAGGAGCTCGGCGAAAAGAAGCGAGGTCAGCGGCGTGACGGACGCGGGCTTCAAGACGACCGCGTTTCCGAGCGCGAGAGCTGGAGCGATCTTCCACATCGCCTGGAGGAGTGGAAAGTTCCATGGCGTGATCGCGCCGATCACGCCGACCGGTTCCCGCAGCGTCAGCAGCATCGCGTCGGGACGAGCGGGGAAGGTGTCGCCGTAGAGCTTGTCCGCCGATTCTCCGAAATAGGCGAGGCACTCGGCGGCGGCGGGCATGTCGATCTTGGCCGATTCGAAGATCGGCTTGCCGTTGTCCATCGTCTCGACCCGCCCGAAATCCTCGGCGCGGGAAAGAAGCAGCTCCGCCGCCCGCGTCAGGATCCGCCCGCGTTGGCGCGGCTTCATGGCCGCCCAGGGCCCGGACTCGAACGCCTTGCGGGCGCCGGCGACGGCTCGGTCGAGATCCTCCGTCCCGGCTTGCGCGACCTGCGCAATCGTTTCGCCTGTCGCGGGATTGGTCGTGTCGAAGCGGTTGCCTGTCGAAGAGGGGACGAACTTCCCGTCGAGGAAGAGGTCGGTTTGGAGCTTGAGGGACGGTTTGACTTCGGTCGCCATAGCTATCAGCTATCAGCTGTCAGCTGTCAGCCAGAAAGCCGGGCTCTTGGCTCGGCTGAAAGCTGCGAGCTGAAAGCTACTTTCCTTTGAACTTCGGGACTCTCTTTTCCTGGTTCGCCGCGATGCCCTCCTTCGCGTCCTCGCTCTGGAAGAGCAGCTGCTGAAGCTCCCGCTCGACGGCAAGGGCCGACTCGGTGGGCAGGTCCCAACCCGTCTGGACGGCGCGCTTGATGCGCCCGACCGCGCGCGAGGCCTTGTGGGGCGGCACGAACTGCCGCGCGTAGTCCATGACCTGTTCCCACCACTCTTCCGCAGTGGCGTCGATGACCTGATTGAGCAGGCCCATCTCGTGCGCCTCCTCGAAGGAGAACGTGTTGCCGACGATCATGAGCTCGATCGCCTTGGATTTGCCGATCAGCTTGCCCAGGCGCGTCGTGCCGCCGGTCCCCGGCAGAACGCCCAGCGTGACTTCGGGCAGGCCGATCTTGCCGGCGTCCTTGCGGGCGATGCGCAGGTCGCAGGCCATCGCGATCTCGAGCCCGCCGCCGACCGTGTGCCCGTTCAACGCGGCGATGACCAGCTTGGGCGTGTGCTCCAGGCGCAGGAGCGTCTCGTTGGCGTGGAGGCAGAAGAAATACTTGAAGCCCGGGGTGACGGCGTTCAGCATGCCGATGTTCGCGCCGGCCGAGAAGAAACGATCTCCCTTGCCGCGCAGCACGATCACGTGCACGTCGTCGTCGAACCGAGCCCGAAGGATCGCGTCGTCGAGCTGCCGCATCATCGCGTAGGTGTAGGTGTTGGCGGGCGGGTCGTCCATCTCGATCACCGCGATCCCGTCCGCGGCGCGGTACTGGATGACCGAATTGTCGAGCTGCGAGCTCGTCCAATCCCGCTGTTTTGTCTCAGTGCTCATGGTCCCTCCAAAGGAATACCGATGGTATCAAGGCGCTCGGAGCCAGGCGAGGGGGCGAGTGGGGGAGGGGGCAAGTGGGGGAAAGGTCCACCTCACCGCGTCACCCTCTCTCCTCCCCCCCTCTCCCACTCTTCTTCGTCGGATCCACCCAGTCCGAGGAGCCGTCCGGGTGCATTTCCTTTTTCCAGATGGGAACGGTCGTCTTGATCCTGTCGATCGCGGCGCGGCAGGCTTCGAAGGCCTCCGCCCGGTGAGGCGAAACCGCCGCGATGGCGACGGAAACTTCACCCACGCGGAGACTTCCCACGCGATGCTCCACGTGAACGCGCGTCAGCGGCCACTCGCGCTCGAGGAAGCGAACGATTTTCGCGATCTCGCTCTCGGCCATCTGTCCGTAGGCCTCGTACTGGATACCTGTCGTCGGCCGGCCCTCGTTCTCGTTGCGGACGACTCCGAGAAAAAGACAGACGGCGCCGTCGCTCTCGCGAGCCGCGAGAAGCAGCGAAGCGACATCGATAGGGGAGGAGGTCAGGAACATTTGTGATTTGTGATTTGTGATCTGCGATTTGGGATCCAGAGGTCTCGGTGCTCCAAATCACCAATCACAAATCGCCAATCGCAAATTCCTCCTCATCCACCCGCAACAGGCGGGAGAAACGTGACCTCATCACCGTCTCGCAGGGCCGTGTCGCCTCCCACGTACTCCCGGTTCACGGCCGCGGGAGGCATCGACGGGAACGCTGCGAACGGCGGGACTTCGGAGCACAGCTCCGTCCAGAGTTGGCGGACCCGGGTTCCGTGCGGTACTTCCCGCTCCTCTTCATCCCGGCCTCGAGCCTCGCGAAACGACGCAAAATAAAGCAGATGGACGCGCACCAGTAAAAGTCTCCCACTGTCGACTACTGACTGTCGACTGTCGACTTGTTTTTGACCGACCGGTCAGTTAAAGTCCCCGATATGCCAGCCGTGCCGGACAACCACGAAGCCGAACGCCGGCTGAACCTTCTGAAGGCCGCCTTCCGAGAGGTCGCCGAGAAGGGTTTTTCGGAGGTGCGCCTGGAGGACATCGCGCGGCGTGCCGGAGTCTCCAAGGGAGTGACCCTTTACTACTTCGCGTCCAAGGAGGATCTCTTCCGGGAGCTCTTCTCCTGGCTGATCGACTCGATCGCGCAGCGGATGCGCGAGGCGGTCGACCGCGTTCCGGATCCCGTCGAGAAAGTACGCGCGCTCGTCGCGTTGATCTTCCCGTCACCGGCTCGCAATCGCGCGTTTTTCCGCGTCTACGTCGACTTCTGCGGTGTCGCCGCGCGACGAGAGGCTTTCCGCGTAGTCGGCGAGCGCTTCTATGCCGGCTGCCGCGAGATCGACGGCGGGATCGTCCGCGAAGGCATCCGGCGCGGCGTGTTCGCGCTGCGAGACCCGGAGGAGGCGGCCTCGACTCTCCGGGCCATCTTCGACGGTCTCATGCTGCAGTGGTTGATGGAAAAGGAGCCAGAGACTTCTTTCGGCGTCTATCGAGACCGCTGCGAGAGGGAGCTGCTGGCTTACTTGCTCCCCGCGAAATCGACGCGGGGAAGGGGAAAACTATGAGGACACCCATCGAAAGCCCGTGGCGACCCTGCGCCAACGACAACTGCCCGCGGCCGGCATCGCCCGGGGAACCGCTCTGCGAGACCTGCTCCCTGGAGCGTTCGCTCTACCGGCGGGCCGAGCGCAGCGCCCCCCTGGAAGCTCGGGGCTCCGTCTCATCACGCGCGGATCGCCCGCGTTCGGTAGAATTCCCGGCTAACTGAGCGACGAACTCGACGACACGGGCTCGCGGCGCCGGCGCGCCGAACAACCGCCTCCACGGACGGACTCTCGACGACTGTCCGGCAAGATCGCCTTCGTCACCGGCGCCTCGCGTGGAATCGGTGAAGCGATCTCGCGCCGGTTCGCCGCGGAAGGAGCCCGCGTCGCGCTCGCCGCGCGCAACGAGGCTTCCTGTGCCCGGATCGCGGCCGACATCACTCGCCGGGGAGGCGAGGCGATCGCGATCGGCTGCGACGTCACCCTCGCCGTTTCGGTTTCCACTGCGATTGCCGCGGCCGTTTCGAAGTGGGGGCACATCGACATCCTCGTCAACAACGCGGGATTAGGAGGCCCGACGCCGATCGACGATCCCGACGATTCCCGCTGGAACGCGATTCTCACGACTAATCTGACCGCTGCCTTCCGGGTGACGCGCGAGGCGGCGCCGTTTCTGGCCAGAGGCGGGCGGATCATCAACATGTCTTCCGTCCTGGGACGATTCGGTGTGCCGGGCTTCGGCGCGTATTGCGCGTCCAAGCACGGCATCATCGGACTGACGCGAGCCGTCGCGCTGGAGCTCGCGCCGCGTCAGATCACCGTCAACGCGCTCTGTCCCGGATGGGTGGAGACGG
>JBKPDV010000190.1:0-22452 GCA_046728075.1 Acidobacteriota bacterium | reverse complement strand
GACCTGGACAGTGAGTCCTTCCGTGTCCGTCACCATCCGGAAACTCTCCGGAACCTCGATGGTTGCCCTCCCCCCGACGAAGCGGCCTCTGCCTCGGAAATAGGTTCCCGCTTCCGGCCCCTCGAGAGCGACGTACTTGATGACCTTACTCGCGTCGCTCGGGTGGGGTTCCGCGAAGCTCTTGACTCCACTCACCGTGAGGTTGTTCGGCGTGTTGAGGCCGTCGGAACCGAGGAAGCCGATGAATCCCGTTGTCTGAACGGCTCCGGTGTTGTCGGTGCGGCGCAGGAGCCCGCCACCCGTGGTCCCCTCGCCGATGACCCCGTAGTTAAACGAACTTCCAGCGGAAATGAACCGACCGCCCGCAGCTGCCAAGTTGACAGCCGTCCAACCGGCGGTTCCAGACTCGCCAAGAACGGCATAAGCCTGTGACGTCACGCTGTTGTTGATCGCATGGACCCCGTAATTCGTTCCCGAGGCGGAGTTCTGAACCGCATAAATGCCCGCGGGGCCGTTCGCCGGCGTGTCAACGTAGCCCCACACGCCTGAGGTGGCCGTACTGGTGCCCGCCGTATTGGTGTTCCACCCGAAGAGAGTACCGGCCCCGTTGATGTTTGCCTGAAACCCGACGTACTCATTCGGGTTCAGCGGCGAAACGCTCCCTTTGCCGACGTAGTAGCCGTTGATGTCGATGATGAGATCTGTCCCGGACACGCCGGCGACGGCCGTCACCGCCGCGCTCGTTCCTGACGGGACGATCGCAGCGTTGGCAATCGTCTGCCCGCCGACGTAGTTCAGGGTCGAGACGACAGGCGCCGACCCGCCGGTCGGGTAGAGCGAGATGAAGCCGGCTCCAAGAGTGTTGGTTACCGTGATGTTCAGGGAATAGGCGGCCGCCGTAGCCGGGATGCCGGCGCAGGGCCCCGCCGGAAGCGTGAAGCTGCGCGGCGTGCTCGCGGGCAGCGACGGCCCGCCGAAGGGCCCAGCCGGTCCGCGCGTGTCCACGATGCGGCACGGAGTCACGCCGATGAAAGCAAGCCCAAAGGTCACGTCGGCGAGCGCATGGCTGTGATGCAGCCCGGAGCTGGAGCTGGAACTGGACGAGGGCACACTCCAGTTCGACACGACCGCGCCGATCTGCGCTTGAGCGGCGCCTGCGATGAATGCCAATACCAGGATCACGAGAGAAAACCTCATTGCCCGGGACTTCGTCATTCGATCCTCCTTCGAAAGGTTCTTGCTTCTTCCTTCCCTCCGAATCCTTTCCAGGGTCCTTCCCTGCCGCTCCTCCTTTCCGGTTCGTGTCGTCGCGAAGACCTCCCAGGGCCCGACCGGAGATGCCTCCCGGAAGCCGTCGGGGCGACTCGTGCCTTGTCCCTTCTTTGTGCAGGAAGACCGCTGGATTACCTCCAGGGTTTCTGAATATCCCAATATCACGACAGACCGTTGCCGCGCAAGGCCCGAAAGCCGCGCGGGTGGGATCGGCCGACGTGTTTAACCAGTTCCGGGCAATGAAGGGGCGTTCCGCCGGGTCGCGTAGATCAGGGCGCCGACGAGACAGGCAATGAACCCCGCGATCAGCTGCCTTCGCTCGGCCGCGGACAGAAAGACGAGGCAGACGACGAGCGCCGCGATCGGCACGGTCGGCCCGCCGGGGACGCGGAATGTTCGGGGCGTCGTCGGCAGCTTGCGGCGAAGGACAGGAACGGAGGCGGCGGTGCCAATGTACGTGGCCAGGCGCGCCACGGCCGAAAGCAGCGCCAGCCGCTCTGCCAGGCCGAGCTTGCTCGTCGGAAAGAAACGGTTCGTGAGCGCGTCGGCCGCGATGAGGACGAGCGCCACGCCGGTCTGCGTCAGGATCGCGATGTGGGGCGTGCGGTAGCGCGGATGGATCTTCGCGAAGACCGCGGGCAGCCTTCCCGTCTGCGCGAGCGCGTAGAGATAGCGCGGCCCCGCGAGCACGGTGTTGTTGTTGGTGCCGAGCACCGAGAGGACCGCGCCAAGTGTTAAGAGAAAGCCTCCGACCGGCCCCATCATCATCGCGGCCGCGTCGGCGAGCGGCGTCGGCGAAGCGCCCAGCTTGGGGATCGTCCCGATCGCGACGAGCTGGACGGTCGTGTAGATCGCCGTCACGATCAGAATCTGGACGATCAAGGCGAACGGGATGTCGCGCTTCGGGTTCACGAACTCACCCGCCGGCGCCGGCGTGTTCTCGAAGCCCGCGTAGGCGAAGAGGACGAGAAGAGCCGCTTTCACGAAGTTCGCCCTCTCCGGCATCGGCACCGGGAAGACGCGGTCCCACGAGACGAAGAAGATTCCTACGACCACGAACAGGACCAGCGGAACCACCTTCCCCCAGGCCAGCACGACGGCCGTGCGCGCGCCGGACTTGATGCCGAGCACGTTGATCGCGGTCAGGGCGAGCAGCGGGACGACGATCGTGACCTGCTCGCCGAGCCCGCTCCTGGCTCCCGGCCAGAGGTAGCCAACTGCCCGCGCGAAGAAGACCGAGAGCCCCGCGATCGAGGAGATGCGCGCGATCCAGGTCATCCATCCGACCTCGAAACCGACGAAATCGCCGAAAGCGGCCCGCGTGTAGACGATCGCGCCTCCCGCCTGGTCGAAGAGGCTCGACGCTTCCGCGAAGCAGAGCACGAGCAGGAGAACCGCGAAGCCCGCGGCGAGGATGGCCCAAATGCTCGCCGGGCCGAGAAGCTGGGCGGCCGCGACAGGGAGGATCAGGTAAACGCCGCTCCCGATCACGTCGTTGACCGACAGCGCGACGATCTGCCATCGCGAGACCGCGCGCAGGAGTCCCGTCCGCGGATCGGTGCGTTCGAGAGCTTCGCTCAGAATGCGGGGATTCTAGCCCTCGTTGCGAGTCGGCTCCGCGGCATTTCCGACGAGCCCCAGGAATTCTTCCCAGGCGGCCAACGGATCGAAGCGAACGAGACAGGCAAGAGGCAGCGGTTGCGCCAGCAGCCGGCGCGTGCCGGGCGCGAGACGTCGCACCTCGATCGCGGAATCGAGCAGGCGCGCGGCGTCGAGAGCGGCCGGAAGATCCCAGACTGGAAAACGCCAGCCGATGTGGCGCCAGCGAGCACGTCGCAGCCAGCGGCGGCTGTGCCCCGCCAGGTATTTGCCCAGATCGGAGATCTGCTCGAGCTCGTTCAGCTCTTCCGCGCCGACGGCCAGCCGCCGCACCACGTCCAAAGGGAAGAGAGTCAGCCGCCGCCACGGCAGCGAGAGCGCGAATCGCGCGCTCTTCCGATCGCGCGCAAGGTTGAACTCGAACGGCCAGAGCGGCGGAAGGAACCCGCGCGAGGAGAGGTTGCCCCCGACGGCGCGGAGAGTCGTTCGCCCGGGGAGCCCGGCGTCCCGCCGGCAGGCGGCAGCCAGGTTGGTGAGCGGGCCGAGTGCAACAACCTCTATATTGTTCTCGCTCGCCTCCACGATCCGCTCCGCGGCCGGCGTCGGGTCTCCGCCGCGTTCCGCGCCTCGCACGACGGGCACCTCGGCGCCGGCGAGGCGCAGCAGCTCCCGCGCGCACGCCTCGGAGATGACCGCCGTCGAGTTGCCGAAGACCGTCGAGACGCCCACGAGCTCGACACTCCCCCGCCGGTGCGCCGCGGCGAGAGCCGCGAGCGCGAAGCCATCGTCCACGTCACCGCTCGAACCCCCGAGCGCGACATCGGTGTCGACCCAGATCCGCGGTCGCGAGGCGTCCATCCCGCCCTTCGCCCTTCGCCCTTCGCCTTTCGCCTGCCTCGCGTCAGCGCGGGAGAAAGAAGAAAACCACCGCGGCGATGAGATAGAGCGCGATCAACTGGACTCCTTCGAGCCAGTTGGATTCTCCATCCAGAGAGATGTACGCGAAGATCGCGGTCGAAGCGAAGAGCGTCACCAGCTCGATGGGCCGGAAGACCAGGTCCATCGGCCGGATGAAGAGACTCAGGATCACCAGGAGCGGAGCGACGAACACGGCGATTTGCGTGGATGAGTTCGCCGCAATGGACAGCGAAAGGTTCAAGTGGTTCTCGCGCGCAAAGGAGACGGCCGCGAACTGCTCGGCGACGTTGCCCAGAAGCGGGACCAGGATCAGTCCGATGAATTCCTGAGACAAACCGATCGACCTCGAGACCGGCTCGACGGCGGAAACGAGCAGCTCTCCGGCGACCGTAGTCGCCGCCACGGCCGCAGCAAGAATCGCGATGGACTTCCCCTTGCTCCAGGATTTTCCGGGCGGCCGTGGAACCGGACTCGTCTTTTGAGCCCTCGCGGCGGAGGAGAAAAAGGAGTAGACGAGGTAGGCCCCGTAGGTAGCGAGCAGCAGGATCGAGACCCCCACGGACATCCTCACGCGCAGAAACGGGCTCTCGATCGAGGCGGCGAACGCGGGGAGCGCCATCGCCGAGACCGCGAGAATCATCATCGCGGCATGGCGCCCGGCGCTCTTGGAGGCGAACTTCTGGGACCCGTGCTTCAATCCGCCGACGAACGCCGCCAGACCGAGCGTCAGCAGCGTGTTGCAGATGATCGAGCCGATGATCGAGGCCTTCACCAGACCGATCAGGCCCTTCTGGAGGGCGAAGATCGTCAGGATGAGCTCGACCGCGTTGGCGAACGTCGCGTTCAGAAAGCCACCGAGACCGACGCCGACCTTCACTGTCAGATGTTCCGTCGCCACCGCGATCCATTCCGCGAGCGGCACGAGAGCCAGCGCCGCCGAGGCAAGGGTCACCCAATCGGGCGCGCCGAGGAGCTTGGAAACGACCGCAGCGGGCAGGCCCAGCAGAAGAACCGACAGGGCGCGCTGCATCGGCGAATCATAGCCGGCCGAAGGCGAGGTCCTAAAGACGAGAGCCCTCAGCTCCGCCACTCGGTGACATCTGGTTCGCGGCGCGCGAAGTCTCCCAGAGGGGAGGAGGCGCGCGCCGCGGGAGCGAGAGCGAGCGAGGGATCAGGCGAGCGGTCGAGCCCAGTGGGCGAGCCGATCGCCGGTGCGCCCGCAGGGCGCAGATCCCGAACGAGCGGAAGCGACGGATATACTCGCGCGCTTTCATGTTGCGCGCCGGAATCGTCGGGCTCCCGAACGTCGGAAAGTCGACCCTCTTCAACGCCCTGACACGCACGCGCAAGGCGGAAGCGGCCAACTATCCTTTCTGCACGATCGAGCCCAACGTCGGAGTTGTCACCGTGCCGGATGCCCGCCTGGAGACTCTGGCGAAGATCGTGAAGACTTCCAAGATCGTGCCGACCGCGATCGAGTTCGTGGATATCGCCGGCCTCGTGCGCGGCGCCTCGAAGGGAGAAGGCCTCGGCAACAAGTTCCTCCAGCACATTCGGGAAGTCGACGCGATCGTCGAGGTCGTGCGCTGTTTCGAAGACAAGGACGTCGTTCACGTGGCGGGCAAGATCGATCCGGCCTCCGACATGCAGACGATCGAGACAGAGCTCGCCCTGGCCGACCTGGAGTCGGTCACCCGGATCCGGGAGAAGCTCGAGAAGCAGGCCCGCGGGGGCGACAAGGAGGCCCAAGCGTCTCTGGCGGTCGCTGACAAGCTGATCCCCCATCTCGATTCCGGACGACGGGCCCTGACCGCTCCCCTCTCCCCGGAGGAACAACTTCTCGCGAGACGATTCTTTCTTCTCACTTCCCGGCCGATCCTCTTCGCCGCCAACGTCTCCGAGTCCGCGCTCGCGAGTGCCGAAACTCTGCCTGCCGTCGCCGCGGTTGCCGAGCACGCGCGCACGCACCTGGGGACCGAGGCCGTGGCCGTCTCGGCGCAGATCGAGTCGGAGCTCGCGGAGCTCTCGCCGGAAGAAGCGCGCGAGTACCTCGATCATCTCGGCGTCGCGGAATCGGGCGTCGGTATGCTGATCCGCGCCGCTTACCACCTTCTCGGGCTACGAACCTTCTTCACGGCGAGCGAGAAGGAAGCCCGGGCCTGGACGATTCACGCCGGCGACACCGCGCCCGCGGCCGCTGGGGTCATTCACTCCGACTTCGAGAAAGGGTTCATCAAGGCGGAGACCGTTTCCTACCAGGACCTGGTCGCAGCCGGCTCCATGGCGGCGGCGCGGGAGAGAGGACAGGTGCGCCAGGAGGGGCGCGACTACGTCGTCGAAGACGGCGACGTGATCCTGTTTAAGTTTAATGTCTGAAGTGGCTCTAGGACATCAAGACCTGCGAGAACGGCAGTGACCACTGCGCCAAACGCCGTGAACGCCGAGGACGCCGTGATCGCCGAGAAGTAAAGTGTGAGGTGTGAACGGATGAAGTAGTTTTCAGTTCATACTTCGTAGTTCACTTCACACTTCTCGGCGTTCTCGCTGCGTTCACGGCGTTTGCGGTTAGACCGCCAGACCGTTACGAAAGTCACTTTCGCCCCTTGCCCGTCACAACAGCTCCAGCGCGGTGATCGGGTTCTTGAACGGCGCGATGATGTAGACGCCGGCGGCGCGGCGGCGGGATTCCGCGAGAAACTCCCGGGCGATCGCGAAACCCTCCTCTCGTGCTCGCGGCCCCGCCTTTTCCAACTGCGACAGGACGCGCCCGGGCACGAGGATTCCCGGCACCTCGTGGTGGATGCGCAGCGCCAGCCGATGGCTGGTCAGCGGCCACACCGCCGTCAGCACCGGAATCGGGATCGGTCCCCCGAAGCGCGCCACGAACCGGTCCCAGTCCTCCCAGTCGAAGAAAACCTGCGTCATGGCAAACCGCGCGCCGTGCTCGATCTTCTTGTGGAACCGTTGGACCTCGCGGTCCAGATCCGGCTCGGTCGGGTTGACGGCGACCCCGAGGAAGAAGTTGGGCGGCGCTCCGACCGCGTTGCCCGCGACGTCGCGGCCCTCGTTCAACTCGCGCAACACCTTGACCAACCCAACGCTGTCGGTCTGATAGACGTCCGTCTCTCCCGGCCGGTCGCCGTGCTGAGACGGGTCGCCCGTGATCACGAGGAGATTCCGGATCCCTTCGCTCCAGGCGCCGAGCAGCGTCGAAGTCAATCCCATGAGGCTCGCATCCCGGGGAGTGATGTGAGGAATCGTTTCGAGGCCGGCGCGCTGACAGCGGATGGCCATCCAGAGGGAGTCCATGTGAAGGTGCGCGAGCGGATTGGAATTGATGTCGACGCAGTGGACGAGGCCGCTCGAACCGAAGGAGGCGACGGCCGACAACACCGATTCCGAGTCGGTTCCGCGCGGCGGATCGATCTGCATCGAGACGACGAACTCTCCGGCGGCGAGCCGGCTCGCGAGCTGCGATGTCTGGATCCGCTCCCGCGCGCGCTCGACGGCAGGGGGCGCGACAGCGGCCGGCGCCGAAGCCTGAATCTGGCCGGGCGAGATATCCCGCAAGGCTTCCGCAATCGCATGGATGTGCTCCGGCGTGGATCCGCAGCAGCCTCCGATGACTCGCGCTCCGCGCCGGGCCGCTTCGCGTGCGAACCAGGCAAAGTATTCGGGCGATGAGTCCGGATACACGAACTGGCCGCCGGCGTAGCGAGGAACTCCGGTGTTGGGGGCGGCAAAGAGACGCGCGTTCGGGACGCGCGCCATGCCGTCCAAGACCGTGATGAGATCGGCGGGACCCAGAGAGCAGTTGGATCCGACGACGTCGGCGCCGACTTCCATCAGCCGGCGGGCCGCCTGCTCCGGCCAGCTCTTGTCCTCCCGTTCCTCCCAGGCGTCTCCGGGAAACGTCATCGACGCGACGATCGGCAGCTGCGAGACCTGCCGCACGGCCTCGATCGCGGCGCGGATCTCCCACAGAGACAGGAAAGTTTCCAGGATGAAGAAATCGATTCCGCGCGCGTCGAGCGCCGCCGCCTGCTCCCGAAAAAGAGCGCGGACCTGTTCTTCCGATTCCTCTTCCTGCGGATCGTACGAGAGCCAGGTCGGACCCATCGAGCCGCCGATGAAGACTTCCTTGCCGGAGATTTCGCGGGCCTTGCGCGCGAGCTTGACCGCGGCGCCGTTGATGTCCGCGACCCGATCCTCCAGGCCAAAGGCCTTCAGCTTGTGCCGGCTCGCCCCGAACGTGTTTGTCTCGATGACGCGCGCGCCCGCCTCGATGTACTGGAGATGGCAGTCGAGGACGAGATCGGGATGCGAGAGACAGAGCTCTTCCACGCAGGCCTTCGGCGCGGGCAGCCGGCTCTGGAGAAGCGAGCCCATGCCCCCATCGAGCACGAGAATGCGCTCGTCCAGGGCCGCGAGAAACGGCGATCGATTCCGGTTGCTGCTCAAAGCAGGCGCATCGTAACCGACTGAGGGCCGAGGACTGAGGACTGAGGACTCCAGCGGCATCCGCCTGAAAAGGAGTTCTCCCGAGGCTAGGCGGCTAGATAACCGACGGAAGGATTCGCTGAATTGCCCAGAAGAGGCCCACGGCCGCGATCGCCAGCGACGCTGGCACGACGACCCGCCGGCGGTACCAGGTCTCCCGGCGGAAGGGCAGGCCGAGCAGGAGGAAGGCAAGGAGGATGACGGAGAGCTGGCCGAGCTCGACGCCGGCGTTGAAGCAAAGAAGCGCCGTCGCGAACTCCGAGCGCGGAAGGCCGAGCTGCGAGAGCACGCCCGCGAAACCCATCCCGTGCAGGAGCCCGAACGCGAAGACGAGCGCCACCCGCCATCGGGAGAGCTGCGGCCGGAGCACGTTTTCGACGGCGACGTAGACGATCGAAACCGCGATCAAGGGCTCGACGACTGAGGAGCGGAGGGAGACGACACCGTACATCGTCAGGGCGAGCGTGATCGTGTGGGCGACGGTGAACGCGGTGACCTGGACCAGCACCGGCTTCAAACGAGTGCTCAGGAGAAAGATTCCGAGCACGAAGAGGATGTGATCCAGGCCCTTGGGAAGGATGTGCGTGTAGCCGAGACTCAGATATTGTCGCGCGATCTGGCCGCGCGTCGGAGGGACGACAGAGGCATTCAGCGCGAAGGGGACGCTGCCGCTTCCTCCCTCGACCCATTGGCGTGCGGGGGTGTCTACTCCCTCCGACTGGATCGTCAGCAGATAGGTACCCAGCGGAAGCGAATTCTTCCAGACGAACACGCGGGCACCGCTCGGGACGTCGCCGGCGAGCTGAAGAATCGACTCGGCCGCCGCAGAATCCGGATTCTTCCAGGCAAGCTCGAACGGCACCGGACGGCTGTCGAAGAAGACAGCAGAGTGATTGGCGACTTCCGCCAGGATTCTTCCGACGGGCGCCCGCTCGAGGGAGGCCGATAGGCCGCCAATCGGCGCCCGGGAAAGCACTGCCGACGCGGCGAACCCCGGCGGCAGGTGCTCCCGGTCGATGAAGATCTCGATAAAGAACCTTCCGTCGCGGTGAAAGTCGGCGTACGTGCGAATCGTCCCGAGCTCGTGGGCCGGGAGATCGGCCGCGCCGAAAGCGCCGCACACGCCGGCGAGAATCGTCGAGAGGACCCACAGGCGCCTGTGTCTCATGGTCAGAACGCGTTGCCCTCCTCCGCCCTTACGGAGGACGGGGGAGATCGGATTCCCTTAACTCTCTTCCTTCAGGAACCTCTCATAGAGAGAGACTTCGGTGGAGCTGCCGATTGCGAACGGGATCCGCGCGTGGAGCGCTTCCGGGACAACGTCGAGCACGTTCTGGTGGCCGGTCGACGCGCGGCCGCCGGCGTGCTCAGCCAGGAGGGCGAGCGGATGACATTCGTAGAGAACTCGCAGCTTTCCCTTGCGTTTCGCTCCGCCGGTCGCGTCGGGAGGGTAGTAATAGATGCCCCCCTCGAGGAGGATCCGATGGAAGTCGGCCACGAGGCAGCCCGAATACCGGGTCGAATAGGGGCGCCCGCTCTCGGGATCGAACTCCTTCAAGTAGTCCGTGAAGGCGCGGACCCCGGCCGGCCATCCGAGGCTGCGCCCTTCGTTGGCGGCGTAGGCACGTCCGCGGGCGGGCATCCGGACGGTGCGATCGGTCAGGAGGAACTCCCCGATCGACGGATCGAGGGCGAACGCGTGTACCGCCTCTCCGCAGGTGTAGACGAACACCGTCGCCGGGCCAAAGAGGATGTATCCGGCGGCGATCTGCTCGCGCCCGGATGCGAGGAGATCGGCCTCGCCCCGCTCTCCTCTCCGGCGAACGGAAAAGATCGTGCCGAGCGTGCCGTTCACGTCTATGTTGGAAGAGCCGTCAATGGGGTCGAAGAGGATCGCGTAGCGGCCCTCCTCGGTGTTGCCCGTGTAGACGAATGCCTCCTCCATCTCCTCCGAGGCGGCGAGCGTCACGAGTCCGCCGTAGTCGAAGGTCTCCAGCAGGATCTCGTTGGCCAGGACGTCGATCTTCTTCTGCTCTTCTCCCTGAATGTTCGTCGAAGCGGCCGAGCCCAGTTCCCTTTTCAAACCGGCCAGCGCGAGCTCGCGCGCGATCCGTTTTCCCGCCACGCCGAACCTCATCAGTAGCTGCGACAGCTCCCCTGTCGCGCCCGGGTGGGCGTGCTCGGACTCGAGAATGAAACGGTCCAGAGTGGCAACAAACATTGGCTGGGGATTCTAGCCGCAGCGGGGCAATCGTCTGTGCTGGCAATCTAGTTCCCCGATCGCGGCGCGCCTCAGCGCGCCGCTCTGAGCCACTCCTTCCACGCCGGCTTGCCTTCTCCCTTCCAGGTCTGGAGTCCCCGGTGGGCAAAGAACGCGGCCCCGCGCCGCACGTCCGAATTGTTGCTGGATTCCTCCGGGTCCGGCTTCGCATCTCGCCAGGACACGTAACGAGCGAAGAGAAGGGTTCGCCCATCCGTCCGGGCGACCAGGCGCCGGAGCCTCCTTACGAACTCAGCCTGTTTCTCCGGGCTCGATTCATTCTGTGGGGAAGACGAGTAGCTGACCTCCGGAAAGGCAATGGGCCGGCCACCCGCCCCCTTCAGGAGCTCTTTCCAGTCCTCTTCGATCGCGGAAGGCTCGCGGTGGACGAAGGGCCGTTTCCGTTCGAAGGGGGCATAGACATAGAAGAGGACGGGACTTCGCTGGTGAATCATCGCGGCCACGACAGGGGCTGGGCTCTCTGTCGGCGCGAGCGTGGTCACTCCGACTGCCAGGTCGGGAGCTTTTTTTTGAAGGACGCTCACGGCTCCGTCCAGGAGGAGGCGGAACGCTTTCAGCTCCTCCTGCTTGTCGAAAAAATACACGTCGGCTTCGTAACCAAGCGAGAGGCTCGAGCAATCGAGAAGCCCCGGCGTCAGGGCATCGAGAAGCTGGCCGAGCCGGATCGACAACTTGGGATCGTCGAAAGCGGCATGCGCGAGATCCGCCGGCACTGTTTTCTCTCGCCCGACCACGAGCGGAAGGTCCAGGTGAACGCTCGCACCGGACTGGCGCAGAACGCGGGCCGCGCGGATCACAGACGCCACGTCGTACTTTCCGGGCGCGGGCTCCGCCGATGGCCAGGCGACAGAAAGACCGAAAACCGAAACGCCGGTCGCCCGCAGCTGAGCCATCAACTTCCGCTCTGTCTCGGCGGGCAGATTCTTCTCCAGCTCGGCAGCCAGACCCAGTCCCGGAGGCCGAGGCTTGCTCTTTTCGGCAGGCCCGGCGGAGGCGACGAGCGTGGCGAGCAGGATCCCGGCGGCGCGTCCCTTCATCGCACGCATTATCGATGAAAGAATCGGCTTCTCGTTTCGCGACGGAAAGGACTGGAGGAAGAACCGTGACCTTCACACGCCGCGCCCGCTGGCATCTCTCTCTCGTTCTGCCGCTTCTGCTCTCCACGCCCGCTTCGCCGGCAGCCGCGCAGAAAAGGAAGCTCGCGATCGGCGACCTCTCTTCCGAGTGGATGTCGGGTCGTCCTCTCGCCGGCCTGACGTGGCTGGCGGACTCGAAGAGTTTTTCGTATGTCGTGAGGAAGGGCGCCGGGGGCGAGGCCGCCTCCGAGCTGTGGCTCGAGGAGGTTTCCACCGGCCGCAAGCGTCTGATCCTTTCCACGTCCACGCTGACGCTTCCCGAGGACCCGAAGCCCTCCGAAGTCGCTCCCGGCGTCGAGAAGGAGCCGGCCGCCTCGCGGCGGGTCTCGCTGGAAGGCTACCGCTGGTCTCCGGACGGCCGGACGGTCCTTCTCTCGGGCGCAGGAGACCTCTGGCTGTGCCGCGCCGCCGACGGAAAGATCGATCGGCTCACGCGAGGACCGGGAGAGGAGGAGGTCGCGAGCTTTTCGCCCGACGGCAAGCGCGTCGCGTTCGTTCGGAGCAACGATCTCTGGGTCGTCGAGGTCGCCTCGGGCAAGGAAACACGGCTGACTTCCGACGGGAGCGAGCTCATCCTGAACGGCAAGCTCGATTGGGTCTACGAAGAGGAGCTCGCGAGCCGATCCGCCCGCGCTTACGAGTGGTCCCCCGACTCGTCGCGGATCGCCTATCTGCGTCTGGATGACCGGCCGATCGAGCCCTACCCGCTGACGGACTTTCTCGCAGTCCCGGCCAAGGTCCAGTGGCAACGGTATCCCAAGGCCGGCGCCCGCAACCCGATCCCCTCTTTCCGCGTGATCGGCATCGATGGGACACCGCGCGGCGCCGTGGACTTCGATGGAGAGACCTACATCGCCCCTTCCTTTTCCTGGACGGTGGACGGTAAATCCGTCTGCTATCGGGTCCTCAACCGCCCGCAGACCCGGCAGGAAGTTCGGCTCTGGGAGCCGGGCGGGGCGTTTCGCGTTCTCTTTACGGAGGAGGATCCCTTCTGGATCAACGACGATGGCGCATCGCCGCCTCACTTTCTGGCGGATGGGCGCTTTCTCTGGAAGTCCGAGAGAAGCGGCTTCGCACACCTCTACGTCGGCAGGGTCTCCGGCGGTCCGCTCGAAGCGATCACGCGCGGCGACTGGATGGTCGATCACGTGGCGGGCGTGGACTCGAAAAAGGGCTTCGTGTACTTCACGGCGACGCAGGAGAGCCCGCTTCAGCGGCCGATCTACCGAGTCGGGCTCGACGGGAAGGGTTTTTCCAAGCTCATCTCGACGAATCCGAGGGGAACGCACACACCGGAGCTCTCGCCGGACGGCCGCCAGCTGCTGGACAGCTTCTCGGCAGTCTCCCAGCCGCCGGTGCTTTCACTCTTGGACGACACGGGCAAGACGGTGCGCGCCGTCTGGCAAGCCGATAACCGGCTCTCCGAATACGACCTCGCGCCGCCGGAAGAGCTGGAGGTCGCGGCGGCCGACGGGACGAAGCTCCTGGCCCATTTGACGAAGCCGCCTGACTTCGACTCGAAGAAGAAGTACCCGGCCATCGTGTTCGTTTACGGGGGTCCTCACGCGCAGGTCGTGCGCGATGCATGGGGGTCGGTCTCGCCGCTCGATCAGTATCTGGCGCAGCGCGGCTACCTCATCTGGAGCCTGGACAACCGAGGCTCCTGGGGTCGCGGCCACGCCTGGGAATCGACGATCGTGAAGGAGACGGGAAAACGGGAGTTGGCGGATCAGCTCGCCGGGGTCCGATACCTGAAGGGGCTCCCCTACGTGGACGGATCCCGCATTGGCATCTGGGGCTGGTCCTACGGCGGCTACATGACGCTCTACTCGCTGACCAACGCGCCGGACGTCTGGAAGTGCGGGGTGGCGGGAGCGCCCGTGACGCACTGGAAGTTTTACGACACGATCTACACCGAGCGCTACATGAGGACGCCGCAGGAAAACCCGAAGGGCTACGAAGCCTCCGCCCCATTGACGAAGGCGGCGAGCCTGACGGCGAAGCTTCTCCTGATCCACGGCACGGCGGACGACAACGTCCACCTGCAGAATACGGTCGCGTTCGTGGATGCTCTGATCAAAGCCGGCAAGCAGTACGAGCTGAGAGTCGCGCCCGGCCAGAAGCACGGTTTTCGTGGAAAGGCCGCGATCGACTTTCGCAACTCGGCGATCGCGAAGTTCTTCGAGGAAAACCTGTAGAAGAACGCCGGGAACGCGCGGGAACGCGCGGGAAACGCCGGGAAGTAAACAACGGGAACGCCGGGAAGGAGGAAACCGGGAGCCGGCATCGGTGCTCAAAAAAAGCCGCCCCGACTCTCGCCGGGGCGGCGTCAGTCGGTCCAGCCGATTGTGCGAAAGGCGCAGCCCGACCTGGGGCTTCTACAGCAACTTGCATGCCGGGGTCGGCTGGCGGCCCAACTTCCCGGCGTTCCCGACGATCCCGCGCGTTCTCGGCGCTCTTAGGAGGGTTTCCCCACCAGCACGATCGGTCCGGTCGGGGCGGGCACGCCGCCTCGGGGCTCGATGGTGACCGCGAAATTTTCGGCGGAGGCGATCGCCGAAAGCTCGGGGGACTCGAAGAGAGCGCGGCCTTCCGCATCCGGGTCGAAGACGCCGGCAGCAACGGGTTTGCCGGCCGCGAAGACCCAGAGCTCGTACTGCTTGCCCGGCTCGAGCGGCGTGAGATTGCCGGCCACGAGAATGCCTCGCCTGGCCTTGTCGCTCCAGAAGACTCTCGCGCGAGCGCCGGGCTGCGGGCCCTGACCGCCCAGGAAGAGCACCCGGACGTCGTCGCTCTGGAGCACGACATCGCGAAGATTATTTCGGGCGAGATCGCGGCGCGCCTTGTCGAGATGCTCGGAGAGCTGGGCGGTCTGACTCTGGAGCTCTTCCCGCTGGCGCCGCAGCTTGAGATCATCCATCGCGACGAAGAGGAGCATGAGCCCCGCCGCGATCCCGACGAGAAAGCGCACCGCGCGGCTCGGCGCAGGTGGGGGCGAAGGCGCGCGAATCGGGCCGAGCGAGGCCAGAAGCTTCTCGCGGATCTCGGGCCGCGGCCGGATCGGGTTCGCTTGCGCGGCGAACGCGTTGGCCGCATCGCCGAACTCGCCGAGAAGCTGCTCACACGCTGCGCAACCGTCTCGGAGATGAGCGGAAAACTCCTCCGATTCGTCCCCGAGCGGCACGCCCAGGGCCTGGAGAGCGGCGAACTCTTCGTGCCTCTCGCTATGAGCCATGGGTCCCACCCTGACGATACGGTCGGATTCGATCTTTAAGTTTCATCAGTCCCAGGCGCACACGCGTCTTCACCGTCCCGAGCGGGGTCGATGTTTTCTGGGAGATCTCCTGATGCGTCAGGCCCTCGAAGTAGGCCAGCTCCAGGACGACCCTCTGCTCGGGCGGCAGTTCGCCAATCGCCGCGCGGCACAGGGTCTCCCACTCGCGAGTCGCGGAGTCGGCCTCGACGTCGCGCGGATCGGGCTTGTCCGGAACCCGGTCCACCCGCGTCAAGCCCGCGCGCGCGGCCGGGCGTCGCGTCCGCAGGCGGTCGATCGCTCGGCTTCGAGTCGCCACGAGCAGCCAGGCCAGAACGCTTCCTCTCGCGGGGTCGAAGGTCGCTGCGGCGCGCCACACGAAGAGGAAGACCTCCTGGAGAACCTCTTCCGCCTCGCCCGTATCTCCGAGGATCCGGGCTGCCAGGCCCAGGAGCCGGGCAGCGTACATGTCGTAGAGCGCGGCGAGGGCGTCGGCGTCCCGCGCCTCGACGCGAGCGATCAGCGCGCGGTCAGTCTCTCCAGGGCTGGATGACATCGAATCTAAAGATCTCCTTTATCACCTTCGGTACAGAAATCCAATCCGCGGCGGATGCTCGTATCCGGCTGAGAGTGAACAAAGGGCCGCTCCGCAAGACCCGAGCCGATAGAGGAAGGCTTAAGGCCGGCCCGCTTCGAAAACAAAAGGAGGAGACCATGGGAGTAACCGGATTTCGCAGAGGGCGGGCGGTCTGGGCAGCGGGGCTGCTCGGCCTCGCGCTCACGATCGCTCAGCCGCCGGCGCCGGCTTTCGCTTCGAGTCACCGAGAGGCGCCGGGCATCGCCAAGTACCCGCTCTGGGACAACACGGACGTCTACGCGTTCCGCGATCCGATCGTCACGGATCAGCTCACGATCCTCGCCAACTGGATCCCGCTGGAAGACCCTTCCGGGTTTCCGAACTTCTTCCATTTTGACGAAAACGCCTACTACATGATCCACATCGACAACGACGGAGACGGCGTCGAGGACATCACCTACCGGTTCAGCTTCACCGAGCAGGTCCGCAATCCCAACAGCTTCCTGCAGTTTCTGGGACCCGTGAAGGCGTTGAACGACGCCAACATCAACGTTTATTACACCTATGTCGTCGATAAGATCATCGGCCCCGCCGGCAACCCGACTGCGGCCAACGTGACGCGCATTGGTTCGGGGCTGCTCGAGATTCCGAACAACGCGGGCCCTGTCACGTTCCCCAACGGATACAGCCAGGGGTCCGGCCTGATCGCCGGCGTCTACAAGGTGGACGGAAACGTGACGGTCTTCGCCGGTCCGCGCAGCGACCAGTTCTTCGTGGATCTGGGCTGGCTGGGAGACCTTCTGAACTTCCGGCCGGGGACGCTTCCGGGCAATCACGGCGGCGGCGTCAACGGCGTCGCGGGGTTCAATACCCACACGATCGGGATGCAGATCCCGCTCACGTCGGTGACCAAAAACGGTCTCTTTCCCTCCAACACCGCCGATCCCAACTCGATCATCGGGGTCTGGGCCTCCACGTGGGTCCCGCAGAGCCGCGTCTATCAGACAACCGGCGCGAAGCCCGTGGTGTCGGGGCCCTACGTTCAGGTCTCACGGCTGGGATTCCCTCTGATCAACGAGGTGATCATTCCCTACGGTATGAAGGATCACTGGAACGCGACGCTCCCCAAGGACGACGCGCAATTCCTCCCGTACTACCAGGACCCCGAGCTTGCGAGAATCATCAATGCTCTGTATCCGATCGTCCCGATCCCTTCCGCCCCGCGGGCCGACATGCTCGTCCTGGGGCAGGGTGTCCCGGGACTCACGCGCCGACCCAACGAGGTCTTCTCCGACGAGCTGCGTTTGAATCTGGCCGTCACGCCCACCGCCATCGCTCCGGTGGACAAGACCAACAGAATGGGAGTGCTCGGAGGAGACAGCGGCGGGTTCCCCAACGGGCGCCGCCCCTGGGACGACATCGTGGACATCGACATTCAAGTCGTCGTCGGCGTCCTGATCCCGGCCTTCAACGTCGCGCCGAACAACCAACTGGGAGACTCCGTGGACGGACCGGACAAGCCGTTCCTGGCCGCGTTTCCTTACCTGCGCAGCCCGAGCTCCAGCTATACGCACACGCACGACAACGCTCCCGTGTTTCTCCACCCGTCGGGAATTCAAACGCCCGTCGAGCCGTAGCGCTCTTCTCTTCCTCGTTCGCCCCGGTCCGGCTCGTCCGGGCCGGGGCTTTTTTTGTTCAAAGTTCAAGGTTCAAGGTTTAAGGTTGGCGCGACAGATCCCCTTTGAACCTTGAACTTTGAACTTTGAACTCGGAGGCGTTATGTCCAACCGTCGCGACCTCTTTCGCTCCGCCGCCAAGACCGGCCTCGCTCTCGGAATGGCCGCCGCGGGCCGTCCGCTCATCGCCCTGCCGGGGAAAGGGAAATCCGAGAAGGCAAAGTCTTCCGCGGTCTACGACGACATCGTTCTCATGAATACGGCCCTCGACATCGAGCACCAGGCGATCTGGGCTTACGGGCTCGCCGGCAAGAGCGGATTGCTGTCCGCAAAAGCGAAGGAGGTCGGACTCGCCTTCCAGGGAAGCCATGAGCTCCACCGAGATCTGCTGATCGACTCGGTGAAGAACAAGGGGGGGACTCCCTCCGAGCCGAAGAAGGAATACGTCTTCGGCGTGCCGCTGACCAATGAGAAGGATGTCCTGGAGCTCGCGTTCAAGCTCGAGGTCGGCGCGGCCCGCGTCTATCTGTACGTGGTCGATCGGTTCCAGGACCGGGCGCTGGCCGCCTCCGCCGGCAAGATCCTTTCCGACGAAGTCTTGCACGCCACGGTGTTGCGGTCAGTTCTGGGAAGGGAACCTGTACCGACGTTCCGGTTAATAGAAAACTGAGTCTAAGGTCTAAGGTCTAAGGTTGAGTAAGAGGAGCAAATCGGGCGAACTTTAGACTTTGGACTTTAGACCTTAGACCTATTTCCCCGCATCCTCCGGAATGGCCGGCGGGCCGCCCTTCAAGTCTTCCCGGATGATCAAATCCAGAAAGAGCTCGCGCACGCCTTCCTTCCCGCCTCGGCGAAATGCGGTTTTGACCTCGCGAGGCTTCAGAACGACCCCCGTCATCGTTTTCAGGTACTGGCAGAACACGTAGACGCGGGAGCGAAAGGAGATCACCAGCAGAAGAAGGAGAAGGATCGCCGTGGAGAGCATCGCCCACCCGGACGGACTGATCAGTCCGAACATCGTCTTCATGGATCGTTAACCCTAAGACTAACAGAAGATCCGTCGCTACACGTCGCTTCGGCTTACTCACGTCGCTTCCGCTTCCTCGGGACCTGCGCCTTTGGCGCACCGGCACTCGGCTCGGCCAAAGGGCCTCGACCGAGCGCCTGGTCCCTCGGGCGCTCCCGCGGCGCGCGCCTCCTCCCCTCTGGGAGACTACGCGCGCCGCGACCCAAACTGTAACCGGGTCGACGCAGCAAGACGCCTCTCGGCTTAGTTACGGCTTGAGGCTCGAGAGGAATTCGCGGGCGACGTCTTCGGGGCGGAGCTTGTCCCGGTCGATTCGGGCGTTCAGGGCGCGCATCCTGGCAACGGACAGGCTTCCGGAGAGGCGCGTCAGGACCTCGCGCACCGCCGCGTTCGTGCGCCAGGTGACGCCCCGCGCGACGTAGGCCGCCTCGTAGGGAGGAAAGTAGTGGCGGTCGTCTTCCAGAACGACTCCGCCGATCGCGTCGATCAGACCGTCCGTCGAGTTGCCCGCCACCACATCCACTTTCCCGCTCGCGAGCGCCTGGTACAGAAGTCCCAGGTCCATCTCGGCCGGCGGCTTCTCGAAGTGGAGACCGTAGGCCCGCGCCAGGCCTTTGTAGCCGTCCTCGCGCTCCACGAACTCGTAGCCGAAGCCCGGGCGCAGCTCCGGATGCGCGGCCAGATCGGAGATTTTTCGGAGACTGAGACGGCGGGCGAGATCTCCGCGGACGACCAGCGCGAACGTGTTCTCGAACCCGAGAGGGGCGGACCATTGGAGATGCCAACGCTTCTCGTACTCGCGCGCGACCCGCTGCCGAACCTCCGGCGCGTCGTTGATCGGTTTTTGCTGGAGGATCGCCGTGAAGGCCGTGCCCGTATACTCGGGATAGAGGTCGAGCTCTCCCGCCACCATGGCCCGATGGCACACGAAGGTCCCCCCCAGGTTGAGCCTTCGATCGACCTTCACGCCGCGCGCCTCCAGAGCCTGGGCGACGATCTCCCCCAGGAGCACGCTCTCGGAGAAGTTCTTCGAACCGACGCGAAGGGTACTTCTCTCGCCGCGGCACGAAGCCAGCAGAAGCAGGGAGAGGAAGAGAGACAAGCCGCGCCTCACGTTTCCTCCTTTCGCTCAACGCCGGACCAGCGCCGCTCGATCCATCCGAGCAGGCCGTCGGCCGCCAGCGCCAGAACCGCGGCCGGCAGCGCGCCGGCGAGAATCAGCCGGTTGTCCACGGTCGCGATGCCCCGATAGATCAGAACGCCGAGCCCCCCGGCGCCGATGGCGGCCGCGATCGTCGCGAGACCGATCGAAACGACGGTCGCGATGCGCACCCCTGCGAGCACGACCGGAAGCGCCAGAGGCAGCTCGACGAGCCAGAGGCGTTGCCCCGTTGTCATCCCGAGGCCCGTCGCGGCCTCGACGATGGCCGGATCGACCGAACGGATTCCGGCGTACGTGTTTCGGAGAATCGGCAGCAGCGCGTAGACCACGAGGGCGACGATGGCCGTCCGCGCACCGATGCCTCCCAGCAGTGGCAGCGGAATCAACAACCCGAAGAGGGCCAGGCTCGGGATCGTCTGGACGACGCCGGCGAATCCCAGCACCGGGCGCGCCAGACGCGGCCGGCGTGCGAGCGCCAGCCCGAGCGGAACCCCGACGAAGACGGCGAGCGCGGTCGAGATCGCGACGAGCAGCAGGTGCTCGCCGGTCAGCTGGAGGATCTCGGCCCGGCGCTCCCAGAAGTAGCTCACGGCAGGTTACCCGAGGTGAACTCGCGCACGAAGTCGTCGGCCGGCCGCTCCAGGATCTCCGAACGCGTTCCGAACTGGTGGACGCGTCCCCCCTCCATCACTGCCGTCCGGTCGGCGAGCCGGAACGCCTCGGGCAGGTCGTGGGTCACGAGCAGGACGGCCTTTTTGAGCCGCTGTTTCCAGTCCAGGAATTCCTGCTGAAGCGCGCGCCGCGCGATCGGATCGAGCGCGCCGAACGGCTCGTCCATCAGCACGATCGGCGGATCCGCGGCGAGGGCGCGCGCGAAACCCACACGCTGGCGTTGTCCGCCGGAGAGCTCCCGCGGCCGGCGGCGCAGGAACTCGCTCGAGGGCAGGTTCACCATCGTGAGCAGCTCCTCGCACCGCGCGTGCCGCCGCTCGGGAGTCCAGCCCAGGAGACGAGGTACAATCTCTATATTGTTTTGCACGTCCCAATGAGGGAAGAGTCCCCCTTCCTGGATCACGTATCCGATGCCGCGCCGCAAAGGCACCGGCTCCTCCGCCCGAACGTCGCGGCCCGAAACGAGCACTTGCCCGGAGTCGGCGTCGAGAAGGCGGTTGACGAGCTTCAACGCGGTTGTCTTGCCGCAGCCCGACGGCCCGACGAGCGCGACCGTCTCGCCCGGGGCGACCGCGAGTGAAAAGTTCTCGAGCGCCGGCCGGGCTCCATAGCTCTTCCGGACGTTTCGGAACTCGATGGCGGGAAAAGACGGCTCTGCTGTCATCCGGAACGAACGGTGTCATCCTGAGCGAAGCGAAGGATCTGCTCTCGTCGTCCTCCGCGGGACCGCCAGAGCAGATTCTTCGTCGCTCCGCTCCTCAGGATAACAATCGGGCGCGAAGGTAGAATCGAGCAATGACCGAATCTTATGACGCCGCCATCATCGGCGGCGGCCCCGCGGGCTCGACGGTCGCGACGATGCTCTCCCGGGCGGGACGCCGCGTCGTGGTCTTCGAGAAGGAAAACTTTCCGCGGTTCCACGTCGGAGAGTCCCTCCTTCCGTACAGCCTGCCCATCTTCGAGCGCCTCGGGGTCCACGAGAAGATCCGTGCCCACGGATTCCAGGAAAAGTACGGTGCTTTTTTCTGGAACGAGGCGACCGGCGGCACGCGGCCGGTCGATTTCGGAAACGCCGAGGATGACCGGCACCCGATGGCTTACCAGGTCAAGCGCGCGGAGTTCGACCAGATCCTGCTTTCCCATTCGCAGTCCCTCGGAGCCGACGTCCGTTATCAGACGCGCGTCGAAGAAGTCCTCTTCGAGAAAGGGCGTGCGGTCGGGGTCCGGGTGCTCCCGGCGGCAGGTCCGCCCGAGGAGGTTCGGGCGCGCGCGATCGTGGACGCCTCCGGTCAGGACGCCCTTCTTTCGCGGCGGCTCGGCACCCGCAGGTTCGACGCGAAGTTGAAGCGGGCGGCCCTCTTCGCGCACTACGAGAAGGTGCCCCGGCCCGCCGGCAAGCAGGCGGGAGACATCCTCCTGCCGATCGAGGACGGGGTCTGGTACTGGATCATCCCGTTCTCGGATGGTTCGGCGAGCGTGGGAGCCGTCTTCGAGCCGGAGCTCGCGCGCGAAGGCGAGATTTCCGACATGGAGCAGCGCTTCGAGTGGCTGATCGCGCGATCGAAGCGGATGAGGGAGCTTCTGGGCGAAGGCCGGCGCACGTCGAAGGTCTACGGGATCTCCGACTACTCCGCCTCCTCCGCGAAGCTGCGGGGGGATGGATTCGCGCTCGTCGGTGACGCGGCTACTTTCCTGGATCCTGTCTTCTCGACAGGAGTTTTTCTCGCGCTCGCGACCGGAGAGCGGGCAGCGGCCGCGATCGATCGCGCCTTGACCCGCCATGGCCGCGTCGACTCCCGCGATCTGGCCGCATACGAGCGGCAGGCCAACCGCCTCGTCGCGCGGTTCCGGCGCTTCGTCTATAACTTCTACGATCCCGTCTTCTTCGAGGCCTTCTGCAGCGAGGACCCCTTCGAAATGATGCGCAAGGCCGTCACGACCGTGCTGGCCGGCGGTGTGGAACGGGTCCCTTTCGCCCGGCGCCTCTGGACCAACCTGATGTTCTTCGGAATCGGCTTCGACCGCTTCGTTCGCAAGCTGCGCGGCCAGACCGGTCCGTCGCGAGTCGAGAGCGGCGAGTCGCGAGTCTAGAGTGCGGGTACGCGGCGCGGCCGTTCTCGCGGCGCTTTTTCTCGCAATCGGCTGCGGCTTCTTCGCCGTCAAGCTCGCGCCGAAGAAGACGGCGCGACGCTCCGACACAGAGCTCGCCGTCAAGGCCCGTTCGTCCTTCCGCGAGAGCCTCGCCGGCGGCCGTTACGAGGACTTGCCCGAGGCGACGCGGCTCCTGACGGCGGCCTACCTGGAGAACCCGCGCGATCCCTCGGTGGCGTTCCTGCTCGGAATGTCTCATCTCTGGCGCGTAGCGGAGCGTTTCCGGGA
>JBKPDV010000189.1:0-12016 GCA_046728075.1 Acidobacteriota bacterium | reverse complement strand
CGCCTTGCCCGCCTCCGAGCTCGTGGGCCCGGCCCATCTCAATCGCAGCCGAGCTAGCGCGCTTCGATAGGCAGGTAAGGCTGGGGGTAGGGGGGCCCGGTGTACTCGGCGCGGGGACGGATCAAACGGTTGTTCGCGTACTGCTCCAGAACGTGGGCGGTCCAACCGGAGATCCGTGAGACGGCGAAGATCGGGGTGAAGAGATCGACGGGGATGCCGAGCATCCAGTACAAGGATGCCGAGTAGAAGTCGACATTCGCGTTCAAATTCTTATCTTCCTTGACGACCTGCTCGATCCGGCGGGAGATGTCGTACCACTTCGTATCGCCGGAAGACTCGGCAACCTCCTTGGACATCCGCCTCAGGTGGGTCGCTCTCGGATCCTCCGTCGTGTAGACGCGATGGCCGAAGCCCATGATCCTCTCATTTCGCGCGAGCCGGGCGCGGATCTCGTCGTCGACCTTCTCGAGGGAGCCGATCTCCTGCAGCAGCCGGAGGACGGCTTCGTTGGCTCCTCCGTGAAGCGGCCCTTTCAGCGTGCCGATTGCCGAAGTGATCGCCGAGTGCATGTCGGCGAGAGTGGCCGCGGTCACGCGGGCGGCGAAGGTCGAGGCATTGAGCTCGTGGTCGGCGTGGAGAACGAGCGCGATGTCCAGGGCGCGCACGGCGGCGGCGCGAGCCGTCTCGCCGTTCAACATGCGCAGGAAGTCGTCCGCATGGGTCCTGCCCGGGTCAGGGGCGACGACGGCCTTGCCGGAACGCAAGCGATGGAAGGCCGCTACGATCGTTGCCAGCTGGCCGGTCAGCCGCCGGGCCTTGCGCCGGTTCGCCGCCACCGACATGTCGCGGCCGTCGGGATCAGAATCCACGAGCGCCGAGACCATGGTCCTCAGCGCGTCCATCGGAATCGACGTTCGCGCGAGGGTCGCGAGCAAGCTCAGGAGCTCGCGGGGGATGGCCCTTTCCCGCGCGATCGAGGCGCGCGTTTCTTCGAGCTCGTCGCGGCGGGGAAGCCGCCCCTCCCAGAGGAGAAAGCAGACCTCTTCGAAGCTCGATTTCTGGGCGAGCTCATGGATGTCGATGCCGCGGTAGGACAGGATTCCGCGCTCGCCGTCGATGTAGCAGATCGAAGAGTCAACCGCGACGACGTCTTCGAGGCCCCCGACCTCCACCATGACGGAACGGGATCAGCCTTCCACGGCGTCGGGAATCGCCGGATCGAGGCCCGGGAATTGGGCCAACCACGCCTGCCGCTCGGCCCGGAGCTTCTCGACCAGGCGCTCGTACTCTTCGTCGGAGTAGTACGAGTCGGCCGTGTACTTTTCGAGGTTGATCCCCGGAACGTTCGTCGGGACTTCGTAGCCCCAATCCGGATCGGTCTGCCACTCGATGCCTTCCTTGGCGATCTGCTTCATGATCTCCGTCGAGACCTTGATGGAGATCTTTTCTCCGGGTCTCCCGTCCTTCGCGCCGATCGAGCCGGTGTTCAGGATGTAGGCCTGCATGTCCGGATTCTCGCGGAGGATGGAAAGCAACCGATTGCCCTCGTCCGATTCGGAGCCCACGATGAAGGGATTGGTTCCCACCTCGCGCTTGGCCTGCCCGGCCTTCGTCGGGTCGCCGGCCGAGGTCTCGATCGATTCCCCCAACATGAAATAGGCCGCCGCCTGCTCCGGCGTCAAGCGCGCGCAGACGGGCACGATGTCGTTGCGGCGCGTGATGAAAACGATCTTGTTCGCTTTCGGAAGATCGATCCCCTCCCCGCTGCCCCGGATGAAACGCCGCAGCACGACGCCCCGTCCGTTGGAAGTCAGAGAGGTGTCGAGAAAATCGACCTTTCCCGAGTCCTCCACCTTGATGTTTTCGTAAGTCGCCGTCGGATGGGTCGCCGCTCCCCAGAGAACGGTCTGGGACGGCTCCAGCCCCTCGGTCTTGATGTAGAAGCCGTCCTCGGTTCCGAACGCGCGGCCATCCCGCGTCAGGAGAACGACGTCGTCCTGCTTGATGATCGCCTGCTCCGGCGGCTGCAGCCCGTGGTCGTGGAGCGTCAGGGTGGTCTTGCCCGTTCCGGAGAGGCCGAAGAGGAGAAATCCGACGTCGCGAAGCTGCCCGTCCGGTCCCGTCACGCGCAGGATCTTCGAGCCCGCATGGAGGCCGAGGCCGCCGCGGCGTTTGATCCAGTACATCGCCTGCCGCAGCATCGATTTCTTGGCCTCGCCCGGATAGTCCGTTCCCAGGATGTAGGTGTACCCCTGATTGACGTCGCAGAAGATGAGCCGTTCCGGCCAGTCGGGCACGTAGACCGAGACGAAATCCGGCTCATGCGAGGAGTCCGACGGGAAGAGCATGTTGTGCCACATGAAGGCGATTCGAGCGTAGTCCTTCGGCACGAAGAGGCGGCACCGCAGCGTCGCCTCGGGGTTCTCGCCCATCCGGCGGTCGACCTGAATCAGATCCATTCCCGCCAGGGTCTCCTGGACCTGCCGGATGATGTCCTGGGCCTTCTTGGGATCGATCGGCTGCTGCATGACGCCGGCCTTCACGCCGTCCGCCACGATGTACGTGTTCTTGGCGGAGCGGTTTTTCACCCGCGTGGAGTAGACGGGCGAGCCGTACTCGGTCGTCTTTTCGCCCGCTCGGGCGAGCTCCCGCAGCGTCTCCCCGGAGAGATCCTTGGCGATCGATCGGGCCCGGATCGATCGCGGAGAAAGGGTCTCGACGGTGCTCATGAAAGTCCTTTCTGGAAAAGACCGCCCCGATCTCGGAAACAATCCTTTATACCAGCGCGGGGAAGGGCCTTTCGGGGGCCTCGATCGTGAAATTGCACAGATAAGTGTGCATAAATGCAAGATTTCGTGCGCTTTGAGGTGGAAAAAGATTGAAAAGTTGCAGAGTGCTCATAGAATCCTGTCAAAAGTGCAAAAAACGGAGGTCAAGATGCCGAAGGCCAAGATCCTGAAGTTCAACGCGGCGGGGCCGGGGTTGTCCAAGCCCGAAATCCTGAAGGTCTGCGAAGCCGAGAATGTCCGCTTCATGCGGCTGCAGTTCACCGACATCTTCGGGATCATCAAGAACGTGGAGATCCCCAGTTCCCAGTTCGCAAAGGCGCTGGACGGAGAGATTCAGTTCGACGGCTCGTCGATCGAGGGGTTCACCCGAATCGAGGAGTCCGACATGAACCTCGTGCCGGATCTGAACTCCTTCGCGATCTATCCGTGGGCTCACAGCCAGCTCCGGGCGCCTTCGGGGCGAGACGGCGGCGACAAGGTCGCTCGCCTCATCTGCGATGTCTACAACCCGGACGGAACGCCGTTTCAGGGCTGCCCGCGCATGACGCTGAAGAAGCAGATGGACAAGGCGTCGGCGCTGGGGTACGTGCTCGTCACGGGCCCGGAGGCGGAGTTTTTTCTCTTCCGGCGCGACGCCAACGGCGATCCGATCGTGGACACCCACGACGAGGGGGCTTACTTCGATCTGACTCCGGTCGACCGGGGAGAAGAGGCCCGACGGGACATCGTCCTCGCGCTCGAGCAGATGGGCTTCGAGGTCGAGGCGGCGCACCACGAAGTCGCTCCCGGACAGCACGAGATCGATTTCAAGTACGCCGACGCCATCACGACGGCCGACCGCGTCTCGACCTTCCGCTTCATCGTCAAGAAGGTCGCGATGGATCACGGCCTGCACGCGACTTTCATGCCCAAGCCGATCTTCGGCGTCAATGGCTCCGGCATGCACACCCATCAGTCCTTCCTGGACAAGAAGGGGAACAACGTCTTCTACGATCCGAAGGCGAAGTACGAGCTGTCCAAGACCGCGCTCTACTACACGGGGGGAATCCTGCGGCACGCGCGAGCTTTCGTCGCGGTGACCAATCCTCTGGTCAACTCCTACAAACGGCTCGTGCCGGGCTACGAGGCTCCGGTCAACGTGGCGTGGTCGATGCGCAACCGATCGCCGCTCGTGCGGGTGCCCGCGCGCCGCGGGATGGGAACTCGCATCGAGGTACGCATGCCGGATCCGTCCTGCAATCCATACCTGGCGTTCGGCGTGATGCTGGCGTCGGGGTTGGACGGCGTCAAGAACAAGATGGACCCCGGCGAGCCCGTGGATCGCAACGTCTTCAAGATGAGCGAGCGCGAGAAGCGGCGGCTGCGAATCGACCAGCTGCCGGCCAACCTTTCGGAAGCCCTCGACAATCTGGAGAAGGACGATGTCGTCACCGGGGCGCTCGGCGAGCACATCCTGAACCACTTCCTGGAGGCCAAGCGCGGCGAATGGGCGGAGTACATTTCCCGCGTGCAGCCCTGGGAAGTTGAAAAATATTTGGAAGCGTATTGAGATAGAGTCTTCTCCGGGGAAGGAAGGTTGAGAGATCGAGTCTGATTCCCCGGGGGCGAAAGGAGGGGGATATTCGAAAGAATTTCCTTCCTCCCTAATAATCTTAGGCCGGAGGTTACTTCGGCCTTATTTTTTTAGGAATTGAAGCTCGAGGACCAACGGGTGGGCGAAAGTCGGGCGACAAACGGTGCCAGGCTGCGCGAAAGGTTGACTCGGGGCACCCCGCTGCTGCTCGACGCGGCGATGGGGACGGAGCTCGAAAGGAGGGGAGTGGCCTCCGGCCTTCCTCTCTGGAGCGCCCGGGCCCTTCTGTCCGCTCCCAAGGAAGTTCTCGCGATCCATCGCGAAAACGTCGAGGCGGGAGCGGACGTTCTGACCGCGAATACGTTCCGGACCAACCGCAGGACGCTCGAGAAAGAGAGTCTGGGAGAGAGCGCCGTCGAGCTCACGCGTCGAGCCGTGGATCTCGCGCGGGAAGCCGCCGGCGGCGCGCGGCATCCGCTCTTTGTGCTCGGATGTCTCTCGCCGGTCGAGGACTGCTATCGACCGGATCTCGCGCCCGCGCCTTCTGCGCTCGATTCGGAGCATCGGGAGCAGGCTCATACGCTGGCGGCGGCCGGCGTCGACGGCATTCTCGTGGAGACCCAGAACTCGGTTGTCGAGCTCGTTGCGGCCGTCCGCGCCGCCAAGGACACCGGCCTTCCCGTCATCGCCTCCGTCGTGACGGACGGATCGGGCCTCCTTCTCTCCGGAGACCCGTTGCACGCCGCCGCGACGGCTCTGCGAGAGCTCGGGGCGGACGCGATTGGAGTCAATTGCGTTCCCGCCCGCCGAGTCGCAGCGGAGCTGCGCCGGTTCGCCGAGGCCGCTCCGCGCATGCCGCTCGTCGCCTACGGCAACCTCGGGCCGCCGAGTGATCCGGACGGTCTGCATTTCACACAGGAGGTCGCTCCAGCCGACTACGCGGCCCTCGCCAAGGATTGGCTCGCCCTTGGTGCCCGGCTCATCGGCGGCTGCTGCGGCACGACCGCGTCTCACACGGCCTCGCTCCGTCACCTGATCGATGCCCAGTCGGAATAGTCAGGGCTACTTCTTCACGATGTTCTTGTGGAGGAGCTTGCCCGTTTGCTGGGAGTCGGCGTCGACGTCCGTGTACTCGTAAGACACGGCTCCTTCGCTTTCGCGCGTCGTGCGGTGAAGCGAGTCCCCGACTTTCTCGTCTTTGCCTTTCGACTGCGAGACCTCGGTGAGGAAGGACACCGCCGCCTGGTTCGGGGGGGCGGCTGCCGCGGAGACACCTGCCTGCTTCCGGGCAAGGAGCGCCTCCAGAGCGTAGGACTCCACCAGCTTGCGCGCGAGCTTCTGAAAGAGAGCCGAGGACGCGTAGACATCGGCCGCGGTCAGCTCCCCGTTGATGGCCACGACGATTCCAACTGCATCGCTTCTCTTTTCGAGCTGGGGAAGAAGAGCGTTGACGTATTCGGCCCGCTCGCCGCGGATCTCGGAGTTCTGCACGATCGCGTTGTAGGTGCCTGTCGTGGATAACGCCGCTCCCGCCGAGACATTCGGATTCGAGTTGAGGGATTCGCGCGCCTTGACTTCCTGCGCGGCGACCTCGGCCCAGACCGCAGACTGGTTCTTCTCCCCCTGAATGCTCTTCTTCATCTTGCTGCTGCCGAGCAAGGCCGTGTTGCTCTCAAACGCCATGCCGCCGCTCTTGGGAGTCCATCGCCCGTGCTCGACGCAGAAGGCGCTGATGGGTTGGGGCTTCGAGTGGGGCGGAATGGCCACGTCGGTTCCGATCGTCCGGTCCTGTTTGCCCCCCTGGATCACGTCGCCCGCCTGGATGTAGAGCCACTGGTCGGACCTGTTCTGAATCTCGAGCTCGTTGACCTGGGACCGATCCTGGCCGGAGCCCGTCCCCTGTTCCCGAAGGACGACGGTCTTCTCGCGCAGGGCCTCGTCCAGAGTGATGTATTTCCGGCTATCCGTGGCTCTTCCTCGGACGACGTAAATCGCCAGATTCTGGTTGACGAGCGGTCCCTCCACGCGGACGGCGCTGGCGGCGCCCTTCTGCGGGTTCTGAGCGATGACAGACTGCAATCCAAAGAGAAAACCGATCGACACGAGAACGACCGAGGCCTGGACCCGAATTCTGCGCAAGCTCATAGATCCTCCATTCGGATCTCCAGACACCGCAGAGTTGCGCGGGTTCCCGAATTGGCGGAATTCCTCCTGCACGCCCAACTAGACGATGAGCATCGCGTCGCCGTAGCTGTAGAAGAGGTAGTCGGCGGCGATGGCGGTCTCATAGGCCGCGAGAACCTCCTTGCGTCCTGCGAAGGCGGACACGAGCATGAGTAGGGTCGAGCGGGGGAGGTGAAAGTTCGTCAGAAGCAGATCGATCGCGCGAAACTCGAAGCCGGGAGTGATGAAGAGGTCGGTCGAAAAGCGAAGGTCTCGGTCCGACTCGAGGCCGCCCGGCAGCCGAGCAGCGGCTTCGAGCGCTCGTGTGACCGTGGTGCCGACCGCGACGACTCGTCCTCCGTCGTGGCGCGTCGCTCGGACGAGGGCGAGCGTCGCCGCGGGGAGGAAGGCCTCCTCGGCATCGAGCGAATGTCCGGAGGTGTCCTCCGCCGTCACCGGCCGGAACGTCCCCGCTCCAACGGCGAGCGTCAGATCCGCGATCGCGATTCCGCGCCGGCGGATTCGCTCCAGAATCTCTTTCGTGAAGTGAAGCCCCGCTGTGGGAGCGGCCACCGCGAGAGGTTTTCTGGCGAACACGGTCTGGTAGGCGAGGCGATCCTCCGGCCGGTCGGGCGCGGCGGGATCGCGGTGGATGTAGGGCGGCAGCGGAACGTGGCCGATCCGCTGGAGCAGGTCCTCGTCGAGGGAACGATCAAACCGCACTTCGCGCTTTCCGTCCTCGCGGACCTCTTCCACGACCGCGGCGATCCCTCCCTCTAAACCGATCGACCAACCCTGCTTCGCCCGGCGACCCGGTCTCGCGAGGGCAAGCCACCGTTGGCGCTCCGAGTCGAGACTCTCGAGAAGAAAAATCTCGACGAGACGACCCTGCGTGTCCCGACCATAGAGCCTCGCATGACGCACGCGCACGTCATTGAGCACGAGCAAATCGCCGGCGCGGAGGAGCTCGGGGAGCTCGGCGAATTGGCGGTGCGTCGCGCCGCCGCTCGCGCGATCCAGTACGAGGAGAGGTCCCGTCCCTCGAGGCCGCGGCTCCTGCGCGATGCGATGGGCGGGAAGAAAGTAATCGAAGAGATCGACGCGCATGGAGAGGTCTAAGGTCTAAGGTCTAACGTCTCAGGTCTCAGATTTCGACCGGCTCATAACTTTAGACCTTAGACATTAGACTTTGGACAGATGTCTTCCGATTATCCCGAAGGCCGCGGGCGGGTGCGGATCGAGGCGGCGGGCATCGAGATCGAAGGTGTCTCGATCGCCGGACACGAGTCCTTCTACAAGGTGCCGGCCCTGCGTGCGCTGCTCGAGTTCGGCCGTGCGCCCGAGGACACCGTCGGCTACAGCACGATCTATCTCTCCCATGCCCACCTCGATCATGCCGCGGGGCTTGCGCACCATGCCTCACGCCGAAAGCTCGGGGGGCTTCCGCCGGCGAGAGTCTTCGCACCGAAAGAAAGCGCGAGCGATCTGGAAGCCTGGGTCGCCGCCTGCGAAAGGCTGGAGAATGTCCGCTACGGCCTCGAGATCCATCCCGCGGTCGTCGGCGAGTCCGTTCGTATCCGAAACGATCTGGAGGTCCGATTTCTCGCCGGGCGCCACAACGTGCCGGCCGTCGCCTATCTCTTCTCTGAGGTCCGGCAGAAATTGAGGGACGAGTTCGCCCAGCGCTCCGGACCCGAGATCGCTGCGCTCCGCTCCGGCGGGACGCAAGTCACGCGGCGGGAGGAGATACCGGTCTTCGCCTACAGCGGAGACTGCGGCGCCGAGATCTTCCAGGCGGCACCCGAGCTCTTCCGGGCCCGGGTTCTCCTGATCGAATGCTCTTTCCTGCTCGAAGAGGACCTGGCGCGCGCTCGGGCCTACCAGCACCTCCATCTGCAGGATTTCCTGGAGAATGCGGATCGCTTCGAGAACGAGGCAATCGTGATAACCCACTTCTCCCTGCGATACACCTCGGACCAGATCCGCGCCGCTCTGCAGATACTGCCGGAGCGGCTCGGGCGGCGCGTGATTCCGTTTCTCCCAGGCACCTAGCTCGAGTCATTCGAAAACGGGCGGTCCGGACGAGGCGGCATCACTTGTCTGCCAGAAGCCGGTCGATCCGGATGGCCTCCCCGACCGACCAGGCCTGAAAGGGGCAACCTCGCGGCGTATGGGGCGGATCTCCGTCGGCGATCTCGCTGATGTGGCCGAGGCCCGCTTCCTTCAGATGGGCCAGCAGCGGCTCCAGAAAGCGGGTTCGCGCCTCCCGCCGCACTGCCGGCGTGACTTCTCGCACGCGCAGCCACGCTTCGACGAAGGGGCCCGCCAGAAACGGCCAGACCGTTCCCTGGTGGTAGGCGCCGTCTCTCTCTACAACGCCCCCCGTGTAGCGGCCGGCGTAGGAGGCGTCGTCGGGGGAGAGGGACTTGAGGCCGATCGGAGTCAGGAGCTTTTTCTCGACGGCGTCGACGACCCGGCGCGCGCGCTCACCTTCCAGGAGCGGGAACGGGAGGCCGCCGACCGCGAAGATCTGATTGGGGCGGAACGTCTGGTCGGCCGTGCCGGGGACGTGATCGCAGTCGACCACGTCGAAGAGGCAGCCGCTCTCCTCGTTCCAGAAGCGCGCGTGGAAGGAGCCCTGCGCCTGCTGAGCGAGATCGTCCCAGCGAAAGGAAAAGGAGGAAGCGAGGCGCAGGGCGTTGATCCAGAGCGCCTGGATCTCCACGGGCTTACCGATGCGCGGAGTGACGACCCAGTCGCCGACCTTCGCGTCCATCCAGGTGAGCTGGACCCCCGGGACGCCGGCCGCCAGCAGGCCATCGGAGTCCGCGCGGATCCCATAGCGCGTCCCTCGCGAATAGCCTTCGAGGATTGCGTCGACGGCGCCCGTCAACGCGCGGCGGTCCGAGACCGCCACTCGGCGTCCGACGCGATCGCAGGCCGCCAGATACTCGAGAGCGGCGACGATGTACCACAGAGACGCGTCGACCGAGTTGTATTCCGGAGTCTGCCCCTGGTCCGGGAACCGGTTGGGCAGCATCCCTTCGGAGACTTCGCCGGACCACTCCAGCAGGATGTCTCTGGCGTCGATGAGCCGCCCCGTCGTGAGGCAGAGCCCCCGAAGCGAGAGGAACGTGTCGCGCCCCCAGTCGACGAACCAGGGGTATCCCGCGACCACGGTCTTGCCCCGTCCGCGCCGGACGAGGTAGTCATCGGCCGCGCGATGGAGCCGATTCGGAAAGAGCCGCCGCCGTCTGCGCTCGGCGCCCCGCAAGCGGCGGCCCAATGCCAGCGGATCTTCCTCCGGAGCGAGCGGCCGGCAGGAGAGCAGCAGCACCGCTTCGCTCTGCGAGAGGTCGAACCGAAGGACGCCGGGGGAGGCGAGATCTTCCAGGAAGTCGAGGCCGCGGGCCCGCTCCTCTTCGTAGAGGAACTGGCGGTACCAGATCGGATCGTGATCGTACGTGGCGTTGGAAGCCACCGAGATTTCGGGGATGTCCGGGTACGGATTCCAGGTCAGCAGGCTCGCCGTCCGCTTGGGCTCGAAACGAAAGGAAGGATTTTCATGATGGAGCGAGTGGTAGTCGCGCCCCGAAAAGAGAAGTCTCACCGAGAGCTTCGCCTTGCAGGGACCGTCGGCGCCCCGCCACGACACGACCGTCGCGCCGGTCACCCGCGAGACGAAGATCTCCTGTTCGATCGAGAGCTCTTCATCGATCCGAAAGGTCCAGCGAGGCAACGGATGCGGCTCGAACGATTCGACTCGTGAGGCGCCGTCGGGAAAGACGACGTCCGGCGAGTATCTCTGAGACGAGATCGGATAGCGCCCGACGGCCGTCTCGACCCACGCCTCGAAGCCATTGACGAGAAGAACGCGTCCGGCGGGAGGATTCGTGGCGGTCAACAGCAGGGCGTGATAGCGGCGCGTGCGCGGCAGGCCGACGGTTCCGGACGCGTAGCCGCCGGCGCCGTCGGTCTCCAGCCACTCGGATTCGGGCGGATAGGGTCGCGTCGTTCGCCGCCGAGGCCGAATGACGTCGTCGGAAATCTCTTCGCTCAATCCGTCCCCTCGCTCGGCGGCCGAGCCGGTCACCGCGCCAGTGAGAATACGATGAGCGGCGACGCGGCGACCCCGATCAAATGCGCGACCCGCCAGGAGGCGGAGGCAAAAGAGCGGGCCCGCCGGCTCCAGAGGATGCGGCGGACGAGAGGTTCGGGCATGCCTGGCGGGTCGGCGGGCTTCGCCTCCCGAGCAAGAGCCACGGTGGTCCGGTAGGTCTCGAGGTAGCGGGCGCACGAAATGCAGCGGGCCAGGTGTCGGCTGGCTGCGGGATCCCAGCTGGCCTCGCCGTCGACGAGACTGCCCAGACGCTCGATGACGCCGCTGCAAGTCACCATGCGGCCGCTCGGCGGAATTGCGGCTCGAGCAGGGTGCGCAGCGCCTGGCGAGCTCGGTGAAGCCGAATCTTGACGGCGTTCTCGGTGATCCCGACGAGGCGGGCGGCTTCCTCGGTGGAAAGCTCCTCGATATCCCGAAGCAGGAGGACGGTCCGGTAGCTCTCGGGCAGGCGATCGATCGCCTCGCGCACCCTCTCGCGCGTTTCGCGCCGCGCGAGCAGATCTTCTGCCGATCCCTGCCATTCGGGCGTGGGATGAGCCACCTGATGGCCGTCTTCGGCAAAACGAGGGAGAAGCTCCTCGATCGATTCCTCCGGCTTTCGTTGCCGGCTGCGCAGCCGCATCAGGCACGCATTGACGACGATTCGGTGGAGCCAGGTCGAGATCTGGGATCCCCCCTGGAAGGTCCCAATCGATCGATAGGCGGAAAGGAAGCCCTCCTGCACGGCGTCCCTCGCGTCTTCTTCCTCGCGCAGGAACCGGCGCGCGACGGAGAGGAGCCGGGGGCCGAAGCTTCGAACCATGCCCTCGAATGCCTTCTCTTCGCCGCGCCTGAGGGCGTCGAGCTGGCTGGCTTCGGAATCCGTGCCCCACTGGGAGCTTGCGGAGCCCGCCTCGGGCATGCTTCGCGGCTTCTGAACGTTCATGGCTCGCCGTCTCGGTCTGTTGGGCCTTACACCTCGCGACGAGCTTTGGATGCCTTCACCCAAGTCGAGGTTTCCCCGCCGCGCGGGCTTCTCACGCTCCGCTCCGGCGCGCCGCGAGGATCGCGGACACCAGCTCTTCCGGAACTTCTTCTCCGACGAGGGCTTCCGGCTCGGTCCAGGCATTCCGGCCGAGCGCGGTCGCGGTTTTGTAAGTCTCGATGTAGTGGACGCACGAGTCGCACACAGAGAGGTGGCGAACGAACTCGGCGCGGCGGTCGGGCGGCAGCTCTCCGTCGAGATAGAGATGCAGGAACTCGATCAGCTCACGACAAGTGATGGACGGTCGCGTGGACATTCGATCCTTTCACCTGAAGAACGAATTAAGGGCCATCCGTACGTTGGATGCCTCTGCCGGAGAAACGTTACAGCAAGGTGTTGGTCAGAGA
>JBKPDV010000188.1:0-13870 GCA_046728075.1 Acidobacteriota bacterium | reverse complement strand
GCCTTGCCGCGGTCGCGACCGGCCGGGCCGTGGCAACTGCCGTCGCGCGAGGCCTTTCAGCCGGCGCGGCGGCCGCGGCTGGCCGAGCCACGACCGTGGTGGGGAGAGGTGACGGCAGAGGTGGGACTGTCGGAACGGGAGAAGGTGCCACCGGCACCGCGGTCGGAGGAGACGTCACCGGCGGCAGCGACGCTTGTCCAGTGAAGCGCGATCGCAGAAACACGGTAGCCGCCACGGCTGCCAGAAGGAGGACGAAGAGAATCGCCGCGATCAATCCCCAGGAGCGACGCCGCGCAGGGGCCTGCGGCAATGGCTCCGGCTCGGAGACCAGGGGCTGGTCGAGGGGGGTGCGCCCTTCCCAGTCCGGCAGAGAAGGCGAGGGCCACTCCGGAGACGCGGCGGTCTCCGCGCCCGGCTCTCCGAGATTCGCCTCCCACTCGCGTTCCGCTTCCAGACGAGGCGGCTCCGGCTTCCCTTCCTCCAGAGGCATCTCGGCGAGCGGCCCAGGAGACACCGGCTCGTCCACCGGAGGCAGCGGCGCGGCATGGGGGGCCCAAGATTCGAAGGGCGGAGGGTCCGGAGTCGGTCCGATCTCCGGTTCCAGAAGTCGATGCTCCGTCTCTTTCGGCAGCGCGGCACTGTCGGGCGCCAGCAGCCCCAGAGTCGTCAGCGCGGCCAGGAGCTTCAAAACCGCGAACTCCTCGGCGGGAGCACGTTCGGAGATTTCGGTTGCCGTCGTTCCTCCGTCGATGAGTTGCACGACGGATTCCGCGTCGGCCGTCAGTCCAAAAGTGGAGAACTCCTCGTCGAAGTTGTCGGATCGGCGCAGCGGAACATCGGTCGGACCGAGCTGGTGCTCCACCAGGTTCCGGTCGCGGGATCTCAAGAAGAGCTCCAGCACGAGACGCGGGATCGGCAGCACGAACTCGCCGCGTTCCGGCCGCGCGTCGACATCGGAGAGGTATTTGCCGTCGGCCCACGTGAGCAGGTCCGCCAGGATCTCGATCGCCCGTATCTTTTCGCCCCATTTCCACTCGCGCCGGGTCAGGATCCCCGTCTGGAGGGCCGCCAACGCGGCGTCCGTCCCCGGCGGCATCGACAGACGCTCGAGCGCGGAGGCGTCGAGCTTGCCGGCTCGCACCAGGATCGCGGACGTCTCGAACCGCGGCTCCGAAGAGAAGACAGCCACGATATCGCCCTCGGCGAGGTCATAGCCGGCCGAGGCGCCCCCCCGCGTGAAACGCAGCGATCCGCTCCTCTTCTCCCGCCAGATCGAGACGAACGCGGCGAGCAGGTCGACGGAGCGGACGTCCCCGGCCGCCTCGAAAGCATCCTTCATGCGGTGTTGGCTCTGGCTTGCCCGAGGTAATCGGCCACGGCGCGAGCCGTGGCGGGTCCCACCACCGCGGCGACGTCGTTGGGTTGCGCTGCGGCGACACCCGAAAGAGACCCGAAGCGCTTCAAGAGGATCCGCGCCTTCGTCGGGCCGATCCCCGGAATCGATGTGAGGGACGTCTCCCGCATCCGCTTCGAGCGCCGCCCGCGATGCCGCTTGATCGCGAAGCGGTGGGCCTCATCCCGCAGGCGCTGAACGAGCTTCAATGCCGGGTCCTTGCGCGAGAGGCGGATCGGCTCCGGCCGATCCGGCAGCCAGATTTCCTCCTCGCGTTTGGCCAGACCGATCACGGCAGCTTCCACGCCCAGCCGGTCGAGCGCGGTCAGCGCCGCCTGGAGCTGGCCGCGGCCCCCGTCGACGACGATCAGGTCGGGCATCGGCCCTTGCTCCTGCTGGACTCTTCGGTATCGGCGGTCCACCGCCTCCGCCATGCTGCGAAAGTCGTCGGGGGCCAGCAGGGACTGAGACGCGATGCCGAAGATCCGGTAGTCCGACTTTTTCGGTTTTCCGTCCTCGAACACGATGAGTGAGGCCACGCTGTCCGTCCCCTGGAGGTGGGAGATATCGAACGCCTCGATGCGTCGAGGAGGACCCGCCAGGTCCGCCACGCGCGCGAGACGCTCGGCCGCGAGCGCGTCCTCTCCGCCGGCCCGCCGGAAACGGCCGCGGTGGCGCTCCTGGGCATTCGAGTTCGCCAGCTCCACCCGCTCCGCGGCGGCTCCCCGCTTGGGAAAGCGCACGGGAACCTTCGCTCCGCGCCGGGCCGCGAGGAATTGCTCGATCAGTTCCGCGCTCGGGAGGTCCACGGGCAGGTGGATTTCCTCGGGAAGGAAGGGGTTGACGTCGTAGAACTGCGGAAGAAACGCCTCGAAGAAAGCGGCCGGATCGATCTCTTCCGCTTTTTCGAAGAAGAATTCCCGGCGGTCCTGGATCACGCCGCCGCGCACGACCAGCAGACAGACGGACACGTCCGTGCCGGCCTCGAAGAAGCCGAATACATCCAGACTCTCGCCTTTCAGCGATTGGACGAGCTGACGTTCGGCCACGTCCTCGACCGTCCGGATCGCGTCCCGGTACGCCGCCGCCATTTCAAAGCTTTCCTCCTGCGCCGCCCGCTCCATTTTTTTCGCCAACCGCGGCACGAGCTCCCGGTTGCGCCCCTGGAGAAAAAGGATCACGTCCGAGACCGCCTCGTCGTAAGCCTCTTTGGTCGTCAGACCCGCCACACACGGACCCAGACAGGCATGCAGGTCATAGTAAAGGCAGGGGCGCGGGAGCTTGCCGTCGATTTCGATTGTGCAGGTTCGGATCTGGAAATGGCGCGTGATCATGCGCATGATGCGGCGAACCAGTCCTCCCCAGAACGGGCCGAAGTAGGAGTGGCCGTCGTCCAGGACGCGCCGGGTCACGAGGGCTCGCGGCCAGGTCTCCCCGGTCGTGACCTTGATGTACGGGTAGGTCTTGTCGTCCCGAAGGCAGATGTTGTACCGGGGGCGGTGCTTCTTGATCAGAGTATTTTCGAGAAGCAACGCCTCGAGCTCTGTGTTCGTTACGATGGTCTCGATTTCCTTGTAGGCGCGAAGCAGGGCGGCGGTCTTGGTCTGGTCCGGCTCCTTGTGAAAATAGGAGGCGACCCGTTTCTTCAGCGACCGGGCCTTGCCCACGTACAGAATGCGGCCGCGCCCACCCTTGAAAAGGTAGACCCCCGGAGAGTCGGGAAGGTTCGTCGGCGGCGGGAGCACGTCGGCCATAACAGAAGTTTACCGGGGAAGCTTTCAGCTGTCAGCTTTCAGCTCTCAGCCAAATCCCGGCGATCAACGCGGGTGCCGCCCGAGGGCGGATAGCTGGGAGCTCGCGGCTAAAGTATGATCGGTGCGCGCATGATCGAGTGTCCCTACTGCTACGCTGCGGTCAAGCCGAGCGACGACACCTGCGCCAAATGCGGACGCCAGATCGCGCGCTGGCAGACCGGCTTCTATGCCCGTCAGCCCCTGCCCTCTCGGACTCGGACGATAGTGTTGATCGGAGCCGCTTTGGTCTTCCTGCTGGTGGTGGGGGGATTCGCGAAGTCCTGCCATTGGTTCTAGCGCGACGCTCCGCGTCGCGCGGTCTAAAGTCTAACGTCTAATGTCTAAGGTCAGAGTCTTCCCGAACCTTGGACCTTAGACTTTAGACCTTAGACCATCACCGGAAGATCTGCAGCTCCCGCAAAGAGCGCAGCTCGTCGCGCAGCTGCGCCGCTCGTTCGAAGTCGAGCTCCTTGGCCGCGGCCTTCATTGCCTTCTCGAGCTCCGCGATGCGATGCCGCAGCGACTCGGCGTCGGGCAGCTCCGGCCGATCGGCGACGAGGAGCTGGTCGTGGTAGTCGAGGCTCGACATGCGCACGATCGGGGAGTTGACCTGCTTGATGATCGAGGCGGGCTCGATTCCGTGCTCGCGGTTGTATTGCTCCTGAATCTTGCGGCGCCGCGTCGTCTCGTCGATCGCCCGGCGCATCGAGTCCGTGACGACGTCGGCATAGAAGAGCACGCGGCCGTACAGGTTGCGGGCGGCCCGTCCGGACGTCTGGATCAGTGACGTTCCGCTGCGGAGGAAGCCCTCCTTGTCCGCGTCCAGAATTGCCACGACCGCCACCTCCGGCAGGTCCAGCCCCTCGCGCAGGAGATTGATGCCGATCAGGCAATCGAAGACTCCGCGGCGAAAGTCCGTCAGGATCCCCACGCGGTCGAGGGTCTCGATATCGGAGTGGAGGTATCGAACCCGGACTCCCACCTCGGAGAAATAGGTGGTCAGCTCCTCGGCCATGCGTTTGGTCAGCGTCGTCACGAGAACGCGCTCTCCTCGCGCGGCGGCGTCGCGCACCACCGCGAGCAGGTCGTCCACCTGTCCTTTGACGGGCCGGACCTCGATGGTCGGGTCCAGCAGGCCCGTGGGCCGGATGACCTGCTCGACGACCTCGCCGCCGGTCTTCTGGAGCTCCTCGGGGCCCGGCGTCGCGGAGACGTGCAAGGACTGGTTCAACCGCGACTCGAACTCCTCGTAGGTTAGAGGCCGGTTGTCCAGCGCCGACGGCAGGCGGAAGCCGTAATCGACGAGGACCTGTTTTCGGGAACGGTCGCCGTGGAACATGCCGCGAACCTGCGGAAGTGTGACGTGCGACTCGTCGACGACGAGCAGAAAGTCTTTCGGAAAGTAGTCGATCAGAGTCGGGGGCGGCTCTCCGGGCTGCCTTCCGGAGAGATGGCGCGAATAGTTCTCGATCCCGTTGCAGTAGCCGAGCTCCTTGATCATCTCGAGGTCGAACATCGTGCGCTGGTGCAGCCGCTGCGCCTCGAGCAGCTTGCCTTCCGCGTTGAGCTGCCCGAGTCTCTCTTCGAGCTCGACCTTGATCGTCCCGATCGCGCGTTCGAGCGTCGCCCGTGGCGTGGCGTAGAACGTCCGCGGATAGAGGGCGATCCGGTCCACCCTCTGCAGGGCGGTCCCGCGAAGCGGGTCGACGCGAGTGATCTTCTCGATCTCATCCCCGAAAAACTCCACGCGCACGCCCACGTCTTCGTAGGCCGGGTGGATTTCCACGACGTCGCCGCGCACTCGGAAATTGCCGCGCGCGAGATCGAGATTGGTCCGCTCGTACTGCATCTGCACCAGCTGCGCCAGAAGCGCCGGCATCCCGGAGCGGGAACCGACTTCCAGATAGGCAAGCATGTCGTAGTACGCCTCGGGCGAGCCCAGACCGTAGATGCAGGAGACGGAGGCCACGACGATCACGTCGCGCCTTTCGAAGAGGGCCTTGGAGGCAGAGAGCCGGAGCTTGTCGATCTCCTCGTTGCGCGAGGTTTCTTTCTCGATGTAGGTATCGCTCTGAGGGATGTAGGCCTCGGGCTGGTAGTAGTCGTAGTAAGAGACGAAGTACTCGACCGCGTTCTCCGGGAAAAAGGACCGAAATTCCTGAAAGAGCTGGGCGGCCAGGGTCTTGTTGTGCGAGAGCACGAGCGTGGGACGGTTGACCGTTTCGATCACCTTCGCGACGGTGAAGGTCTTGCCCGAGCCCGTCACACCCAGAAGAACCTGATGCGGTTTCCCCTCCTGCAGCCCCTCCACGAGCTTCTCGATCGCCTGCTTCTGGTCCCCCTGGGGAGTGAACTCCGTCGTCAGCCGGAATCGGCCGCCGGTGCGAGACTGCGCTTCCAGATAAGAGACCGGCTTGGGAAGGGTCGAGGGGCCGGACGGCTTTGGCTTCGAACCGGGGCGCGGGCTCACGGGGAAGAAGTGGGAACCGGGTACGGGGACCTCGTCTGTCCGGGACTGGGAATGGACGCAGGGTTCGCGGCCGCTCGGAAATCGCGCGTGAGCTGAAGGACCTGCTCCCGGTTGATCTGGTTGGACCGATTCGTGGAAAGGGTGAACTGAAGCTTCTGAACCCCCTCCCGGTTCACGCGTCCCTGATTCAATGCGGTCCGAAACTCCGCATAGGCGGCCCGCAGGTCAGCCTTGTCCTGCTCCGTGACGTCCGGCCCGAAGTGGCTCTCGATCTGCCGCATCATCAGGTCCGTCATCAGGCTGGGGTTGCGGCGCATGTAGAGGAAGAATCCGACGATGCAAAGAAGCAGGAGAGCCGATGCGATGCCGCACCCGATCAGAGCGGTGCGGGCGCACCCCTGCTTGGTCGGGGCGGCGTCGGGCGGAGGCGGAGGCTGAAACGAAGCAGGCGCTTCCACGAGGCCGGCTTATAGCATAGAAGAGCCGGATGCCTCACAATGGAGACGTGCTGCGGCGCGCCCTCTTTATCGGTATTCCGCTGGTCGCCGTCGGCGGTCTCGGAGTGCTTGCGGGGTCGGTCGCCACGAACTTCGTCCGAGTGCCGCGCGTCTCGGCCCTGGAGACCTACCGTCCCGACATCATCACCGAAATTCGGGGCACCGACGGCTCTACGATCGCGCGCTACGCGATCGAGCGCCGCATCCTGATCCCCCGCTCGGAGATCACGACGGTCTTGAAAAACGCGATCGTCGCGACCGAGGACAAGACCTTCTTTCGGCATGGAGGCGTGGACCTGACCCGAACGGTCTCGGCGGTTCTCGCCGACCTCAAGCACCAGCGCTACGCGCAGGGGGGCTCGACGCTGACCCAGCAGCTCGCGCGAAGGATTTTCCTCTCTCCCCGGAAGACCATCTCGCGAAAGGTCAACGAATATTTCGTCACGTTCGAGATCGAACGCCGGTATTCCAAGGATCAGATTCTCACGATGTACGTCAACGAGATCTACCTCGGGCACGGCAACTACGGCTTCGAGGCCGCCGCGCGTTATTACTTCGGAAAGAGGGTCAAAGAGCTGACCCTCCCCGAGGCCGCGCTCCTCGCGGGCATCGTGCAGCGTCCCGAAGACCAGTCTCCTTTTCGCAACCCGGAGCTGGCCCGGGCGCGGCGAGCGACCGCTCTGCGCCGCATGCGCGCCGAGGGGTACATCACGGAGGAGGAGCGCAGGGACGCCGAGAGCGAGCCTTTGCCTTCCGCGCCTTCCCTGAAGGAAACGGTCGTCGCGCCCTACTTCTGCGAGGAGATCCGGCAGTATCTCGAGCGGACGTACGGCGAAAAGGACCTCTACCGCCGCGGCCTGCGAGTCGACTCGACTCTCGATCCGGAGCTGCAGTCCTACTCGGAAGAGGCCCTCGGATGGGGCCTGCGCCGGCTCGCCCGAAGGCACGGCTTCCGCAAGCCGCGCAATCTCTCGCAGGAGGGATACAAGAACCTCGCCGCCTACGTCGATCCCTCCTGGGAGAACGCGCGCCTGGCCGAGGGAGACGCGATCCGGGGCGTCGTCCTCTCGACGAACAAGACCGATGCGGACGTCCGGATCGCCGGCAAGAGCTACACGCTCCGCCCCTCGGGCTTCGCGTGGACCGGCTCGACCTCCGCGGCCAAGATCCTGAAGACGGGAGACCTCGTGACGGTGACTTTCCAGAAGGGGAAAGACGGCAGCGCCTTGCAGCTGGAGAACGATCCCCGTGAACAGGCTTCCGTCCTGATCCTCGAGAATTCGACGGGAGCCGTGAGGGCGATGGTCGGAGGCTACGACTGGTCGCAGTCCAAGTTCAACCGGGCGACTCAGGCGCTGCGGCAGGCGGGCTCGACGTTCAAGCCATTCACCTACTTGACCGCGCTCGAGGAGGGATTCACGCCCTCGGACACGATCTTCGACGAACCGATCGCCATCGTGTACGACCCGAAGAAGCCGCCCTACAGGCCGGTCAATTACGACCGAAAGTTCCGGGGGATCGTGACTCTGTACGCCGCTCTCGAGCACTCCATCAACGTCCCCACGATTCGGCTGGCGCAGATGGTCGGCCTACGCAACGTCATCGCGACCGCGCAGCGCCTGGGAATCCACGAGCGGCTCGAGGCCTGGCCCTCACTGCCTCTGGGTTCCTTCGAGGTGACGCTGGCGGAAATGACGGCCGCCTATTCCGTCTTCGCCAACCAGGGGCTCGCGTTCCAGCCGTACACATTCGAGCGGATTACCGACGCCGACGGAGACTCCCTGGAGCAGAACCGGCCCGAAGCCCACGAAGTGGAAAGCCCCCAAGCGGCCTTTCAGCTCCTCCAGATGCTGAAGGGCGTCACCCAGCGCGGCACCGGCGCCGCGGCGGCTTCGCTCAAGCTCAACCTGGCAGGCAAGACCGGGACGACGAGCGATTACACCGATGCCTGGTTCATCGGCATGACGCCGCGCTACACCGTCGGAGTCTGGGTCGGCAACGACATGAAGACCGTCAGCCTCGGGCCCGGAATGGAGGGGGCGAAGGTGGCGCTCCCGATCTGGATGCGGATCCTCCAGAAGATGAAGGACGGCGGGCGCATCGATCCGAAGGCGGATTTCGAGGCACCGCCCAACCTGGTCTTCACCGCGGTCGATTACGACACGGGGCTCAAGGCGGTGCCCGGCAGTCCGCGGCCGGTCCTCGAGGCCTTCGTCAGCGGTTCTCAGCCGACCGAGGAGTGGAGCTCGAAGTGGGAAGAAATCACGCGGCTCCCCTGGTCGCTGCAGAAATCGTTCTACCTTCCGAAGAAAGGAGAGGCGGGAGAAGCGGGCGTCGAGCCGCCTCCGACGACACCGGTTCCTCTCGCTCCGACCCCCGTGCCGCAGCCGACGCACTGAAAACGAGGTTCAAAGTTCAACGTTCAAGATTCAAAGTTGGCGTCTCGACGTCGCACCTTGAACTTTGAACTTTGAAGGTTAAACGACAGGAGTTGTTTACGCCGTCGCGGCCGCGACCGGCTCGACCTGGACAACCAGCTCCGTCACGACGTCCCGGTGCAGACGGACGTGGACCTTGTGCTGCCCCAGTCGTTTGATGGGCTCGGCCACTTCCACGCGCCGGCGGTCGACCTGAATACCCTTTTGCGCGAGGGCGTCGGCTATTTCTGAAGCCGTCACCGAGCCGTAGAGGACCCCCTCTTCCCCCGCCTTCTTGGTGAGGACCACGGTCAGCCCCTCCACCTGGCGCGCGACCTCCTGGGCGACTTTCGTCTCGCCCATCATGCGCTCGTCGTATTTCTTCTTCTCTTCGCCGAGCCGGCGGACGTTCGCGTCCGTGGCCTCGTAGGCGACCTGGTTGGGGAACAGATAGTTACGGGCGTAGCCGGGCTTGACCGTGACGGTGTCGCCCCGGCGTCCGAGCCCCCGAATGTCGTCAGCCAGAATGACCTTCATGACTCCTTGATCTCCCTTCCTCGGTGGCGAAAATCCGCGTACCAGTCGAACAGGCCGATGAGCGCGACCCCCACGTTGATGGGGATGTAAACGACCAGAGCGTACAGTCCGATGCGGAGAATCCTCGCCCGAAACCAACGCCGGGCGAAGTGGCAGATGATAGAGAGGCCGGCCACAAAATACAAGGCGGCCAGTGGCCAGAGCAGATTGCCGCAGACCCGCGATCCGGGGTCGGGCAGGAGCGCCCAGCCGCCTCCGGCGGCCACGAAAAGGGCCACGGCCGGAGCGGGAACGCGGAGCTCCTCGAACCGAGTGGCATTGGCGGAGTCGCTTGGCCGGGCGGCCCACGCCCCCAGGTAATAGCTGACGGCGGCTCCGAGCACCCAGGAAATCCCGACCAGGCCGATCCAGAACCGCTTGGTAAAAACGCGGGCCGCGTCCAATGTCGCCCGGAGCCTCGCGGCCGTCTCCGCGTCCGTCGGAGCCCTCGCCGGTTCGGTCGAGATCTTCTGCCACTGGTCGAACGCCCGATCGATCTCGCGTTGCATCGAAAGGTCCGTCTCCGACGGTCGCGCGAGCAGAAAGCCGCAGGCAAGAAGGAATCCCACGGCGCACAGCCCCAGGTAGGCAAGCGAAGGGTCCACCCCACGGCGGACCGACCCGGCGAAAAAGGAAGGAAGCGCCGTGATCGCCAGCGCGAACACGGCGCCACTGGCGCCCGAAGAGATGGGTCCCGCGCTCGCACTGATCAAGAGCACCAGGGCGGCGGCGATCGCGGACGCGGCTGCGGCGGCGCCCCTTCCATGACGATGGGCTACGCGCACGATCGGGACCGCGGCCAGGGGAAGGGCGAGGGTCCCGGCGAGCGGAAGGAAAAGAAAAGCGGAAAAGAAGAGCGCTCCGGCAATGCCGGCGAAAACCAATTCGAGCCAGAGCGGCCGCTGCGCGGCCGGTGCTTGCTCGGCAGGCGGCGAGTCGGACATCAAGAGCCGTGAGACGTGAGGGGTAAGGGGTCAGGCGATCCTTCGTCGCCGCGCCTCACGCCGGACGCCTCACGCCTGACGATGCACTTAGTCCGTGACGTAAGGCAGAAGAGCGATCGAACGCGCCCGCTTGATCGCCGTCTGCAGTTTGCGCTGGTGCAGGGCGCAGGTCCCCGAGATTCGGCGAGGCAGGATCTTTCCCCGTTCGGGTATGAAGGATTGCAGAAGCTTGACGTCCTTCCAATCGACGTATTCGAGCTTCTCCGCGCAGAATTTGCAGACCTTGCGGCGGCGGACGAAGAACTTCTTGCGCCCGGTCGGCTTCCCCTCGCGTTCGCGGGATCCTCCCCGCTGCGGCATCGCGGCCATCATTCACTCCTTTCGGGACTCGAGGTCTCGGGCGGCCCGGCCTGCGCCGGGACCTGTCCGGGGACAGGAGCCGGGCGGGGGGGTCGGCGCGCGGCCTTGCGCTTCAGGCGCTCGGTCATCTTCGCGGCGCGCTTCAACTCGTCATCGGCCCGCACCGCTAGATGTCGCAGGACCTGATCGGACAGTTTGAGCCGGCGCTCGGTCTCCGAGATGATCGCGGGTTCCGCCTGGACCTGGAAATGGTGGTAGTAGGCGTCGCGTTTGCGCCCGATCGAGTAGGCGAGCTTGCGCTTGCCCCAGGTCTCGTCGTGGACCATCTCGGCCCCGCCGTCGGTCAGAATTTTTCTGTAGTCGCCGATGACCTTCCCGGCTTCGTCTTCCGACAGCTCGGGGGTCAGCAGGACCACGATGTCATAGAGCCTCATCGATTTCTCCTCATGGATATCAATCCGGGTCGGAGGCCCCGCCCGGAGAGGAAAGCCTAACGTTTGCACGTCTCATGGCGGCGTCGATTCCCGAGGTGAGCCACAGTCGCAGCGCTTCGACCGCGAGCGCCACGGCTTCGTCGTAGGTCTCCCGTTCTCCCTTCGCGAACGGGGCGAGAACGTAGTCGGCCAGATCGTTTTCGGCCGAGTAGCGCGTTCCGCGAATTCCGACGCGCAACCGCGGGAACTCCGGACCGATACCGGCGATGATCGACTGGAGGCCCCGATGTCCCCCCGCGGAGCCGCGTGCGCGCAGGCGCAGCGCTCCCAGGGGCAGAGCGATCTCGTCCACGACGACGCAGAGGTCGGCGGGATCGACGCCATTCTTTTGACAAAGAGCAGAAACCGCACTGCCCGAAGCGTTCATGTAGGTCTGAGGGAGGGCCAGAAGCGCCGGCACGCCGCCAATCTTGCCCCGGCCCACCCGGGACTGCGCTTCGCGCGAGCGCAGTGAAATGCCTTCTTCCTTCGCGAGCCTCTCCACCACGCGGAACCCCGCGTTGTGGCGCGTCGCCGCGTAGTCGTCCCCAGGATTGCCGAGGCCGACGATGGCGCGCAGGCTCTACTTCTCCTTCTTCTCCTTCTCCTTCTCCTTTTCCTTCTCCTTGACCTCGGGCTCTTCCTCGGTGGCGACCTTGCCCTTCTTCAGGACCTCGGGCTCGGTGATCTCCGTGGCGGCCTCGGCGGCGGCAACTTCCGGCGCCTTCTCGAAGGTCGGGTGCGTCACGTGCACGAGGACTTTCTCCTCGTCGTCGACGACGGTCACTCCCTCGATCGGCGGGATCTGCGAGATGCGCAGGGCGTCACCGATCGCGAGCTCGCTGACGTCGATCGGCAGGTGCTCGGGGATGTTGTTGGGGAGGCATTCGATCTCGACCTCGCGCGTGACGAAATCGAGGATTCCCCCCTCCGTCTTGACCCCCTGGGCGACTCCGACGACCTCGATGGGAACCTTGACGCGAATCTTGGTGTCCAGCAACACCCGGACGAAGTCGATGTGCAGCGGCTTGCGCGAAACCGGGTCGCGTTGAAATTCCCGGATCATCGCGTGGCGGCTCTGATCGGAGCCGGCCAGCTTCAGCAGAAAGATGGCGTTCTCCCCCGCTCCGTGCCGGAATGCGTCCGAGAGTGCCTTGCGATCCACGCTGACGGGGACCGTCGGCTTGCCGGCCCCATAAACGACGGCCGGGACCCTGCCTGCCGCGCGGCTGCGCCTCGCCTCGTTCTTGCCCACGGTCGAGCGTCGCTCGACATTTAGTTCGATGGTCTTCATAGAGCTCTTCCCAACAGGACTTTCCGCGCTTTCCGCGCAAAGCGGGGCATTCTACACGAAAAGCGACGAAACGGAAGCCCCCTCGTGGATGCGCCGGATGGCCTCTCCGAGCAGCGGAGCGATCGTGAGCGGGCGGATACGCGGGCATCGGGCGACGGCGGCGTCGAGCGGCAGCGTGTTCGTCACGAGCAGCGTCTCCAGGTGCGACGCCTCGATCCTCTCCAGCGCCGGGCCCGAAAGCACCGGATGGACCGCCGCGGCGTAGGTCTTGCGCGCACCCTGGGCGCGCAGCGCCTCCTCTGCCTGGAGAAGCGTGCCGGCGGTGTCCACGATGTCGTCGAGGATCAGGACGTTCTTGCCCTCGACCTCTCCGACGACGTGCAGCACTTCGGTCTCGTTTTTTCCCATCCGGCGCTTGTCGATGATCGCAAGGGCGGCGTCGAGTCGTTTTCCGATCGCGCGCGCGCGGGCCACGCCGCCGACGTCCGGGGACACGATGACGAGGTCTTCGATCTCGAGCTTTCGAATCGCGTCCAGCAGTACCGGAGCGGCGAACAGATGGTCGACGGGAATGTTGAAGAAGCCCTGGATCTGGGCGGCGTGCAGGTCCATCGTCAGGATGCGGTCCGCGCCCGCCGCCGTGAGGACGTCGGCCATCAGCTTGGCGGCGATCGGCACGCGCGGCTTGTCCTTCTTGTCCTGTCGGGCGTAGCCGAAATACGGCATGACCGCGGTCAGTCGCGCGGCGGAGGACCGCCGGAACGCGTCGAGCAGGATCAGCAGCTCCATCATGTGCTCGTTGACGGGAGCTCCCGTGGGCTGCACGACGAAGACGTCCGCCCCTCGCACGTTCTCATCGATCTGGCAGTAGTTCTCCCCGTCGGAGAAGTTGTAGACGGTCAGCTGTCCGACCGGCAGATCGAGGTAGTCGCAGATCTCCTGCGCGAGCGCCGGGTGCGCGCGGCCCGAGAAGATCTTGAGTTCTCCGTAGGAGAAGTTGGCGGTCAAGCGGCGCGATTGTACCGGGCGAAAGGCGAAAGGCGAAGGGCCAAAGGCGAGGAATCCGTCGCTCCGCGATCGGCGGCCGCGAGAGTTTAAGGCTGAAAGTCTTCTCGGTTCGCCTTGCGTGAGCAGCGAGGAGCGAGCGAGGGATCAGGCTCGCGGTCGAGCCCCTTTGGGCGAGCCGCGAGCCGGTGCGCCGGCAGGCGAAGATCCTCGAATGAGCGGAAGCGACGTGTTGGCTGGGGCGCTAGGACTCGAACCTAGAAATGCCGGCTCCAAAGGCCGGTGCCTTACCAATTTGGCGACGCCCCAATGGGGAGATTGTAGAGCCTCCTTCACCCTACTGAGACGCCTCCGAAACTTCAGGTATCTCCGACGCCTCCCCCGCAGCCGATCCTTCCGCCGGCTGCGACAGCGCCTTGCCGTATTCCTCGAGAATGCGCCGCTCCATGCGTTCGCGCGTTTCCCGGTTCAACGGATGAGCGATGTCCTTGAACTCCCCATTCTTCTTGCGCTTCGAGGGCATCGAGACAAACAGGCCATTGGGTCCATGGATGACTTTGAGATCGGACACCAGAAAGCACTCGTCGAGCACGATCGAGACATAAGCTTTCAGCTTCTCCTCGCTGACCGGAAATACCTTGACCTGCG
>JBKPDV010000187.1:0-8474 GCA_046728075.1 Acidobacteriota bacterium | reverse complement strand
GCAGCGTCAGATGTGTATAAGAGACAGGATCTCCTATGCGCTCCTGGCTGCCTCCCTGGGTCAGTCCCACGAGGCCATCGAATCCTGCAGGCACGTTCTCGCCGGCGAGCCGGAGGATGTGGTCGCGGCGGCGGCCTGCTCGACCCTCGCCGAGGCGCTCCGGGCAGAGGGGAAGACTCGCGAGGCCATCAGCTTCGTGCGCAAGTTTCTGGAAAGCCACGCCTCCAAGACCTCGCAAGCGGTCGGCTACTACGAGCTCGCCAACGCGCTCGCGGAGTCAGGAGAGGATCTGGATTCGGCGCTCGAATACGCCGGGCGGGCGCTTTCGGCCGCGCCGGACGAGCTGAAGCCCTACCCGCTGGCCGCGCTCGGATGGGTTCACTACAAGAGACAGGAGTTCGATCGGGCGATCGACTGCCTGAGGAAGTCGAGCGAGCGAGCCGCTCAACCCATGACGTTCCACCATCTTGGAATGGCGTACCTGGCCGCTGGTCGCGCCGAGGAAGCCAAGGCCGCCTTCGCGAAGGCCAAGACCGTCTCTCGCGGCCTTTCCCTCGAAGACCGGATGATGCAGCAGGTCCGGTCCAACATCCGGCTCGTGGAAAAGGTGGGGGGGAAGAAGAAAGTGGAGACGGCGGGGGTGGAAAAGGAGAAGTGATCGACTGAGGACGGAGGACTGAGGACTGACGACTCAGTCGGCTTTTCGCCAAGAGAGAGCTCCGCCCTTAGCCCCTCGAGTCCTCGAGTCCTCAGCCCGCAGTCCGCGGTCCCTCCTCGCCTGTTGTATCTTCCTCTCTCCAAATGCGTTGGTCGAAGTATTTTCTGCAGACGGTCCGCGAGCTTCCCGGCGATGCGGAGGCGGTCTCCCACATCCTTCTGAGCCGCGCGGGGATGATGCGGCGGGTCTCCGCGGGCATTTACTCCCTGACCCCGCTCGGGCTGCGCGCCCACCGGAAAGTCGAGGCGATCGTGCGCGAGGAGATGAATCGCGCGGGTTGCCTGGAGGTCGAGGTGCCGATCCTCCAGCCGCGGGAACTGTGGGAGGAGAGCGGGCGCTGGGAGCGCTACGTCTCGGAAGGGATCCTGTTCCACTTGAAGGATCGCAAGGAGGGGGAGTATTGCCTGGCTCCGACCGCCGAGGAAGCGGTCACAACGATGGTTCGCGCGGGTGTGACCTCCTATCGCCAGCTTCCCATGACGCTTTACCAGATTCGTACGAAGTTTCGCGACGAGATCCGGCCGCGCTTCGGCCTCATGCGCGGCCGCGAGTTCCTCATGTACGACGGTTACTCCTTCGACGCCGACGCGGAGGGGCTCGATCGGTCCTACCGCGCCCAGGATGCGGCGTACCGGCGGATCTTCGAGCGCTGCGGTCTCGACTTCACCGTCGTCGAGGCGGACTCGGGAGCGATCGGAGGGAGCGCTTCGCAGGAGTTCATGGTGCTGGCCGAGACGGGCGAGGATGCAGTCGTGCGCTGCGCCGTCTGCGGATACGGCGCTAACCTCGAGAAGGCCGAGACCGGCCAGCTGCCGGCGCCCTGGGAAGACGAGACGATGACCGGCCGGGAGGACGTCTCGACCCCCGGTCGCGGCGGCATCGATCTCGTCGTCGAGTTCCTGGGAATCACGGCCTCGCGCATGATCAAGTGCCTCGTCTACAAGACAGAGAAGGGCTTCGTCGTCGCGCTCGTGCGAGGAGATCTCGACGCCAACGAGGTCGCATTGAAGCGTGCCCTCGGCGTCGAGCAGCTGGCGCTCGCCTCGGAGGAAGAAGTCCAGGGCGCGACCGGCGCGCCGGTCGGCTTTGTCGGGCCGCACCATCTCGATCCGGCGAAGGTCCGGCTCATCGCCGATGAGTCGGTTCGCGGGGCGGTCAACGCGGTCACGGGGGCCGGCGAAAAGGATTACCACGTGCGCGGCTTTTCGATCGACCGGGACGCGAAGGTGGACCTCTGGGCGCGCTTTGCGGCCGCGCGAATTGGAGATCCCTGTCCGCGATGCGGCCAGCCGCTGGACATGGCCCGCGGGATCGAGGTCGGGCACATCTTCCAGCTCGGAACAAAGTACTCGATTCCGCTGCGCTGTGAGTTCTCCGACGAAAAGGGGGAGTCCCGGCCCGCGGTGATGGGAACCTACGGAATCGGCGTCGGGCGAACTCTGGCGGCGGCCGTCGAGCAGCATCACGACGCCGACGGAATCCTCTGGCCGCTCGCGCTGGCCCCGTTCGAAATCGTCGTCGTCTCCTTGAATCCCGCCGAAGAAGCGGTGCGACGAGCGGCCGACCTCCTCTACGATGGCCTTTTGGCGGCGGGGCTCGAGGGGTTCTACGACGATCGGGATGAGAGGCCCGGCGTGAAATTCAAGGACGCGGACCTGATCGGCTTTCCCATTCGCGTCAACGTCGGCGGCCGGTCCTTGAAGGAGGGGAAGTTGGAAGTCATCAGCCGACGGGATAAGTCCGCGCGCCTGGTGGCGCCGGAGGAGGCCGTGTCAGCGATCCGAGCGCTGCGGGCCGAGCTCGCGGAAAACCAATCCGCGGCGCAGAAGCCGTCTGCCGCGGGTGTGAGGAGCTGACGGTGCACAAGATCACGGCCGAGGAGGCGCTCGAATACCACTCCCGCGGGCGCAAGGGAAAGATCGAAGTCGTTCCGAGCAAGCCGACTCGCACAGCGGAGGATCTCTCCCTCGCCTACAGCCCGGGCGTGGCCGAGCCCTGCCTGGTGATCGCCAAGGACCCGGAGAAGGTCTACGAATACACAACAAAGGGGAATCTCGTCGCCGTCGTCTCCAACGGCACCGCGGTGCTGGGCCTGGGAAACATCGGGCCTCTGGCCGCCAAGCCGGTCATGGAAGGCAAAGGGGTCCTCTTCAAGCGCTTCGCCGACATCGACGTGTTCGACATCGAGGTGGACGCCGAAGACCCGGATGTCTTCATCGAAACGGTCGCGCGGATCGCGCCGACCTTCGGCGGAATCAACCTCGAGGACATCAAGGCGCCGGAGTGCTTCGAAATCGAGGAGAAGCTCAAGAAGCGCCTGGCAATCCCGGTCTTTCACGACGACCAGCATGGAACTGCCATCATCTCGGCCGCTGGTCTCTTGAATGCCCTGGAGGTCGTCGGCAAGAAGGTCGATGAGGTGAAGGTGGTTTTCATCGGTGCGGGCGCCTCCGCGATCGCCTGCGCCAAGCTCTACCTCTCCTACGGAGTCCGTAAAGAGAACCTTCGGATGATCGACAGATCCGGTGTGATCTACGAAGGGCGTTCGGAGGACATGAACCCATACAAGGCGCAGTTCGCGGTCTCGACACAAGAACGCACTCTGGCCGATGCGCTGCAAGGAGCCGATGTTCTGGTCGGGCTGTCCACGAAGGGAACCGTGACCGGCGACCTGTTGAAGGCAATGGCGCGCGACCCGATCGTCTTCGCTCTCGCCAATCCCGATCCGGAGATCACTCCGGAAGAAGCCCGGGCGGCGCGCCCGGACGTGATCATGGCGACGGGGCGCAGCGACTATCCCAATCAGGTGAACAACGTTCTGGGGTTTCCTTTCATTTTCCGGGGTGCGCTCGACGTGGCCGCTTCCGAAATCAATGAAGCGATGAAGATGGCGGCTTCCCAGGCGCTCGCGGCTCTGGCCAAGATGGACGTCCCGGACTCGGTCTCCAAGGCCTACGGCGGGGAGAGCTTCCGCTTCGGACGGGAGTACCTGATCCCCAAACCGTTCGACTTCCGCGTTCTGCTCTGGGTCGCCCCGGCGGTTGCCGAAGCCGCGATGGCCTCGGGCGTGGCTCGCAAACCGATTACCGACATGGCGGTGTATCTGCGCAAGCTCGAGTCGCTCCTCTCGCGCTCACGGGAGCTCATGGGCGTGGTGATCGAAAAGGCCCGCCGCCGTCCGAAGCGGATCGTCTTCCCCGAAGGAGAGCATCCGAAGATCCTGCGGGCTGCCAAGATTCTGGCGGAGGAGGGAATCTGCCGGCCCGTCCTGTTGGCCCGCGAGCCCAAGGTCGAGCAGCTGGCCAGAGAGCTCCAGCTCCCGATGGATCAGATCGAAGTGCTTCACACCGAAAACTCGCCGAAGCTGGAAGCGTACGCGGCCCGCTTGTTGGAGCTGCGCCATCGGGCCGGCGTGACCGCCGAGAGCGCCGCCCGGCTGGTTCGGATCCGCAACGTCTACGCCCCCCTGATGCTCGAAGCGGGAGACGCGGACGGAGTCATCTCGGGGCTCATGCAGTCCTATCCGGACACGATCCGCCCGGCCCTCCAGATCGTCGGCACCGCGCCCGGGGTCAAGCGCGTGTCCGGCCTCTATATCCTGATGCTCAAGGACACGACTTTCTTCTTTGCCGACACGACGGTCAACGTCGATCCGACCGCCGAGGAGCTCGCGGAGATTGCGCTCTTGACCGCCGACGCCGTGCGGCGCTTCGACATCGAGCCCCGACTGGCGTTGATCTCCTTCTCCAACTTCGGTTCGAACACTCAGGCAAGCCCTCTGAAGGTCAAGCGGGCCGTCGAGCTCATTCGAGCCGCTCGCCCCGACCTCGCGGTCGACGGGGAAATGCAGGCGGACCTCGCGGTCGTTCCGGAGCTGCTCGAGGCCGACTATCCCTGGGCCGGGGTGAAACGACCGAATATCCTGATCTTTCCCAATCTCGATACCGCCAACGCCGCGTACAAGCTCGTCTGGCGAGTGGCCGGGGCCGAAGCGATCGGGCCGATCCTGCTGGGGATGGCCAAGCCCGTTCACGTCCTTCAGCGCGGCGTCGAAGTCGCCGACATCGTGAACATGGCCGCGATCGCCGTCGTCGACGCTCAGGAGAAGGAAGAGACGCAGCAGCGCTAGCCATCGGCCGAGAAAACGCCGGGTTGATCTCGTCCGGCCTTTCTTCGGTGAGGCAAGCGTCGGGCCTCTGGCGCGGGTTTTGCCTCTGCGCAGGCCAGGAGGGGAGGACCATCATGAGACGAAGCCATGTATTCCTCGGCCTGGTGATCGCGGTGTTAGGCGGGCTGTATTACTACTGCAATCAGCAGGTCAACCCGGTCACGGGAGAGAAACAACACGTCACGATCTCGCCTCAACAGGAGATCGCGATGGGCCTGCAGGCCGCGCCCGAGATGGAGCAGCAGTTCGGCGGGGAGCTCGCGGATCCGGCGGTGCAGGAGGAAGTGTCCCGCGTCGGCCAGAAGGTCGTGGCGGGGAGCGATGCGTCCCGATCAGAATACAAATACGCCTTCCACGTGCTGCGCGATCCCGAGACCGTCAACGCCTTTGCGCTGCCGGGGGGGCAGGTTTTCATCACGGCGGGCCTGCTCAAACATCTGCAGGATGAAGCGCAGCTGGCTGGCGTCCTCGGCCACGAGACGGGGCACGTCGTGGGCCGGCACGCGGCCGAGCATCTGGCCAAACAGCAGTTCACCACGATCCTGATCGGCGCGGCCGGTGTGGCCGCCTCCGATGATCGCGGGGACGGCCAGCGCGCGGCCGCGGTGGCCGCCATGGTGGGAAGCCTCGTCAACATGCGATTCTCGCGAAAAGACGAATCGGAAGCCGACTCCTTCGGAGTGAAGTACATGAGTCAGGCCGGCTACGATCCTCGCGCGATGGTCGAGCTCATGCGCATCCTGAAGGAAGCAGGCGGAGCGTCGCGCCGGCCGGAGTTCCTGAGCACCCATCCGGATCCCGGCAACCGTGAGCAGGCGATCGAGGCCGAGATCACGCAGTTGTATCCGAGCGGCGTGTCGGCACAGATGAGCCGCGGCGACAAGGAAGCCTTCGCTCGCGTCCGCCAGCACTTAGGCGGTTAGAACGTCGCTTCCGCTTACTCTGGACCTGCGCCTTCGGCGCACCGGCCACGTCGCTTCCGCTTGCTCGGGACCTGCGCCTCACGGCGCACCGGCTCGCGGCTCGGCCACTGGCCTCGACCGCGCGCCTGGTCCCTCGGGCGCTCACGGTCCCGCGGCGCGCGCCTCCTCCTCTCTGGGAGACTTCGCGCGCCGCGATCCGGACTGTTGCCGGGTCGGCGCAGCGAGAAGGTCTTGGCGGGCCACTCAGCGAGGCGGGGAGGGAGGCGCTGCTCGGGTCGGTGTGGTCGGCGGCTTGTGGACCGCGATCCAGGAGATCGTGCGTGTGACGGTTTCGAAGGTCCCGGTCATTCGGTCGCCGGCGATCGTTCCGACCAGATGCCAGTTTCCCAGGGGACCGACGATGTCAAACGAGATGCTGCTGCCGGCGACCTGAAGCGAGGTCAGGCGAGTGGCCTTGCCGCTCAATCCGACGTAGAAACCGACCAACCCGGATTCCTCCATAGAGAATCGGAGGTCACCGCCGATTGGGTGCTCTCCCGTCTCCGCTCGGAAGGCCCAGGAGCCGAGAAGCGGCGACGGCGTGGGGGAAGGCGCAGGAGGGGACGTCGGGCTGACGGGCAGCGTGGCTCGTGTGGGGGAGTTCGTCGGCAACGGGCCAGGGATCGCGCGGATCGGCGTGGGAGAGATCGGTCGTGCCTCGATCGCCGGGCGCGCGGGGGGGACGGTCGACGTCGGCGTCGCGGTGGCGGGAGGCCTTGGCGAGGGAGTATTCGTTGCGGTCGGCACCGGGGGTTGGGTAGGGGACAAAGTCGGGACGGCGCTCGGCGGCGGAGCCGGCCGCTGAGTGGGGGTCAGGCTGGGCACGGGACTCGGAGGAGCAGGTCGTTGCGTCGGTATCGCGCTCGCAGTGGGACTTGGAGGAGCCGGCAGCGTCGCTGTCGGCGAGGGTGCGCCAGTGGGGCGCTCCAGCGCTCGAGCGCTGGGCGAAAGACGGATCGAGGGTGAAGGGCTTGGCGAAGGCGACGGCGGAACTGGTGACGGCGAAGGGGTCGGCGCGATCGGGGTTGGAGGCGGAGCAGTTCGCTGCGCCGGCAAAGGCGACGGCAGAACTGGTGACGGCGAAGGCGTCGGCGGGATCGCGGTTGGGGGTGGGGTGGTCCGCGGCGCGCGGACCGGCGAAGGAGTTGGGCGCGGTGTGGTCGGCGGAGTCGAGATGGGTGGGGCGCCCGGCGTCGGAGTTTCCAATCGGGCGACGATGACCTTGGGTCCGCAGGCCAGGGTCGAGATCGCGAGCACTGCGAGCAGAGAGAGGCCGCCCGCGAGTTTCACGTCGATCCCGTCTCTGCTGACTTGATTCACGGCTTCTCGCGCGGCGAAGTTTACCCCGATTCGCGAATCGGCTCGGCTCCGGAAGCCGCAGCAGGCGGAATAACGGACTCTGCGGTCGCTGGCGTCGTCTCGAGCCGTCGCTCCCCATGAAGGTCTACGGAACAACATACGGGCGGTGCCTGCGGAGGCACCGGCAGCGACGGAACAGTCCCGCAGCCCAAGGTCCCTCCACCTGATGTCTGCTTCAGGCGACCGACGGCAACGCGGCTTGGTCTTCAGACGATCAGCTTCTCGGCTACCTGTAACGGTGAAACAATATATGTATTGTCGCGACCCACAATCGCGAAGCCGGGCTCAATTGCCGGCCGGACCATCCGCACGCTCGCGAAGAGCCAGCGCTCCGGCGGAGACTCTTTCCAAACGGCTCGAACGTCCCGAAGGCCATCGAACGCTAACGGAATCAGCGTGATCGCGGTTTCCGAGGCCGAAATAGAGGGACTCGGATCCGGAGGAGAGGAAGGAATAGCCGGCGGAAACGACCTGCGCGCGCTGGATTCCGGCGATCGCGACCGTCACGACGGCGCCCAGGGCTTCGCGAGTCGACTTGTAAGGACCGGACCCGTGGGGGTCGCCTTCCAGAGTCACGACGAGTGACTTCGCGTGGGACGGATTGCGGTTGATCCAGAGGGAGGGGCTCTGGAGAAAGCCGGTGGCAAAGAGATCCGGCACACCGTCGCCGTTGGAATCCGTCACGACGAGGCCTCGTTGATTGGCATCGGATTCCAGCCCCGTCACCGCCGCGAGCTCGGCGAAGTGCCGGCCATCGAGATTCTTGTAGAAGCGTTTCGGAGGATGTCCCCAGAGCGAGTCCTCGCCGAAGTCGCCCGTCGGGATTCCTTTCTCGAACTTCTTGTACTCCGCGGACATGAGGTTCCAGAAGTCGATCTCGTGTTCCGTCGGATTCTTTCCCGTTACCATTCCGTTGACCACGAAGAGGTCGGGGCGGCCGTCCAGATCCGCGTCGATCCAAACACATCCCCAGGACCAGGATGTATCCCAGACCTCGGCCTCGTCGGAAATCCGCTCGAACCGGCCGTCTCCGGTGGAGCGGAAGAGCGACGAGCCGCGGGAGAGCTGCTTCAGGCGCCGCCACACGAGCGGGCGGCCCAGCGAATATGGAAACGCGGGCATGGGATAGCGGGGGTCGCGGAGAAACCAGTTGAACGGGAAAGAATAGTTCGAGACGTAGAGATCGAGCCGTCCGTCTCCATCGAAGTCGTCGATCGCGACGCCCATTCCAAACCCCGGGTCGAGGATCCCGGCGCGGCTCGCCAGG
>JBKPDV010000186.1:0-31824 GCA_046728075.1 Acidobacteriota bacterium | reverse complement strand
AAGTCCGCCACGAAAAGAGCGCGCAAGCCCTGGAAGCCCGCATCCGCTTCTCGGAGGCCGTGTCGCTCTTGCCGATCGTGACTCGACTGCGCGCCATGTTCGATCTTTCCGCGGATCCATCGGTCATCGCGCGACGCTTTCGGCGCGACCTCTTGTTAGGGCGGCTCGTGAAAAAGTATCCGGGCCTGAGGGTTCCGGGTGCGTGGGATGGCTTCGAGCTGGGTGTGCGCGCGATTCTGGGCCAACAGGTGACGGTGGCCGCAGCCTCGACGCTGGCCGGCCATCTGGCGAAGAAGCACGGGGAGCGGCTCTCCGTCCCCGACCCGGGCGGGCTGACCGTCGTCTTTCCCACGCCTCAGGCCCTGGCCGGGGTCCGCATGATCGGGATGCCGCGGGTCCGGGCGCGCGCGATTCGCTCCCTCGCCCAAGCCGTCGTCTCCGGCCGCGTCACCCTTTCCGGGACCGAAGAGGGGACGCTGGAGAGCCTCGTTCGCATCCGGGGCATCGGCGAATGGACGGCGCAGTACATCGCCATGCGCGCGCTGCGGCAACCGGATGCCTTTCCCGTCAACGATTTGGTCCTGCTCCGATCGGCCGGCCAGGGCCGTCCTCTCACGGCCGCCGCGTTGAGGAAACGTGCCGAACAATGGCGGCCCTGGCGCGCGTACGCAGCTCTCTTGCTGTGGCGGGCCTCGGCCGATCTGGCGCGCGCGGCGGATCCGCCGGAGAGAATCGCCGCAGGAAGCTGATGGACTACTGCGCCGTTTCCACACCGGTTGGCCGATTGCTGCTCGCCGGCGATCGAGATGGGTTGCGCAGGATTTCCTTTCAGAACGGGTTTCATCCAGTCGAGCCCGCGCCCGACTGGCGGCGGACCAAAGAGCCCTTCGCGGAAGTACTCGCCCAGCTCGACGACTACTTCGCCGGGAGGTTGCGCCGGTTCGAGCTCCCGCTGGCGCCGCAAGGCACGCCTTTCCAGCGGGAAGTGTGGTCCGCCCTCACGGCCATTCCTTACGGCGATACCGTGTCGTATCGCGAGCTCGCCTGCCGCCTCGGCAGACCGCTTGCATCTCGAGCGGTGGGGGCGGCCAACGGCCGCAACCCCATTCCGATCGTCATCCCCTGCCACCGAGTCGTCGGCGCCGACGGCTCGCTGACGGGTTTCGGGGGAGGATTGGAGATCAAGCGCCAGTTGCTGGCGCTGGAATGCCGAGGCGCGCGGCGCCCGGGCGAACCGCTCGAGCTGACCTGAGCGGGACCTTCGCGGACAAACTCAAGATCGAGGAGGTGCCAATGGCAGACACACCCCGGGCCCCGGAGATTCGCGGGAAGACGATCCGCTTCACCTGGACGGACGGCCCCACCAAGGGCAAGACTCACGAGCACGTGTTTCACGAAGACGGAGCCGTCGAGTTTCGCTCGATCGACGGAACGGAGAAGGGAAAACCCACGAAGGAGAAAGAATACGCGGCTATGAAAGTCGCCGAGGACGTCTTCCTCGTGTCCTACCTCGCCTCGTCGGGCTACACGCTGACCGTGGCGCTGAACCTTCGCAGCCACAAGGTGTTCGGCGTCGCGTCGAACGCAAAGGAATGGTTCCCGACGCAGGGGACGCTCGAAGTCGTCGAGTGACGCCGCCGGCGGCGAGCCAGAAGAGGGAATTGCGATGACGTCACTTGCTCCAGTGACATTCCAACGCGGCGTGAACGCCGTGAACGCCACGGGAACGCCGGGAAGTGAAGTGTGAAGGCGTGAAGTTCGAATTTCAAACTTTACTTCACCCGTTCACGCCGCGTTCTCGGCGTTCCCGCTGCGTCCCCTTCTGGCTTGCGGCTGTCTTTCTGAGCAATCCCGGCACGGGAGTCGCGGCCGAGCCCGCGACGTCTTCGAAGTGCGCGAGCGCCGAGCATCGGCGGCTCGATTTCTGGGCGGGCGATTGGGACGCCTATGAGATCGGCGGCGGCGACAAGCCTGTCGCTCGCGCGCGAGTGGACATCATCCTGGGCGGCTGCGCGCTGCGGGAAGTGTACGAGCAGAACGACGGTCTCGTCGGCCAGAGCTTCACAACCTATGACGCATCTCGAAAGCTCTGGCATCAAACCTGGGTGACGAACAGGGGGCAGCTCCTCCAGATCGACGGACGGTTCCAGGGTGACAGCCTGACCCTGCAAGGGCGCCGCGCCGCCCCCGACGGTCACGAAGAAATTCTGCGCGGAGTCTGGACGGCTCAGGGCGGCGGCGTGCGCGAAACCGCGCAAGGCTCCACCGATGGAGGTGCGACCTGGCAACCGCGATTCGACATCCTCTTTCGGAGCCATAAGAAGGGAGCGATGGCGGCATCCGTTGTGAGCCCGCCTCCAAGCGACGATGCCAGGACGGTCGCCGCCCTCGACACGGAATACCAGGCGGCGGTCAAGAACAACGACGCACCGACGATGGATCGGATCCTGGCGGATGACTTCGTTCTCGTCACGGGTCGGGGTCAGACTCACACCAAGGCAGCGTTGCTGGACGAAGCGCGCAAGAAGAGCTCGCTCTACGAGCACCAGGAGGAGCTCGAGCAGAAAGTTCGAGTCTGGGGTGATACGGCAGTCGTCACCGCTCTCCTGTGGCTGAAGGGAACCAATGACGGCAAGCCGTTCGATCGCAAGCTCTGGTTCAGCGACACCTATGTGCGCACGCCCAAAGGCTGGAAGTATGTCTTTGGTCAGGCTTCTCTGGCGCTGCCCCAGTCGCCCTGAGCGAAGGCGAGCTCAGGACTCACGGAGAGCCCGAGCCGATCTGAGAGACGAGCGCCGGGATCGCCCCTGTCGAGATTCTTCGAGTAAACCGCGGCGAACAGCCGCCCGAAGATCGCCGATCCAAACCCCTCCGCGTTCACGGTCCAAGTCAGGCGCGTTCGTCTCGGAGCTACGGCATCGAACTGGTGGTCGTAGTGGACAGTGAGCCAAAGGAAGGAGCCGATCCACGTCCAGCTCCTGCCCGGACGAAAATCATTCATGCGGAACGTAGACCGAATCCCGTTTCGCAGAACAATCGAGCCGGATGAGTCAGGCCCCACTTCGCCCGGAGGACTCACGTCGATGCGTCGGATATGCCTCGCCCAGCGCGGCCAGTCCTCCGCGCGCGCCAGAAAGTGCCAGGCCTCCGCCAATGGGACGGACACTTCAAACTGGCGCCGAAGAAGGCGGAGCAAACGACCTCACAGACGCTAGAGGCAACCGCCGTCGAGAGCTTTGCCGACGATGCTGTCGCCGGAGGGAAGCTGACAGTCGAGCTCCAGCGAGACGCCGAGCTGTTGAATGCGGTTGATTCGCCAGCCGGTCGAGTCGAGCGAGAAGTGAAACGTCCGGCACTCGGACCGGCGGAACAGAACGGTCTGGTCGAACGGAGCCGAGGCCTTGAAGACGCGGACGACGGGGCCAGTCGCCGGATCCACCACGAGCCGCGCGATGATCCCGGCCTTTTCGTCGTGGAGGTCGAAACCGAGAAAGAGCTGACTCTCCCCGACGGAGCATCGAGTGGGAAGAAGCGTCTGCGGACCGAACGCCGGACCGGCCAGAGAGAACGTCCCAAGAGGGGCCGACGCCCGGTCCGAAGCCGCGTGCGGTGCGGAGGAAGGCGAGCATGCCGACAGGATCACGATCGTGCAAAGCACAAAAGCGAGACGGTTGGACCGACGAGGCGGCGACTTCATCAGTTCTTTCCGGACTAAGTCTTGCACCCTCGACCGAAGCGAGAACTTCCGTCCAGGGCTCCCTTCGGGAGGTTCGCTCCGGGCTTCACTGGAGCAAATCTGCCAGAGAATCCTGGTCGATCTCAGCGCCCTCGTTCGTCGTTAGGGAGAAGGGTCGGGAATGAAGCATGGCTGATCGGGCGTTCCCATTTTTTGGATCGAGCCTAAAGGCTGATAAGAAAGAGGATAGTCAGAGGACCCAGACCGAGAGGCCGCGGCGGTGTTCGCCCGAGCCGGGTCGAATCGAGGCCTGAATCTTGTCCCCCATTTTTGCGTAACACAGGCAGGGCAGGGGCGTTCGATAAGGTGGGGACTCGCCCGGCGCCAGGGCGTCCGCCCGGTCCCGCTTCCAGAAGGATCTTCCGGAGTAGGGGGCGCGAGACGTGCATGGAGGATCTCTTATGAAAAAACGGATGATTTTGATGCTCGCCGCGGCGGGGATCTTCATCGCCACGATCGCGGCCGTGAAGACGCGCCAGATTCAGAAGGGGATGAAGCAGAACGCGTCCTTTCAGCCGCCTCCCGACGCGGTGACGACCGTGATCGCCAGGCACGAGCAATGGCCCGCGACGTGGAACGCAATCGGCAGCGTCGCCGCCGTCCACGGAGTGACCGTTGCCGCCGACCTGCCCGGCATCGTGGAGAAGATCGAGTTCGAATCGGGGCAGTCCGTTGCGGCGGGTGCCGTCCTCGTGCGGCTGGACAGCCGGCAGGAGCAGGCGCAACTGGCCGCCGCGGAGGCGGCCCGCGGGCTCTCTGACTTGAACCTCAAGAGGGCAAAAGACCTCGTCGAGCAAGGAATTCAGGCGCAGTCGGACCTGGACCGGCTGGCCGCCGAGCAGAAGCAGGCCGTCGCAAAAGCCGGTGAGATTCGAGCGACGATCGAGCGCAAGACAATCCGAGCTCCTTTCGCTGGTGTGCTCGGGATCCGGCAGGTCAACCTCGGCCAGTACCTGGAGGGGGGCGCGCCGGTCGTGCCGCTCCAGGCCGTCCGACCCGTGTACGTCAATTTCTCCGTGCCGCAGCAGGTGGCGCAGCTCAAGATGGGCTCTCCGATTCACGTGACCGCCGAGGCCGAGCCGGGAGCCACGGCAGACGGACGCGTGACGGCGGTTGACTCGGTCATAAACGAGCAGACCCGCAACGTCCAGGTCCAGGCCACGTTCGCCAACGCGAACGGGAAGCTGCGCCCGGGAATGTTCGTCAAGGCGAACATCGGACTGGGGGCAGGCGAGTCGGCCGTCACGGTGCCGACCTCGGCCATCAAATACGCGCCCTACGGCGACGCGGTCTTCATCGTGGAACAGGTCAAGGGACCCAAGGGCGACCAGTACCTCGGAGTGCGGCAGCAGTTCGTGAAGCTCGGGGCCTCCCGCGGGGACCAGGTCGCGATTGTCTCCGGCATCAAGGACGGCGAGCAAGTGGTCACCTCCGGAGTCTTCAAGCTGCGCAACGGAGCCGCCGTCAAGGTCAACAACCAGGTCCAGCCCGGCAACAACCCGGCGCCCAAGCCCGAGGACAGCTAAATGAAACTGACGGATCTCTTCATCAAGAGGCCGGTCCTCGCGATCGTCGTCAACCTCGTCATCCTGATCGCGGGCATCCAATCCATCCGCTCGCTCTCCGTCCGGCAGTATCCGAGGAGCGACATCGCTGTGATCCAGGTCACGACCGTCTACGTCGGCGCCAACGCCGACCTCGTCCGGGGTTTCCTGACGACTCCGCTCGAGCGCGTCATCGCCAGCGCCGACGGCATCGACTACATGGAGTCCTCCAGCGCTCAGGGCCTGTCCACGATCACGGTCCACCTAAAGTTGAACTACGACACCAATGCCGCCCTGACTCAGATCCAGGCCAAGGTCGCCCAGGTCCGAAACGACCTGCCGCCGGAGGCGCAGGTCCCCGTGATCGACCTTCAGACCGCGGACCAGCAGTTCGCGGCGATGTATCTCGGGTTCTCCTCCAAAGAGCTGGATCAGAACCAGATCACCGATTATCTGACGCGCGTCGTCCAGCCGAAGCTCTCCGCCGTGTCCGGTGTGCAGCGGGCCGACATCCTGGGTGCGCGTGTGTTCGCGATGCGGATCTGGTTGAAGCCCGAGAAGATGGCGGCGCTCGGAATCGCCCCGTCAGAGGTGCGCGATGCGCTGGGGAACAACAACTACCTGTCGGCGCTCGGGACCACGAAGGGCTCCATGGTCTCGGTCAATCTCGTGGCGAACACGAACCTCCAGACGGCGGAGGAGTTTCGTCAGCTCGTGGTCAAGCAGGACAAGGGAGTCGTGGTCCGGTTGAGCGACATTGCCGACGTCGTGCTCGGTGCCGAGGACTACGACCAGGAGGTCCGCTTCAACGGCCAGGCCGCGACTTTCATGGGCATCTGGGTCCTGCCGACGGCAAACTCGTTGGACGTCGTCAAGCGCGTGCGCGAGGACATGAAGCAGGTCGAGGCTCAGCTGCCCGCCGGGATGACGGCGGGAGTCCCCTACGACTCGACGCGCTACATCGACAAGGCCATCAGCGAGGTTTTGAAGACGCTGACCGAGACGCTGATCATCGTCATCATTGTCATCTTTCTCTTCCTCGGCTCCTTCCGGTCCGTGCTCATCCCGATCGTCGCCATCCCGATCTCGCTGATCGGCGCCGTCTTCCTGATGTTGATCGCCGGGTTCACGATCAACCTGCTGACCCTTCTGGCGATCGTGCTCTCCGTCGGTCTGGTAGTCGACGACGCAATCGTCATGGTCGAAAACGTGGAGCGGCACCTCCAACTGGGACAGAAACCGTTCGACGCAGCGATCGCGGCGGCGCGCGAGCTGCGCGGTCCGATCATCGCGATGACGATCACGCTCGCCGCGGTCTACGCGCCGGTCGGCCTCCAGGGCGGCCTGACGGGCGCTCTCTTCCGCGAGTTCGCCTTCACTCTCGCCGGCGCGGTCATCATCTCGGGCGTCGTTGCACTGACCCTCTCGCCGATGATGGGCTCGAGGTTGCTGCGCGCCGGCGACACCGATAAGGGCTTTGCGGGCCTGGTGAACCGCCAGTTCGACCGGGTCCGCAACCGATACACGAAACTCCTGGCCGGAACGCTCAACTATCGGGCGGTGGTGTTCGTCCTCTGGGGAATCGTGACGGCGCTGATCTTTCCGTTCTACATGTTCTCGCAGAAGGAGCTCGCGCCGACAGAAGACCAGAGCATCGTGTTCGGCGTCGTCCAGGCCGCCCCGAACTCCACGCTGGACCAGACGAAGCTCTTCACCAAAGAGGTTAACGACGTCTTCCAGTCGTTTCCAGAGACCGACGCCACGTTTCAGATCACGTTCCCGAGCGGCGGCTTTTCCGGCATGGTGACGAAGCCCTGGGATGAGCGCAAGAGAAGCACCCAACAGCTCCAGATGCAGGTCGCGCAAGGCGTCTCCAAGATTCCCGGAATACGGGTCATCCCGCTCGTTCCGCCCGCGCTCCCGGGCGGAGGCAGCTTTCCGGTGGACTTCGTCATTTCCTCCACGGCCGACCCGAAGCAGTTGGCGGAATTCGCGAACCAGCTCGTCGGAAAGGCATTCGCCAGCGGCATGTTCATCTACGCCGACTCCGACCTGAAGTTCGACCAGCCGCAGGCCGAGGTCGTCTTCGACCGCGACAAGCTGCGCTCGCAGGGCGTGGATCTCTCGCAGGCCGGCAAAGACCTCTCGGTTCTTCTCGGCGGCAACTACGTCAACCGGTTCAGCGTCGAGGGGCGCAGCTACAAGGTCATTCCCCAGCTCAAGCGTGCGGAGCGGCTGACGCCCGACCAGCTCTCGCAGATCTACGTCAAGGGCTCCAACAACAAGCTCGTGCCCCTCTCGACGTTCGCGACGCTGAAGACGACGACCGAGCCGCGAGATCTCAAGCGCTTCCAGCAGCTGAATGCCGTTCGCGTCCAGGGAGTCATTCCGCAGGGCGTCTCGCTCGTGACGGCTTTGAACTACTTGGAGGGCGAAGCCAAGAAAATCCTCCCGCAGGGATTCTCGATCGACTACGCCGGAGAGTCTCGCCAGGTGCGCACCGAGGGAGGGAAGTTCCTCGGCACGTTCCTGCTGTCGGGGATTCTGATCTACCTCGTCCTGGCCGCTCAGTTCGAGAGCTTCCGGGATCCCTTCATCATTCTGGCGGGATCGGTCCCGCTCGCTCTCGCGGGCTCCCTGTTCTTCTCGTTTCTCGGCTTCACGACGCTCAACATCTACAGCCAGGTCGGACTGATCACGCTCGTCGGCCTGATCGCGAAGAATGGGATCCTGATCGTCGAGTTCGCGAACCACGTCCAGGAACGCGGCGTGGACAAGGTACACGCCGTGATCGAAGCCGCCGGCACCCGGCTGAGGCCCGTCCTCATGACGACCGCCGCCACGGTCATGGGCCACTTGCCTCTCGTCTTCGCTCGCGGTCCCGGGGCCGGCGCCCGTAACTCGATCGGCATCATGCTCGTGACCGGCATGATCATCGGCACGTGCTTCACGCTGTTCGTCGTCCCGTCGATCTACGTCCTCGTCGCGAAGAAGCACGCCGCGGAAGGGAAGGCCTCGGAATCGCAACCCGAGGCCCCCACCCTCGTCGAGGCCGCCGGATAAGCCCGAAGCAGCCCATGGCTTAAGAGATGCGGCCGCAGTCCACTGCGCGGGAACTGTAGGATTATTGGCTGCTGGTCAGCTGACAGCTGAAAGCCAGCAGCCTATGCCCGTCGAGACAGTCATCAACGCCCGGGTCCCGGTCAAAGTCTGGACGGACTCGATCGAGCCGCAGGCGGCCGAGCAGCTGAAGAACACTGCGTCGTTGCCCTTCGTGTTCCATCATGTGGCCGCGATGCCCGACGTCCACCTGGGCATCGGAGCGACCGTCGGAAGCGTCGTCGCGATGAAGGGGGCCGTCTGTCCGGCGGCTGTCGGCGTGGACATCGGCTGCGGGATGATGGCGCGCAAGACCGCGATCCCGTCGGAACGCCTCGGGACGGATACTTTGAAGAAGCTCCGCCAGTCGATCGAGCGGGAGATCCCCGTGGGATTCCAGCAGAAGAAGGAGCCGTTCGCCGAGGGGGTGGCGTGGGCGCGCGATCGGGGCCGCCCGTATGCGGCCTCGGATTCTCTGATGAGCAAAGCCGTGCACCAGCTCGGTTCGCTCGGCGGCGGCAATCACTTCATCGAGGTCTGCATCGACGAGGACGACGGCCGGATCTGGCTGCTGCTCCACTCCGGCTCCCGCAACATTGGTAAGAGCGTCGCGGAGATCCACATCAACCGCGCCAAAGGCGCTTTGCGGGAAGCGATCGATCGCCTGCCGGACCGCAACCTGGCCTATTTTCTGGAAGGGACGCGCGACTTCATCCAATACCGCGAGGACGTCCACTGGTGCCAGGAGTATGCGTTCGCCAATCGCGAGATCATGATGGCCCGGCTCTTGCGGCAAGTTGCTCATGCGCTCGGTTTCGACGGCGATGTCTCGAAGCTGGGCTTGACGATGTCCGTGAACTGCCACCACAACTACATCGCCGACGAGGTCCATTTCGGAGAACGGGTGCTGGTGACGCGCAAGGGCGCGATCCGCGCCGGGGCGGGAGAGCTCGGGATCATCCCCGGCTCCATGGGGACGGGCTCCTTCATCGTCCGGGGGCTCGGAAACCGCGACTCCTTCGAGAGCGCTCCCCACGGGGCAGGCCGGAAGATGTCCCGCGGGGAAGCGAAGCGCCGATTCTCGTGCGAGGACCTGGCGCGGCAGACGGAAGGAGTCGAGTGCCGGAAAGACGCGGGGGTGCTCGACGAGATTCCCGGAGCTTACAAGCCGATCGGCGAGATCATCGAGAAGTCTTCCGACCTGGTGGAGGTTGTGGCACATTTACGGCAGGTCGTTTGCGTGAAGGGGTGACGATGGTCAGGAGGAGAAGGGCGAAGGGCGAAGGGCAAAAGGCGGTCACCGAGGATTTTCCGGCGCAGGTCCGCTGGACCGTCTCGGGGATGCGGGTCGGCGGCATTTGCTTTGAGTGCGAGTGCCGGGTCTTCGAGTTTGCGGGCGAGAACGACATTCGACTGGCCTGGTGCGAATGCGTGTTCCCGGAGGACCATCACGGAATGGAGATCCTCTCGGCCTGATTCGAGCCCTCGTCTTCTTCAATTCCCGCAGCTTCGCAGGACCGATCCGGTGATCTCCTGGCTCTCCGGAGGGTTCTCGCCCAGGCCGAGCGAGTGGAGCTGCTCGTGCAGGATCAATGCGGCCGCCAGCCGAGGGTGGATGCGAGTCAGCGCCGCGAATCGATAGCCGCAGACATAGATTGTTGACGCCCCGGGATGCGTGAAGGCGAGCACGCCCAGATCGGCACAGGCCTTCTCGTGCGCGCCGTCGGCCACGCGGATCGAGGTCAACTGACCGCTCGCCGTCAGGTTCAGGGCTTCCAGGTTCTCGGTGAGTGACCGGCCCGCACCGTCGTTGAACTCCGAAAAAACCTGAAGGCAACGCGTCCGGCCGAGCTGTTCCAGCGCGATGGCGAAGGCGCGGGTCACGGCAGCCTTCACAAACGGGTCCACCCTTCCGACGAACTCTGGCACACCCTCGGCAGCATGGACATCCCGGGGCAAGAGGCCCAAGGCGGCGAGGAAGGCGGCTGCGTGCCAGGCCATGCGGACCGAGGATCCGCGACGGAATGTGAAGGCCTTCATGCTGCAGGAGACGCCTGACCGCGGCGAAGGATCGGCGGGTAATCCCGCCGGGTCGGCCTCTGGTCACATTTTCTCGGTCCGGCGAAGGGCCGGAGGGGAGCTCCCTGTCCGTAAAGCACGAGGACGAATCTGTAACTGGAAGACGTCTCCTTCGTATCTCTCGCAGGAGAAGGGACACGTCAGCCCCGACGAACGAGCGGAAGATTCGCGTTCTCATCGTCGCTCACGAGCCCGCGGCACGCCAGCGGATGCGCGATCTGATCTCCGGCCATCTCGATGCCGAGGTCGCCGGTGAGTGCGTCGACGGTCCCCAGGCCGTCGAGGCAATCGAGCGCGGCCACCCGGACCTCGTCTTCCTGGACACCCAGATACCCGGAATGGATGGCTTCGTCCTTGTAGATGCGGTGGGAGTCGACCGGATGCCGCCCTTCGTCTTCCTGGCGGCCGATGAACAGCATGCGGTCCGGGCATTCGAAATCGGCGCTCTGGACTACCTTGTCAAACCGTTCGATCGGGAGCGCTTCGAACGAGCCCTGGATCGCGCTCGCTCCCGCATCCGCTTCGGGTGCCCGGAGGCTAAAGACGAGCGGATCCGCTCGATCCGGAGCTCTTCCGACCGCCTCGTCATCCGCTCGGGCGGCCGGCTGTTTCTTCTGCCGTCCGAGGAGGTCGATTGGATCGAGGCCGAAGGCAACTACGCCCGGATCCACGCGGGAAAGCAAGCGCATTTGGTCCGTGAGACTTTGAGCGATCTGGAGGGACGCCTGGACGGTTGCCGTTTCCTGCGGATCCACAAGTCGACGATCGTCAACGCGGACCGCATCCGGGAGATCCAGCCTACCGTCAATGGGGCCCATCTGGTTCTGCTGCGAGATGGCTCGCGGCTGGTCTGGAGCCGCGGTTACCGCTCGCGCTTGAAGGACCTGATCGGCGAGGACGATTGAGCCCTGGTCACTCGGGTGTGGCGTCTCGTCCGCCTCCTTTCGCGCGTCGTCCCCAACTGCGAAACCTCCCGCGGTCGGGGCCGTACCCTTTCTCGAGGAGTCATGGCAGACGCTCACGAGCTGATCGAGGTGGCCGAGGCGCTGGGGATTCCGTGGCAACGCCTTCTCGAGACGGAAATCCAGGCCGAGCGCGAGCTGCGTCGCACCATCGGAGAAGCGCTGGAAGAAGCGCCGCTCTGGCGCGTTTTCGCGGCGCTGCCGCTGTCCGTTCTCGATTCCTGGCGGGTGCGCGAACGTATCCGAGCCCTTGCCTGGGACGCGCGCACCTGCTCGTCCAGGCGTGCCGCGCGCGATCTCCGCGCGCTGGCGGATCATTTGAGCGGAAAAGCTCCCGCAACCGATCAGTCAGTCGATCCGCTCCTGCGCCACTTCGAGTTCGCCCATCAGCGGGTTCTGGAGCTTCAGTTCATGGCTCGGTCAGCTGAAAAGGCGCGGGGCGATTTCTCCGCTCGCGTCCGGCAGGTCCTCAAAGACACCGGCTGTCTCGAACCGGACGCGCGCTGGGCCGTCGAGCGCGCGCTCGCGCCGCGGCAACGGACGGTGATCGAGGATGCGATGGCGCGCGCTCGCGGCGAGGGGTTCGAGATACCCAGGGCAGCCACCGAGTTCCAGTCCTGGGTGCTTCTGCGGCGCTTCGTCCGCAAGAGCGCCAGTGGGAAGTCGCGGCGCGCCCGCGCCGTCAAGATCGACCCAGCCGCCTGGGACGCTTCACGGTCGCCGCGCATTCCCCTCCTCCTCCTTTCCACCCCCTCCCGCTGATTTTCTTGCGGCTCTGGCTTGGAGTCCGAGGGAACGGGGTTTACACTATTGGGAGATGCGGACTGCCCGCCGAGCGCGGTTCGAGCAGCCACTCACCGACCCGGCGCAGCCATCCCTCTTTCCCGGCCTGCCTCCTCCCAAGCGCATCCAGCCGGCCGTCCGTCTGACCGAGGGCAACGTAGCCCGCACCGTTCCCCCCGCATGCTCGGGCGTCTTCTTCGTCAAGACGGTCGGTCCGGGCGGCCACGTGACCGAGCGCGTCGGGCGGGACGATGTGGACTTGCGGCAGAGGCTCATCGAGCTCGCCCGCGCGGCGCCGGAGAACGTTCTGTTCGGCTGGATCCTGGCCGACGGCCCGACGGACGCCTATCAACTCGAGTGCCTCCTGTGGCACGCGCAGGGAGGCGCCTGGGCCGGCATCTCCGGCGATGCCCACCCCTCTCCCGCCGAGCCCATTCCGTTCCTCGGCTGCCCCGACTGCGAGGAGTAGAAGCCCTCCGGCACACGACCTCGTTCCGAGAGAACGACCTTCGTGTACCCCGACTGTGAGGGTGACTACTTCTTTGCCGGCTCTGGAGGTGGGGGAAGCGGCGACGAGGCGTGGTCTGCGACGTAGAGCCACTTGCCGCCGACCTTCCTGGCCACCGACATGTAGCGGCCTTCCATCAGGACCGGATCACCGCCCGCCTTCGGCGCCGCTTTGAGTACCCATCGGCCCCAGGCGATCTGGGTGTCGCCGTGGGTCTCGTTGCCGGCAGGTGTGAGCTTTGCCTCGAGGACCTTCATCGTAGCGAGAAAGTCCGCATAGCCCTTCTGGATCGCTTCTCGGCCCTTCGCCTCCATCGCGTCGGGCGGGTACATGATTGCGTCCGGCGCGTAGAGCGCGCTGACAGCGGCGACGTCGTTGGCGAGCATGGCCTTCGTCCAGGCCTTGTCGAGGTCGGTGATTCCCACGTCGGCGGCGGTGGCCGATGCTGTTGCGAGAACGATCCCGACAGCGAGGGCAATGTACTTCATCGTGTTTCTCCTTCTTTGACGTGGGTTCTCACGCCTGAGCAGCCGAACTATATACAGCGGGATTCCGAGCGCAATGAGCGAGGGCCGACCGGAACCACAACTGGAGTTTCTCAGGCGAACGGCTTGTCCCAGCGCCCGGCGAACGCGATCTCATCGATCCGTTTGCGCTTGCGCGGAGCCAGCTCCCGCTCGCGGAGCTTGGGCGGCAGCTGGTCCGGATCGCCCGGATAGCCCACGGCGATCATCGCCATCGGGGTAAAGCCCTTCGGGATCCCGAAGAGCGTCCGGGCGCGCTCGGCGTCAAAGCCCGCCATGAAGTGAACACCCAGCCCCTGGGCCGTCGTCTGAAGGGCGAGGTTCTCCGAGGCGAGGCCCACGTCATGTTGAGCGTGGCGGTTGGGCGTGCCGTCCCGAGACCATCGGTCGACCGCAACCGAGAGGAGCAGCATGGGTGCGCTCCGCGCCCAGGCGTTTCCCTCGGCGAGACAGCTCCGCGCCTGCTCGAGGCCGCTTCTGTTCCCCCCGTCGAAGACGAGAAAGCGCCACGGTTGCTCGTTGAAGGAAGAGGGGGCGAGACGCGCGGCCTCGAGCAGCGAGAGAATCGCCTCGCGCGAGACGTCCCGGTCGGGATCGAACGCTCGCGGGCTGCGGCGCCGAGCGATCAGCTCGTGGACCGGAGGGTCCGCTTCGGAGACCGTAGCGGCGCTCAAGCGACTACCTCTCGCTCCTGCCTCCGCACGAGCGGGATGACCCGCTCGGCAAAGCGCTCCATTTCCTCCGCCTGAGGCGAGAACTGGAGAAGGGTCAAATCCACGCCCGCGCGCTCGAAGGCGTCGAGCCTCTCGGCGATCGATTCGGGCGTGCCGACGAGGCCGGAGCGGAGTCCTCGGTTGGACACGGAGTAATCCTCCAGACTGACTCGCTGCTCGAGCTTCGTGCCCGAGATCCACTGTTCGTAATTGGCATAGCCGCGGGCGCTGGCGCGGACGTCGGTGATTCGCGAGACCTCCTGACGCGCGGCCTCGTGCGTATCCCGGCACACGACGAATCCAGAGACCCCAAAGAGAAGCGGCCGCGCCGCCGGCGCGAGTCGTTCGCGACGCTGCACCATGTCGGCAATCTTCCGCGCGATGGTCGCGGGCGGATCTCCGTGCATCACATATGCGTCGCACTCCCTCGCAATCAGGTTCTTAGCCGCCTCCGACTCGCCCCCGGCGTAAATCGTGGGCCAGGGCCGCCGAGCAGGTTTGGGCTCGAGGAGAGCTTCCTGGATTCGATAGAAAGGCCCCGTGTTGGAGAAGCGCGGCTGACTCCACATCCCCTTGACCACAGTCAGCCATTGCTCGGTCCGTTCATATCGCTTGTCGTGCTCGTCGAAGGGAAGGCCGTGCTGAGTGGACTCGTCTTTCCACCACGAGGAAACGACATTCAAGGCCAGCCGGCCAGCGCTCACTTGATCGATGTTGGCCGCCTGCTTGGCGAAAAGAGCCGGGTGGTGGAACGTGGGACGGACCGCGACCATCAGCTCCAGCCGCCGCGTGACGGCCGCGAGCGCCGCCGCCGTCGTCCAGGCATCGAGCGCCGGAGCTTCCGGTCCCTTGATGTCGTTCAGGTTGAGCTCGGCAATCAGCGTCAGATCAAAGCCGATCCGCTCACTTCGTATCGCCAGATCCCGAACGTATTCCCACGTCGCGGGCATGCCCTCCTCTTCGACGTTTCGCAGCCAGCCGCCGAAGACGGGAAGCCAATAGCCAAAGCGAAGGCTCATGACCGCCCCCCTCCGGCCGCGACCGCCGGCTCGCCGGCCTCCTCGATGCCCGCGCGCGACAGCAGGACGTCCACCAGCCGTTGCGTCGGATCGAAACCAACGACGCGAACCGGATCGGCCACGAAGTTGGATAGGGCGTTGATGTCGTAGAAGTAGAGGCGCCCGTCCCGGTCGCTCTCGAGATACTCGATTCCGCCGACATCGAGGTCCGCCGCCTGCGCGATCCGCTCCACCTGCCGAATGACTTCGGGAGGAGGCTCGTACGCCTCCACCGTCAGACCCACCTTGGCGGCGCCGACAGGGCAGGCGGCGCTGACCAGATCCGCGCCGTCGACGGTCTTGCAGACATCGGCCGGGCAGAGGTCGAAGCCCGCGCCCTCCTCCAGGTGAATGCGGATGCCGTAGAGATAGCCTCCTTCGAGCGTCTCGACACGCACGATCGAGCGGCCGCGCGGCGGGTGATATTCCTGAAGCAACAGCGTTCCATCCAGGCCGCCGGAGACGGCGCCGCTCTCGATGGCGGCGACGAGCTCCAGCATTCCGTCAAACCGGATGATGCCGGCCCCGCTGCCTCCGACGTTCGGCTTGACGATGAGCGGAAAAGCCAAATGCCGCGCGGCCCGCGGAAGGAGCGCCGAGCGATTGACCACGACCGTGCGCGGGACCGGCAGTCGGAGTCGTTCCAGGAGCGACACCTGCAGAGCCTTACTCGTCTCCAGCGCGAAGGCTTTCGAGCCGTTGAACACTGGAAGCCCGCGGCTCTCCAGGTGCCCGATGTAATCGTGCGTGAAGAAAATCGCTTCGCCTCGGCCGCGTTTCCAGGCCGACGGACTCATCCGGTTGAAAAGGAGAGAGAAGTCCTCGACCCGCGCCGGGTCGAACTCATGGCTCCCGGCGTCGATCTTTAGATGCGGAATCTCCCGCCGCGTGAGCTCCGCGAAGAGGGGCTCGAACCAATGCGGGTGCTCGTAGAAGATCGCGATCGGTCGGTCAGGGTCCATCGTGTCATCCTCCTGACCCTTCCGGCGCTTGGGAGCGGGAAACAAAAAACCCGCTCCGGCTACACCGTTGCGGGTCTTGAAAGCTGCTGGAACTGTTTCTTAGAGAGTGATCAGGCTCCGGGCGCTCCTTTCCCGCAACGGGGACAACAACACATCGACGTGCCGTTGCTGCGGAGGGCCGGGCACAGGCTCATTTGGCCTGTATATCCTCTTTCTCGATCGCCAGTCAAGGCGCCGCCGCCGTTGGCTGTTACCTGCTGCTCGACTTCGATGCCACGACAGTGACCTTGAGCTCCACAGGCACGGAGGAGGGAAAGAGGCATGTCTTCGCGTCGCAGGCCTGGTAGTGGAGCTTTCCGGTGAGAGCACCGGCTCCTGGCTTGGCTTTCGCCGAGGCCGTGATCGGCAGGCGGATCTCGAAACGGCCCTCGTAGGTCGTCAGATCGCTCGAGGCGCCCCGAAGGCGGTAGGGCCGTCCGGGAGGATAGACGGGCCTTCCCGGCCAGACTTCCGACGTCTTGGCCATTTCGAGCTCCGTCGCGACGAGATACTTCTCGCTCGCCGGATTGGCCTGAAGATGGAAACCGTCCGCCACGAGAATGACGAATCGCGCTTCGGACGAGGCTCCTGCGGTGATCGACACCGCCGCGGAAGGTTCCACAGTCACAACAGGCCTTTGTTCCCCGGCCCGCGCGGCGGTCGCTAAGAACCCGACGGCGAGAGCCACGCCCGTCCGCAAGAGAGTCACTTACTTTGCTGAGAGAAGCTCTTCGAGCCGAGCGGTCAAGGCCACCAGCTTGGCATCGAAGCTCGCCGTGTCCAGGAGCGAGTAGAATCCGATCCTTCCGTCGCGGTCGAGAATCAGGTTCGCGGCGATCGGCACCTGGTCTCTGGGGAGATCCGGCTGGGCCCCGGGCGGTGCATAGCTCGTCGCCGCCTTCCCGTCGCTGTCGAGCAGCACCGGGAAGGAGAACCCTGACCGCTTCGCGTATTCCTCCGTCTTCTCCTTCGTCTCTTTGACGTCGATCACGACGACCTGCACGCCCCGACCCTTATATTTTTGGAACAACGCCTCGAGATGCGGAGCCTCCGCATTGCAGAAGGGTCACCAACCCGCGCCGAAGTGAAGCACCACGAGCTTGCCCTTGAGGTCCGAGAGGGCGAGCTTCTTTCCGTCGAGGGTCGAGAGGCTGAAGGAGGGCGCCGGGTTTCCGATCCAGGGCTGCTTCACCTGCGCGAGCCCGGCAGCGGCCAGCAGAAGCGCGGCGGCGGGGAGGACGAATCTGCGACTCATGCCGCCTTTCATGAGGTCACTGCAACACATTCTCTCTATCCCTTGCGCGTGGCCTTGATCCAGTAATCCACGGTCTTGTTGTTTTTCTTGGTCCAGGTGAAGGTGCCCTCGAGGAGGTCGCCCTGGACTCTCCCGGACCACTTCATGCGTCCGTACTTCGGGCTCTCGGTCTCCGCTTCGAACTGGACGGCGCCCCCATCCGGGGTCGTGGTGTAGGCGGCATCGCCGAACTTGTACGGATCGCAGGCTGTCGATCGGAACCGGCCGTCTTTGAAGATCAGCTCGTCTTTTCCTTCTGCCTTCTTCCCTGTTTTTCCGTACTCGCCAGCGAAGGTCTTTCCGTCCAGCACTCCCGATCTGGCCTGCGCCATGAGTGCAGTGATCCCCACCGCCGCTGTCCCGGCGAGGATCAGAAGCCCGACTCTTCTTGCGAGGCTGGCTCGAAGAGGATTCAGGGGACCTCCATTTCGCCATGTTATCTCCGGTCCTGCGGCTTCGGCGAGCGCGAAGTCGGCGAAAGATTGGCAATAATGGGGCGTGGACGGCACGGCGGTCATCCTCTGCAACGGCTTCTTCGCGACGACCAACGGGAAGACGGCGCACGGGCTCGTGCGGGGCACGGACCGGTATCGCATCGTGGGCGTGATCGATCCGCCGACCGCGGGACGCGACGCTGGGGAGATCCTGGACGGGCAGCCGCGCGGGATCCCGATCTTCGAGTCGCTGACCGAGGCTCTCGAGCGGCTTCCGGAGAAGCCGGACTACGCCATTCTCGGCGTCGCCACGCACGGCGGAAGACTTCCGCCGGAGCTGCGTGCCAGCCTCGCCGAGGCGCTCGAGCTCGGCATCTCTATCGTCAATGGGCTTCACGAGCTTGCTTCCGAGGACTCTCTTCTCGCAGAGGTGGCAAGGTTGAACGGAGTGACGATTACGGATGTCCGGAAGGTGCGGCCGAGCGGAGATCTCCACTTCTGGACCGGCGAGATCACCCGGTTGAAGACGCCGAGGGTCGCCGTGCTCGGGACGGATTGCGCGATCGGCAAGCGGACGACCACGCGCATGATGGTCGAGGCCTGCCGCCTGTCGGGAATCAAGGCCGAGTGGATCTCGACGGGCCAGACCGGGTGGCTCCAGGGAGCGCCATACGGGATCGTGCTCGACGCGCTGCCCAACGACTTCGTCTGCGGGGAGCTCGAGCACGCGATTCTCTCCTGCGCGCGGGAGCGGTCTCCCGACGTGATCTTTCTGGAAGGTCAGTCCTCGCTGCGAAACCCGTCCGGGCCGTGCGGATCCGAGCTCGTCGTCTCGGCCGGAGCCCGCGGAGTCATCCTGCAGCATGCGCCCGCGCGACTCTGCTTCGAGGGTTTCGAGGAAGAGGGGCTGCAGATCCCGCCCGTCGCGGAGGAGATCGAGCTGCTGCGCCTGCTCGGGGCACGCACGCTCGGCCTCGCCTTGAACGGAGAGGGATTGATGATCGAGCGTCTGCGAAAGGAGCGCAGCCGGCTCGAGACCGAGCTTCGGATTCCCGTGGCCCTGCCGCTCGAGGAAGGAGTTCGATCGCTCGTGACCGCGGTGCAGGACTTCGTGGACTCCGAAAAAGGCCAGTGAAGATCGTTTCGGTCGAGACCCGGACCGAGGAGCTCGGCCTGACGCGCCCGTATACGATCGCGTTTCGAAAGATCGATTCCGTTTCCAACGTCGTCGTCGAGATCCGGACGGATTCCGGTCGAGTCGGGCTTGGCGCCGCCTCGCCGGAGCCGCGGGTCACAGGGGAGACGCTCGAGATCTGCCGCGCGAGCCTCGGCGAGGAGAACCTCGGTTGGCTCGTTGGCCGCGATATCAGGGAAGTCGCGGTTCTCTGCGGCGAGGCGAAGTTGAGGATTCCCGACGCCCCGGCCGCGCGGGCCGCGATCGACATGGCATTCCACGACCTCTTCGCGCAGGATCTCGAGCGGCCGCTCGCCGACGTGCTCGGCCGCGTTCACTTCGAGCTCCCCACCTCGATCACGATCGGAATCCAGGGAGTCGAGGAAACCCTGGTCGAGGCGCACCGGTGCCTGGGCCTGGGCTTCTCGATCCTGAAGGTGAAGACGGGACTGGACCTGGAAGGAGACCTGGAGCACCTGGTCCGCTTGCGCGAGTCGATCGGGCCGGATGTCCTCGTCCGCGTCGACGCAAACCAGGGATACACGCGGGAGGAGACGATCCGGTTCTTCGAAGAAACGGCCTCGCTCGATCTGGAGTTCGTCGAACAGCCGATGCAGGCCGGCGCGGTCGATGCAATGCGCGAGCTGCCCACGGCCTGGAAGGAGCGGATCGCGGCGGACGAGAGCCTGTTAGACGACAGAGACGCCCTCGCGCTGGCCGCTTCGCCGCGCGCCTGCGGAATCTTCAACATCAAGCTGATGAAGTGCGGCGGTATTCGTCCTGCCCTGCGCATAGCCGCGATTGCCGAGGCGTCCGGCATCGATCTGATGTGGGGCTGCATGGACGAGAGCCGCATCTCGATCGCGGCCGCCCTCCACGCCGCGTTCGCCTCTCCCGCGACCCGCTATCTCGACCTGGACGGGAGCCTCGATCTGGCGCGGGACGTCGCGCAAAGCGGTTTCGTGATCGAGCGAGGCCGCATGCGGACGACCGATGCGCCGGGACTGGGCGTGCGCGCTAGCCGCAGGTGAAAGCCAGCCGGCTGTTGATGGCATCGAAGGCATCCTTGGCCAGCTCCTGAACGGCTTTCACGTTGCCGTACCACACGGAGCCTCCGACATTGGACTGGCTGGCGGCATAGGCCAGCATCTGCGACACGGTCAGGCAGCTCGAGCCGCCGAATGCCGCTTGGTCGCTCGTCAGATCGATCCGGATGCCGCCGATGGGCGCGGACGCGTTGATCTTGTTGCCGCCGAGCGCCGGATCGCTGAAGTAGACATCGAGCGCGGTCGCCAGCATCTGCGCCTTGAGCATGGTGTTCATCGTGGCGCCGTTGGCGACATCGATCACGTTGGCAACATAGGCAGCGACCTGGTCGCAGCTCGCCGTGCCGGGCAGGTCACGGAAGGGCGCGTATTGGCGCAGCCAGGTGCCCGAGTTGCACACGCCGGCCGTCGATGATCCGCCTCGGATAATGGTCTGGCCGTTCTTGTTCTTCCAGAAGCCCATTCCCAGGGCGCCGGTCGATGCCGGCCCCGGCGTAGTGCTGGTTGTTGGAGTTGGAGTTCTCGTGGCTGTTGGCGTATTCGTCGCGGGAACGGGAGTCTGGGTAGGCGTGCTTGTCGCTGTGGTTGCTGTCGCCGTGAGCGTTCTGGTCGGGGACTGAGTCGGCGTATTCGTCGCCGTGTTCGTCGGTGTGGCCGTCGAAGTAAGTGTCGGCGTGTTTGTCGCCGGAACAGCGGTGCCCGTCGGAGAATTGGTTGCGGTCGCTGTCGGGGTGCTGGTCAGGGTCTGAGTCGGCGTATTCGTCGCCGTGTTCGTCGGCGTCGGTGTCGCTGTGTTGGTCGGGGGAACGGGAGTATTCGTTGCGGTGCTGGTCGGGGTGTTGGTTGGGGTTGCCGTCGGTGTGGTGGTGGGCGTCGGAGTCGGGGTATTCGTAGCGGTGAGCGTTGGGGTGTTCGTCGGCGACAGCGTCGGCGTGTTCGTCGGTGGGACAGCTGTGCTCGTCGGTGTGTTCGTGGGCGTCCGCGTGCTCGTCGGGGTCGGTGTCGGCGTGGGTGTCACCCTCGTCGCCAGGAAGCCGTGGAGGAGCGAGCTCTGATCCTGATAGAGGCCGACGATCTGACCCTGGTCGTTGATCGCTCCCACCGCCGTGGCGATCGCTGCCGGCGGAGCGATCGTGAAAAAGTTGCCGCCCGTGAGAAGAAAACCGAAGGTCGCGTTCGATGTCTGGGCGTCTCCGACGATGTCGCCGAGATTGTTGATGCCCTGAAGCGTCGTGTCCGTCGCGCCGGGATAATTGATCGTGGTGAACGTGCCGCCCGTCTTAAGGAAGCCCTGGTGAGGGGCCGTATCGTCGGGAACATTGAACTGGCCGACGATCTGCCCCGCGTTGTTGATTCCGTTGGCATGAGTGCAGCAGGCCGGAGACGGGACGTTCACGGTCGTGTAGGAACCTCCGGAGAAGAGAAAGCCGCTGCCCGGGCTGTTTGTGCGATAGACACCGACGACGTCTCCCGAGTCGTTGATTCCATCCGGAGTCGTGCTGGTCACGCCGGCCGCCGGGAAGTCGATGGCAGTGAAGATGCCGCCGTTCAACAGGAAGCCGTGAGCTCCCTCGAACGGATGGTCCGGATCGGTGAAGTCGTAGCTTCCCGCGATCTGACCCGACGTGTTGATGTCGCTGCCTTCCGTCCCGACGGTCGCGTTGGGATCGTCGAAGCTGGTGAAACTTCCCCCGACGTCCAGGAAACCGTGGCGGGCTCCAGCGGGAAGGATGTAGGTGCCCACAATCTGGCCGAGACTGTTGATCCCGCCCGGCACCGTCTGGATGGCCCCGGGAAACTCGATCGGGGTGAATGTGAAAGATCCTGGACCCGACGGCGTGAAAGCCACACCGCGGAACTCCTCGTTGGGGGAGGGCGTCGCTAGAGTCACCAGCGTGCCCGTGATGTTCGCGTTATAGCCGGAGGAATCGGTCAGGGCAAAGAGGGCGCCGGGGCTGGTCGCGAACAAGTGGGCGGTGCCGCTGACGGCGAAACCGGTAAGGCCGTGCAGACCGGCCGTCGATGTGATCGTCCCGCTGGCCGTCCACGCGCCGCCCACGAGCGAGTACTTCTGGATCCCGCCGGTACCGGCACCGTTGTCATCCGCGACATAGACCGTGTCGAGTCCGGCGTCGCTGGAGCTCAAGTGGGCGAAAAAAAAGCTCTGCGGGCTGCCGGTGGTTGGAAAACCGGGAAGGTTGGTGATGGTCTGCCCGGACGTCGTGGGCGTCCCGCTCCCCACGGTTCCCAGATGCACCGACCCGGAGAAGCTCGACACATACAGCTGCCCGCCAAAAATGTTCGTCTGCCGGAGATTCGTTACCGTCGTGCTCAACTGAGTCGACGTCGTCGAGCCGAGCGTCGTATATCGAATTCCTCCGGTCCCCCCGTCGATCCAGAGATCCGTTCCGTTGGTGCTCGTCGCGCTCCGGGGCATGGCTCCGTCCGCGGCGTCCGTGAGCGCGGTTGTCGTGTCGACCGCTCCGCTCGCGTCGATGCGGGCGACGACCCGATTGACAGTCGAGGAGGCCGACGCCGTGACGTTTGCCGTTCCGACGTCCGCGTCGTACCCGGTTGCCGTCAGGTACTGGCCGTCCCTGGACAACGTCATCAATCCTTCGCCGGCGGCCACGCCGTTGGCCGTCAGACGTCGATTGGAGCCGTTCACCGTCGTCGGCAGGGCGACCGAGTTCACCGGCGAGCCGCCCGACATCGTGTATTCATCGAGAAAGACGGGCGTCGCACTGGAGGTCAATGCAGCGCTGCCATTGCCCACGCGGTAAACGACCAGGTTTCCGCGTGTGAAGGGTCCCGAGAGTTTCTGCGCAGGGCTCGCATGCGCGAGCGGCGCAGCGCGGTGTGTGTCGAGGCTCGGGTTGGCGGATTCGTCGGACTTGGAGGCGTCCGGCGCTGCGGGGCGGTCGTCGCTGCTTCGCCCCCAGACCGTCGCAGCAACGAACGCTGCCGCGAGGAGGAGAGCGGCGGCCGCGAACAAGCGCGGTCTGGCGGATTCGCCGAATTCCGGACCGAATTCCCTGCGACTCATCGATCTTCTAGCGCGCTCGTTCCTGGAGTTGGGCGAAACCTATCCGAGCAGCCGGAAAGGTGTCAACGAGATTTGGGGCCTCCTCCCGAGCCCTCAGGTCCGAGAGGACGAGGGCTCCCGTCCCCCGGCGAGGCAGGGCGCGCGGAGGGAAGCCCTAGCTCGAAAAGCTCTTAGTGCGCTTCGACTGTGATGGAACGGACGCGGTCTGGGTCGCAGAGGACGAACACCTTTGTCTCGACCCGCCCGCCCGGCGCGATGGTCCCGCCGAAGGTTCCGGCCTGACTCGCGATGACCTTACCTCCGGTCCCGATCGCATTGACTTTGAAGCGATAGCTGTAACCGTCGAACTCTTCATTGCAGCGGTTGTATCCGTTGACGGTCACGCGTACACCGGACGGACTCGACACGTCGTTGTCCTGCCGCGCCGAGAGGCTGACGCAATCCTTCGGGTCCGCAGCGAACAGCACAGAAGCGAAAAGCAGGCCGAGAGCGACTAAGACTCGTCGCATAGGTTTCTCCTCGTCGAATTGTCTTGAGCGCTGACCGAATTATAGCGGATCAATCCTCGTACGCGGCGCGGGCGAGGATGCGACCCTTGTGGGCAACGAGCGCGACGTCGATGCCGTGCCAGCCCTGCGGGAGGTTGGGCTTGGCGAACACGATCTCGTAGTGGCCCGAGATCGCGCGACTCACGCGTTCGATCGCCAGGCGGGGAAAGATGTGCGTCTTCTCGTAGGTCCCGCCGGTGATGTCGGAGATGTTCCAGAGAGTCCCTTCCAGCGAGTGATAATCGGCGTCAGTGATGTCCAGCGTGAAAATCGAGATGCGGGCGGCAGTCAGAGCCGGAACCGCCTCGCGGAAATCGCGCGTGTCCTTGAGATTCGGACCCGACGCGCCCCCGATCGTCTGCAGGCCCCAGCCGAAGAACACCATCGACTTGGCGCCCACGATCGGGATGGCGGCCTTGGAGATGATCGCGAGCGCTTTCTCGGGTGTGATGGCTTTCCTGGCGGCGAGGAAATCGAACGAGCGCGCGAGGGAAGGGAAGGCCTCGGGATCCGGATCGGGAGGCGGACCGGTCAGGATCGCCTTTCGGATCGCGCGTTCGAGCTTGACGTGGTCGGCCGTGAAGTCCTGGCGGAGCTTCAGGTGGGAGTCAAACGACAGGACCGCGACGCGGTCGGTCGGAAGAAGGGTGTCCAGCATCTGGCGCGCCTGGAGAGCCATGCGCATCAGACCGTGGAGCCGCGCTTTGACGAATTGGTCTGTCTGGAAGAAGAAGATCAGGAGACGTCCCGGCGGCATTTCCGGCGCCGTCGGGAGGAGGGCGCCGGAAGGGGAGCGCACCAGGAACGGGAGGGCCTCCGGACGATCCGCGGGAATCCACTCGGCGGATTCGATTGCGACCGGCTTGCCATCCACACGCAGGCGAAAATCGTGAGCCATCAAGTTCGGGATCGGATCTCCGCGGGAGTTCAGAACGTAGGCATCGACCACGACCCGCTCGACCCGGGCCTCTTCGCGGTAGGCGCCGGGGCGGTCCTGCCCGGCGAGCGGCAGCGCCAAAAGCGAGACAAGAATCGAGAGCCAGGTAATTCTTCCCGGCATTTCCCTGGAAACACCGCAGAGCGGCGGGGGGATCCTCATGGCTTCAACGACAAGAGCAAGGCTACAGGCCGCTTCGCCCGCTCACAAGCGCGAGGGTTAGGAATTGACGTGGGCGGGCCGTCCGGTTAGCCTTTTGCCACCGTGCGTGCCTACCCGACGGCATTCGTTTCGCTCTTGATCCTGGCGGCGCCCTGCCTGGCGGAGCCGCGGCTCGCGGTCTCCACTTTCGGTCACGGGCCGGTGAAGGCCGGAGAAAGAGCCGCGATCCGTTGGTCCGGCCTTCCGGCCGGCGCGGAAGAAGCGGAGCTCCTGCTTTCGCTCGACGGTGGACAGCATTTCTCGGTGCGCCTGACCGAGAGCCTGTCGCCCGAGTCGGGCTTCTATGAGTGGGTCGTTCCCAACCTTTCGACGCGGGACGCTCGCCTTGCGCTGCGCGTCGGCGTGGAAGGGCGCGAGGAGATCTCGCTCGAGAGCGACTCTTTCGAGATCGAGCCGGGCCGGAGCGCGGCCGCGGGATCGACTCTTCGCCTCCATCGCGGGGAGATCTGGGTTATCGCGACATCGTGCGGCGCTCCGCCGGATGACGGAATCGCGCCCGACGCTTTCGACCGGCCGCCCTCTTTCCGCGTCTCGATCGATCCCGCGAAGGAGGCGCTCCTTCCCGGCGGTGCCGCCGCTTCTTGCGAACGGGCGGCGAGGGGCCCGCTCCTGCGGAGGATCGTTCCCTCGCCGTTTCCGCTCGTTCTTCCGGCCTCTCGGCCTGCCTTCCTGACTCGACCGCTTCGGATCTGATCCTCTCCCTCGTTTCCTTTCGCGGCTCGCTCGATTCGCGGCGGGCCGGCGAAATCTTTGGATGAGGAGAAGACGAGACCGGAGACGCCGTCGCCCGTGTTCGTCCGCGACGGCCTCTGGTCGAGTCAAGACGAAAAGAAACGGAGAATCGTGATGAAGCGCACTTTACTCATTCTGGCCGGCGTCCTGCTGGCCGCTTTACCCGCGCCGGCGCAGTCGCCCAACAACGCGGCTATCACGGTGGTCGTGAGCGACCCGTCGGGCGCGCTCGTGCCCGGCGCCGCCGTGACGATCACCAATACAGCCACCGGGGCCGTGCGCCAGGCCGCCACCGGCCCCGACGGCTCGGTCATCTTCGGCGCCCTCCCTCTGACCGGGAAGTACAAGGTCGGCGTCGTCCTGGAGGGCTTCACCGCCCACGACGTCACGGACCTCCTGCTCCAGGCCGGTGAAAAGGCCAAGGTGAAGGTCAAGCTCGAGGTCGCCGGGACCAAGAGCGAAGTCACCGTCTACGGCACCGCCGAAGGTGTGCGCGCGGATCCGCATCTGGGCATCTGGCTCTACCCCGAGCGGATCGACGAGACCCCGATCCTCGGCCGCAAGGTGTCGGCGCTGCCCCTCCTGAATTCGGCGTTCCGGCAGGGGAAGGGGACCGGAGATCTCTTCGTCAACTCGACGTACTTCGTCACGGGCGTGGGCTCGCGCCGCGCCACCACGTTCACACTCGACGGCGCGACCAACGACGAAGGGTGGGGCCGGCAGGTGTCGGTCGCCACCATTCCGATCAGCGCCGTCCAGGAGATGGCGGTGCTCTCGGACTCGTTCTCGGCGGAGTACGGCTGGACCTCCGGCGCTGCGATCAACACCGTCACCAAGTCGGGCACGAACGATCTGCACGGCGATGCGCTCTACATGTTCCGTCCTGGCGACTGGCAGGCCAAGTCGTTTTCGACCGATAACTTCTGCCCCGGGTCCGTGTCGAGCTGCGTCGCTCCCGCCACCCTGGGGTCCATCAGCCCGGTGGACATCCCGGACACGCTGAACCAGGGTTCCGTCTCGATCGGCGGGCCGATCGTCAAGGACAAGACCTTCTTCTTCGTCGCGGCAGACTACACGGCCCAGGATCGAACGGCCCAACTCTCGAGCACGCTGCCGGCGTTCGTCCTGCCGGCGGACGGCAGCCTCGAATACACGGGGCACTACCGCCAGACGCTCGTCAACGCGCGGCTGGACCAGAAGCTCACCCAGAGCCAGAACCTGATGTTCCGTTTCAATGTCGACCGGTTCTATGACGACAACCCCCAGGACGCCGTGGGCGGCACGAGCGCGCCGAGCGTTGCCCGCAAGTATTCGCGGCGGGCCCTGACGGCCCAGCTCAACCACACGGCGGTGCTCTCCCCGACCCTCTTGAACGAGGCGCGGGTCGCCTACCTCGACAACGATCCCGTCACGCTCTGGGAAGCGCAGGACCTGTCCACCGTTTACACGCGCGCCGGGACCGTGCCGTTCACCGTCGGACAGTCGCGGTCCTCCGACCTCGTCAGCCGCCAGTTCCAGGGCTCGGACACGGTCTCGTGGTCGTTGGGCAAGCACTCGCTCCGCATCGGCGTCAGCGTGGCCCGCCACAACTCGGGCGGGACGGGCAGCGAGCCGGGCACCGCGATCCTCGGCACGTTCACGTTCAAGACGGCAACGACCGCGCCCCTGGACCAGCTGACCCTGAACGACGTGCAGAACTACACCCAGCCCATCGACTTCGGGATCCACAGCTACGATCTCTCGCAGTGGCTCGTCGCCGGGTTCGTGAACGACAGCTTTCGCCTGCACCCCGACCTCACGGTCGACCTCGGGCTCCGCTACGACTATCAGAGCCTGACCGACGCCACGACGAACCTGGCCCCGCGCGTCGGCTTCGGCTGGCACCCGGGAGGCGACCAGCGGACGGCGATCCGCGGCGGCTACGGCATGTACTACACGCAGATCCGCTCCAACGTCGTCGCCAGCTATCTGGTGAACGGGCTGGACGGGCTGACGACCTACACCGCCGTCCCCGGGCAGTTCGGGTTCCCGGCCTGCCTCACGTGCGTCCCGATTTCGTTCAATCCGGCGACGCTGCCTCCGTCCCAGCTGCCGGCCCGCGACATCACGATCCAGGCGGGCCAGCGGGCGTTCTACGAGGCCCAGTTCGCGAAGTACGGGTTGAACTTCGACCTGCTCCCGAACTATCCCGACAAGCTCGTGAACCCCCGCAGCCAGGTGATCTCCATCGGAGCCGAGCACCAGTTCGCAGCGGGGCTCGTCTTCGGCATGGACTACGTGCACCAGCATCTGGACAACATCGATCGCACGGTGGACCTGAACGCCCCCGCGCCCTTCGATCGCACGGCGCCAGGGCAGACGAGGACCGTGGCCCAGGCCAATGCCACCCGTGCCATCCTGCCGGTCAATGGCGGAGTGCGCCAGGTCAACGTGCTCATGAATCTCGGCGAAGCCGACTACGACGGCCTCCAGACCAATCTCAGCTACCACAGCTCGAAGCTGGACGGCAGTATCAGCTACACGCTGTCCAAGGCGACCAACACCACAGAGCCGGACGGCAACGGCATCGGTCCCAACGACGGCAACATCGCGCGGCTGGGCGAGGTCGAGCGTGGGCCGAGCGTGCTCGATCAGCGTCATCGCGGGGTCATCGCGCTTGCCTATCGGCTGCCGTACGACATCCGGGTCGGCACCCTGACCCAGCTCGCGTCGGCGCGTCCGTTCAACGCCACCACGGGCGTCGACAACAACGGCGACGGCGCGAACAACGATCGCCCCGTCGTCAACGGAGTGGTGATCGGCAAGTCGGCATTCCGAGGCAGCCCGACCGCCGACGTTTCCGCCTTCATCGAGGGTCCGGTGAGGCTGGGAGGAGGCCTGAGCGTTCTGCTCAGGGTAGAGGGCTTCAACCTCACCAATCACGGAAACTACCTCGGCCGCGGGCAGACGGTCTACGGCAACACGGAAACCCCGGGCGCCACGTTCGGCCAGCTCGTCGCCGTGGGCACGGCCTCGACCGCGATCCCTGCGTTCGCCAACGTCGACCCGCCGCGGATGTTCCAGTTTTCGGCCCGGCTCGTGTTCTGATCCTGGTTACAAGGGCGTTTTACGGAAACGATCCGTGGAGTTTTCCGCTCTCGACCTTCGGTCTGCCGCTCGGTGGTGTCGCTAACGTCGAGCCGGGCAGGCAGTCTCAACTTCAGGCGAGGTTCGCGTTCGAAGAGCACCCGAACTCGGGATGGCGAGATTCGAAGGCTGATCGCACGATCAGTGCCGGGTCGGTCACAGACCCGGCACCGCTCTCCTCGTTCCGCTACTTCTCCTTGCGCGTCAGGATCAGCTCCATCAAGAGGTGTTCCTTCCCCTCCGGGGCCGGGTTGTACTGCCGGTGAATCAGCTTGCGACCGTTGTCTTCGAGGTACGAGAGGGTGCGCGAGCTGCGCGTCGGCGCTTCTCCCACCGCAGCGCTATAGAGGACGATCCGCTTGCCGTCGAAAGGCTCGTGGCTCTGCCGAACCGAGAACCGGGTGGACCGGGAATCGAACCAGAAGGTCGTGAAAAGGCCGGTCTGCGGATCGAACCCACTGATTCCCGTGCCGGTCGAAGTCTTTCCGTCCTGATGAAACGTGAAGTCGGATTGAAGAAAGCGCCCATCCTTGACCATTTTCTGCGTGCACTCCCCGGTCGCCCGGCTCGGAGCTCCGCCCGAGGGAGGGTAGAAGTTGCGTTCGACGGTCCACTCTCCCTCGAATGTTTTCAAGAAGGCCTGACCGGCTCCCGGTCCCGAGGGGGGCTCGTATCTCGCGTGCACGTCCGTGGCCGTCGCCTGAGGCGAGGGCGCCGGCGTCTTTCCCGGCGCCGCGGGCGAGGTCTTGTCCTGCGGACTGGCCGCGCCGGTGACCGCAACGAAGAAGAGAAGAAAGACCGACCGCAAGGCTGACGACACTCTCATTCCGACACCTCCTGCCTCATCGATTCTCTCTCAACTGCGAAGGCGTCGCCTCTGCGCGAAGTAGAATCCTCCCGCCGCGCGAAAGCCCGGGTGAAGGACTGACCAAGACCAATACGAGATCGCGATGACGCTGGCGGCCGGCTCCCGTCTGGGGCCCTACGAGATCGTCGGGTTGCTCGGCGCCGGCGGCATGGGAGAGGTTTACCGCGCCAGAGATGAGCGTCTCGGACGCGAAGTGGCAATCAAGATTCTTCCCTCCGGACTCTCGAAAGACGCCGACCGATTGCGACGCTTCGAGCAGGAAGCGCGCGCCGCCGGAGTCCTGAACCATCCGAACATCCTGGCGATCTACGACCTGGGCACCCACGACGGGTCCCCGTACGTCGTGTCCGAGCTGCTCGAAGGCGAGACCCTGAGAGCTCGTCTGGCGGGAGGCGCGTTCACTCCGCGCAAGGCGCTCGGCCATGCCCTCCAGATCGCCAACGGTCTGGCGGCCGCGCACGAGAAGGGAATCGTCCACCGCGACCTGAAGCCCGAGAACATTTTCGTGACCCGGGACGGGCGGGTGAAGATCCTCGACTTCGGACTGGCCAAGCTGACGCAGCCCGAAAGCGATCAGGGCTCCGGGACCAACCTGCCGACGGCCTCTCGCGGGACCGAGCCCGGCGTGGTCCTCGGCACGCTCGGTTACATGTCACCCGAGCAGGTTCGAGGCAAGCCGGCCGATTCGCGCTCCGATATCTTCTCCTTCGGCGCGATCCTCTACGAGATGCTCTCGGGAAAGCGGGCTTTTCACGGAGACTCGGCGGCCGACACGATGTCGGCGATCTTGAAGGAGGATCCGCCGGAGTTGTCGCAGACGCGCCCGGGTCTGGCTCCCGGTCTGGATCGTGTCGTTCGACATTGCCTCGAGAAGAATCCTGAAGAGCGATTTCAGTCCGCGCGGGATCTCGCCTTCGATCTCGAGACGATTTCGGACGTGTCGAGCCCCGCGACTCTGCCCGGCACCCGTCCGGCACCTCTCGGGCGGCTCGGGCGCCCTCTGCTCGTCGCGGCCGGGATCGCGCTGGCGCTCGCCGTAGTGGCCGTCCTGCGGCTTCGCCCGCGGGGCGGGGAGATCGATTCGATCGCCGTTCTCCCGTTCGTCAACGCGACGCCCGATCCGAGCGCGGAGTATTTGAGCGACGGAATCAGCGAAAGCTTGATCAATACCTTGTCCCAGGTGCCGCAGCTGAGGGTCGCGGCTCGGACACTTGCCTTCAGGTACAAGGGGCGGGATACGGATCCTCAGAAGGTCGGGAGGGAGTTGAACGTCCGCGCGGTTCTTTCGGGAAAAGTCCTTCAGAGGGGCGACCTGCTGGATGTCCAGGCGGATCTGGTGGATGTCGCCACCGGCGCGCAGCTCTGGGGAGATCACTACAACCGAAAGCTCGCGGACGTCCAGGTCGTTGAAGAGGCGATCGCCAAAGAAATCTCCGAGAAACTGCGCCTTCGGCTGACGGGAGAAGAGAAGAAGAAGCTCGCGAAACGCGACACCGAGAGCACCGAGGCCTACCAGCTCTATCTCAGAGGCCGGCACGCGTGGGAAAAAAGGACGCCGGCGGCTCTTCAGGAGAGCATCGACTACTTCAATAGGGCCATCGACAAGGATCCAAGCTACGCGCTCGCCTACGCCGGTCTCGCGGACGTCTATGCGGTCCTGAGCAGTTACAGCCTCATGTCTCCGCGCGATTCCTTTCCCAAGTCGAGGGCCGCCGCGGTGAAGGCGCTCGAGATCGACAACGGCCTCGCGCGCGCACACGCGACGCTCGGGAACCTTCTTTTCTGCTACGACTGGAACTGGACGGGCGGCGAAGCAGAATTGAAGAAGGCCATCCGACTCGATCCCAGTTATCCGACCTCGTATCACTGGTACGGGATTCTCCTGGCGGCCCGAGGCCGCTTCGACGAAGCCCTCGAGCAATTGCATCGAGCCCGGGATCTCGATCCGTTCTCCTCGGTCATTGAAGGCAACATCGCACGAACGCACTTCTTCGCGGGCCATTACGACTTGGCGATCTCGGAGGGCCGGAAAACCAGCTTCGGTCCGGGACACGTCAGCGCCGCGCAGGCTTACCTGGCGAAGAAGATGCCGGAGGAGGCTCGCCTCGAATTCCAGAAGGCGGTGGAGACCATGTCCGCCTCTCCGGTGAGCCTGATGTTTCGGGGCCAGGCCGAAGCGGCGGCGGGGCGCCGAGCCGACGCGCTAAAGACGATCGAAGAGATGAAGACTCTCGCCGCGAGCCGGTACATCTCACCTGCCTACATCGCTCAGATCTACATCGATCTCGGTGAAAAGGATCACGCCCTCGATTGGCTCGAGAAGGCCTACGGCGACCACTCCTGGGATCTCATTTTCCTGGGTGTGAATCCCCATTACGCATCGTTGAGAA
>JBKPDV010000185.1:0-17127 GCA_046728075.1 Acidobacteriota bacterium | reverse complement strand
ACTTTCCGCGGCGGACATCGCGGGAGGCCTTCTGACGCGTTTCCGAAGAGGCCGTTCCCTCCTTCGGCGGCGGCAGTTTCACCCCGGCGCGCCGGGCCTTGGAGAGCCCGATCGCGATCGCCTGCTTTGTCGAGCGGGCGCCGTGTTTGCCTTCGCGAATGTGATCCATCTCTTCGCGGACGAACTCCCCCGCCTGCGTGCTGGGGGACTTTCCTTCGCGCTTGTCTTCTTCCGCTCGTTCCAGCGTCTCTTTGTCTGGCATCAGAACTCCTTGGTCACGGACGCCCTCGAGTGGACGTCCAGGGAAGAGACGGAGCAAAAGCGGTGCCTCCCCGAAGCGGCCGGAGCAGATCCCTCGTCGCTGTGCTCCTCGGGATGACAGATCGCGAAATACGCTGTCATCCCGAGCCCCTCCACTTTCAATGTCATCCCGAGCGAAGCGAGGGATCTGCCCGAGTCAAATCGCCCGCGCGGCCGCTTCGTCCGCAAATACGACCAAGCGCGGATGCAGAGACAGAAATGACGCCGGCAGCCGCGGCGTCACTCGGCCCGTGAGCGCTCTGGCGAGAGGCCGCGCCTTTTCCTCGCCGATGGCCACGAGCACGATCTCGCGGGCTTCCAGAATCGTCTCGATGCCCATCGTCAGCGCCTCTCGCGGAACGGGGTCGAGGCCGTCCTCGGCGAGCCGTTGTCTTGTCGAGGCCGAGAGACGGACCGGAGAACTCCGAGGCGGAAGCGCGCGCGACGGCTCGATATACGCGACATGGCCGTTGACGCCGATGCCGACGAGGGCCAAGTCCGGCCGCCCGGCTCGTGCGAGCTCGCGCTCGAATCGCCGGCACTCGCGTGGCCGATCCGGAGCATCGCCGCGAAGGAAATGGATCCGACCGGGAGCGAGATCGACTTCGCCAAAGAGATGCTTCTCCATGAAGGTTCGAAAGCTCCTCGGATCCTCCGGCGCCACGGCGAGCTCGTCGAGATTCCACGTCGAACAGCGGGAGAACGGCGCGCGGCCCGACCGGTGCAGCCGAGCCAGCTCGCGGTAAACCGGCACCATCGTCCGTCCCGAAGCCAGGACCAACCGGCGCGAACCCCGCTGCCGCAGCACCGCGGCCAGATGCTCAGCCGCCGCCCGCGCCGCGGCTCGCGCGTCTGAGAAAACCCGAATCGAGGGCGATTTGGATTTCGAGTGCCGAGTGCCGAGTCCCGAGTCCCGCCCCGTCAAAGCCGATCGAACCCCACCAGCTCGACGCCGAACCGGTCGAGCAACTGGGGAATCTCGGGATCGCAGAGGATCTCGATCTCCCGCGCGCGCTCGGCGGAGTAAGAGCTGCCGCGGGTCAGCTCGTCGTCGACGTGGCCGGGGTGACACATGAGCTCGCTGGTGCCGTCCGGCAGACTCTCCACCAGTTTCTTCAGGTTCTCGCGCGTGGCTCCGTTGGCGTAAAAGGACTCGAGGAACCAGTCGGGCACGACCAGGCCATCGGCCCGCAGGATTTCTCGGGCGCGGGCGCTCGCGGCGCGCACGGGCAGGCCCCGCTCGCGAGCGACGTCAGCGAAAACGACCTGGATCGAGGCATGAAGGGCCGAGTGGTGATGCGAGTCGATGTGCGTCGGAGGACGGCCGGCGATCGCTTCGAAAATAGCCAGCTGGGCCGAGAGCTCGCGTCGGATCTCATCGGCCGGGAGGGTCAGGGGCAGCGCGTCCGCATCCTTCACGAACCGGCCCCCCGGGGCGAGGGTGGGAACCGACGGGGAGGCCACGGCAGGAGTACCGCCGCCCGTCACGACGAAATGGAGACCCAGAGAGAGCCGCGGCGCCCGATCGAGAGCCTGGCGAATTCCATCCGGTGCCGAATGCTCCAGGATCATGACTGTCGCAGACGTCACGATCCCCTTCAGGTGCGCCTCGAGAGTCCCCTCGTTGATTCCGGGGGTTCTTCCGTAGTCGTCGGCGTTGACGATCAGGCGTTTCATTGCGGAGTCGACAGTCGACAGCTCATAGTCAACAGTCTAAAAGAACCGGGCTTCGGCGCGGCCCCCTACTGTCGACTGTCGACTGTCAACTGTCAACTTTTTTCGAGCTCCTCAATGGCCAATTGGACCGCACCCATCGCGGGTTCCGCGTCCAGCCGCCGCACGCGCGCCTGGCCCGACGACAGGCGGCGGGTGACGTCAGCCTCCAGACCCGGCAAAGCGGCAAACGTGCCGCCCGCCAGAACCACGTCGTAGGGCGCCGTCTCCAGATCCAGGCGCCTCACAACCGATTCGGCCGCGAGGGCCAGCTCCACGGCGGCAGAATCGAGAATCCCGCTCGCCACCCGATCCCCTTCCAGGGCCGCGGCCTCCACCTTCGCGGCAAAGATCGCCACGCGGTGGCGCGGGTACTCTTCATCGTAAATCGCGGAGATGAGGCCATCGACTCCCTCCACTTCGAAGTGCTGGAAGAGCCGCTGAGTCAGCGTCGTGGCAGGGCCCCGGCCGTCCGACGCGCGCAACACGGAACGAATCGCCCGCTCTCCGATCCAGAAGCCGGACCCCTCGTCCCCGACGTGCCACCCGCGGCCGCCGGCGCGCGCGATCTCGCCTCGGGCATTTCGTCCCCAGGCGATCGAGCCCGTGCCGCAGACGAGCGCGAGGCCGACACGCCTGTCCGAACCGGCCACGAAGGCAATGCGTGCGTCGTTGGTGATGACCACGCGGCTCTTGAATCCGATGCGCTTGAACACACCCGCCAGCACGGCCCGATCGTGCGGGCGGTCTGCTCCCGCGATCCCCAGAGCGACGGCCTCGGGGCGGAATCCCGCCCGGCTCTCGGCGACGTCCGCAACGTGGTGGAGCACCTTTTCGACCTCGAGCTCCCCATGCGTCTTCAAGTTCGCGCCGCCGCCCAGAGCGGTTCCGACGACTTGACCCGTCTCATCGGCCAACAGGGCCAGAGTCTTCGTGCCGCCGGCGTCGATGCCCAGGACGTAGCGCATGTGGAGTTATCAGTTCTCAGTTATCAGTTGTCAGTTCAAAGTTGCCTCAGTCTCGCATTCTCAACTGACAACTGAAACCTGAGAACTGAAAACTCATTCATCTCTGCCCGCGGTCTCAATGCCGTACCGCGCCGCCAGGTAGGCCGCCGCGGCGCCGGCGGCGACGAGACCGACTACGGCAAACGCTGCTAACCGCAGCCAGTCCGAAGGAGCCGTCGGGGCGAGGAGTTTCAGGAAAGCGGCCTGCAGGTCCAACGAGGCGCCCGGTTTTCCGCGGGCCGCCTTGAGCGAGGACAAAAGAGCCGAGGAAACGAGAGCCGTTATCGCGCCAATGAGTCCCCACGCCAGGCTCGTCAGGACGAGGCGTCCGCGTGTCACGGGGCGTCGCTCGACGGCCTTCTCCTCTTCGAACAGAGGTTCTCGCGCGCGCAGGGGAACGAACCGTTGGAGGAGAACGAGCCCCGGCAGCGAGGCTGCGGTGCAGACGAGAAAGAACGGTGTCCACCCGATCGCGTCCACCAGATAGCCGGCGGGGGGCCCCGCCAGCGTGCGGCCGAGGGCAAAGATGCTGGAGAAAAGAGCGTACTGGGTCGCGGAAAACTGTTTCTGCGTGATGCGCAACAGCAGGACGCCGAAGGCTCCGGTCGCCATTCCCTGGCAGGCGTTCTCGATTCCCACGGCGGCATACATGACGAGCCGGTTGGTGAGTGGCTGCACGAGAGCCGCGTGGGCGCCGCCGGCGCAGGGTGTCCCGGGCGTCGCTCGATCGACCGCGATGTACCCCAGGAATCCGATCGCCTGGATCAGACCGAAGATCCAGAGCGCGCGGCCCAGGCCGATCCGATCGGTTGACCAACCGCCGAGAAACGTTCCTCCGATGATCGCCACCAGACCGATCGTCGCCGTCGCGAGTCCGACGTCCTCCGGTACGAAGCATTTCTGGATCAGAAACGGGCGTGTCAATGCGGTCGCGAGGTTCTCGCCGAACTTGTAGAGGAGGAGAAACGCCACGATCTGCAGCGCGCGCGAACGCCGGAAGATGTCGACGAGGGGATCGAACACGGCTTCCCGAAGCGTTCGGGGGGCTCGCGCGACTTCGACGGGGTCGGGCGACCAGAGGACGACGCCGATCATCGGAAGGAAGAGCAGCGCCAGGACCGCGAAGACGGGAGCCCAGCCGATCCGCTCGCCGAACGTGATCGCGACGGCGCCGGAGATCAAGGTGGCCGCGCGGTAGAGCGCGACCCGCGCGCCGACGGCAAGACCCTGCTCCGACCGCTCGAGGACCTCGACGGCGTAACCGTCGATCGCGACGTCCTGTGAAGCCGACCAGAAAGCGATGAAGATCGCGACCGCCGCGACCAGCCCCACGCGCGGCGCGTTCGCCTGGAAGGCCAGCGCGGCGATGCCGACAATCAGGAACAGTTGTGTGACGACCATCCACGACCGCTTGCGCCCGAGGAAACCCGGGCTGTAGCGGTCCATCAACGGCGCCCAGAGAAATTTGAAAGTCCAGGGCGCCTGGGCGAGCGAAAAGAGCCCGACCGTCTTGATGTCGACTCCTCTGTAGGTGAGCCAGGCGGGCAGCGCGATCCAGATGATGCCCAGCGGGAGCCCGGAGGCGAAGGATTGGAGAGTCACCGAGCCGATCCGCCGCGAAGACATCGCCGCGCGCAGACTGGCCAGCGTCCCGGGGCGCGGCGGCTTCGCGGCGGCGGCCGTGGACATGCCAGGAAGCATCGCACGATGCCGGCCTCGACTCATCTAGAATCGGCATCCAGTTGAACGCATCAGGAACGCCGAGAACGCAGCGAGAACGCCGAGAAGTGAAGTGTGAACGGGTGAAGTTGGAAACTTCGTTCCTTCGTACTTGACTTCTGACTTCCCGATGCGTTCCCGTGCGTTCCCGGCGTTTCGGCAAATGAGGAGACCATGAAGAAACTCTCGATAGCCGTGTTCTTGCTGGCATGCGTGACGGCGCTTCCCGCGCAAACGTCTCCGGACGTCACGGCAATCTATCCGGACTTAGAGAAGCTCTATATCGATCTGCACCAGACGCCGGAGCTCTCCCGGCAGGAGTTCAAGAGCTCGGTCAAGCTGGCGGAGCGATTCCGCCGGCTCGGCTACGAGGTCACCGAGAAAGTGGGCGGCACCGGAGTCGTGGCAGTCCTTCGAAACGGCAAGGGGCCGACCGTCCTCATCCGCGAGGACATGGACGCGCTTCCTGTCGAGGAGCGGACCGGTCTGCCTTACGCGAGCAAGGTCACGGCGACCGACGAGAACGGCAACACCGTGCCGGTGATGCACGCGTGCGGCCACGACGTGCACATGACGTCGCTCGTGGGGGTCGGCACGCTGCTGATGCAATCCAAGAACCGCTGGCGCGGGAACGTGGTCCTCTGCGCTCAGCCCGCGGAAGAAAGAGGCGGCGGCGCGATCGGGATGATCCGGGATGGCCTCTTCACCCGTTTTCCCAAGCCGGATTTCGCCATTTCGCTTCACGACAGCGCCACGCTGCCTGCCGGAAAGGTCTCCTGGGTCTCGGGCTTCGCGTGCGCGAACGTGGACTCGGTGGACGTGACGATCTACGGGCGCGGCGGGCACGGGGCGTATCCGCACACGACGGTCGACCCGATCGTGATAGCCGCTCGAACCGTGGTGGCGCTGCAAACGCTCGTCGCCCGCGAGAACAACCCTCTCGATCCGGCCGTCATCACCGTCGGCTCCTTTCACGGCGGCACGAAACACAACATCATCCCGGACGAAGCCAAGCTGCAGCTGACGGTGCGGTCCTACAAAGACGACGTCCGAAAGCGGCTTCTCGCCGGCATCGAACGGGTCGCGAAGGGCGAAGCGGCGGCGGCCGGAGCCGTGAAGGAGCCGCTCGTCCGCGTGAGCGACGTGGGAACCCCGGCGATGTACAACGATCCGGCGCTGACGCAGCGCATCGTCGGAGCCTTCGAGAAAGCGTTCGGGAAAGACAACGTGTTTGCGGATCAGCCGGTCATGGGAGGAGAGGACTTCTCCGAGTTCGGCCGAGCCGGAATCCCGTCGCTGCAGTTCAGCCTTGGCGCGGTCGAACCGGCCAAGTACGAGGCGTCGCGCAAGAACGGCACTCCCCTTCCGTCGCTGCACTCCTCCGAATGGGCTCCCAACCGGGAGACCACGCTGAAGATGGGGACAGCGACGCTGACGGTCGCGGCCTGGGAGCTGTTGGGAAAACCGTGAGCGTAAGACGTGAGACGTAAGACGTAAGACGTCGGTTCCCGTCGTCAAGATGTTCTATTCGGCTCACCTCTCACGTCTCACGTCTCACGACGTCGGCACCGAAGCTGCAATCGAGCTTGAGTGATGGAAAACATCCTGGACAAGACCCTCTTCCATATCGGCGGGGCGAGAGTCACACCGGAGACCCTGATCGAATTCGTCGTCATCCTGATCGCCAGCTACGTCGTGGCGCGGCTGGCCCGCAGGCTGATCGTTGCCCGGTTAATGCCGCATCGGTTGACGATGGGCGTTCGCTACGCGCTGGCCCGCTTCACCAGTTATTTCATCCTGCTGCTGGGCATCGCCGCGGCGCTCGGACAGCTCGGCGTGAGCATGACGGCTTTTGCGGCCTTCGGCGCGGCGCTCGGAGTCGGCCTGGGATTCGGCCTCCAGGACATCGCGAAGAACTTCGTGTCGGGGCTGATCCTCTTGGTCGAGCGTCCGATCCAGGTGGGTGACCGCATCGAGCTCGGCAATGTCTCCGGCGACGTCGTCGAGATCCGCACGCGCGCGACGGTCATCCGGACCAACGATGACGTCCACTTGATCATCCCCAACTCCAAGTTCATCTCCGACACGGTGACCAACCGCAGCTTCGGTCATCCCCGCGTGCGCTACCGGATTCCGATCGGAGTCGGCTACGGATCCGATCCTCGCGCCGTCGAGGAAGCTTTGATCGAAGCCGCGCGCGGAGTGGACGGCGTTCTCGCCGAGCCGCCGCCCTCGGTCTTCTTTCACGAGTTCGGGGAATCCGCCTTGAAGTTCGAGCTTCTCTGCTGGACCTCGAAGATGCTTCATCGGCCCGGAGCCTTTCACAGCGAGCTCAACTTCGCGATTCACGCGGCCTTGAAGGCGCGCGGCATCGAGATCCCGTTTCCCCGACGGGACCTCCACATTCGCTCCGCCGAAGGCCTCGAGCCGTATCTGCGCTCGGCAGAGGCACGAAAGATGCAGCAGCCGGAGGGAGAGGAGGCACCATGAACCGCGACGAGCTCGAAGGCAAGGAAGAGAATCTCAAGGGCCGCGTCAAGGAAGCCGCCGGAGTGCTCACCGGCAACAAGGATCTCGAGGCCGAGGGAAGGGACGAGCGCGCGGGCGGAGCCGCGCAGGAAGAGCTCGGCAAGGCTCGCCGCAAGGTCGGCGAGGCAATCGAGGACCTCGGCAAGACGGTAAAGGAATAGCTTTCAGCTTTCAGCCATCAGCTTTCAGCTGTCAGCCATTCGGACTTTCGCTCTTCCCCTTTCGCAGCGCGGGACGGCTCATGCGTCGGCGCTCTGCTGAAAGCTGTGAGCTAACAGCTGAAAGCTGGTCTACGGTTCCCCTTTTTCCGCTAATCTCCCCTCGTGGCAACAACCAAACCGATTCGCCGGCCGGCCGTTGAAGCCATCGCGCGCGCGCGGCCGCGCGAGCACCGCTTCGAGGACGCCGCCGCACTCTACGGCATTCCCAACTGGGGAAAGGGGTTCTTCCAGGTCTCGGAGGAAGGGGACCTTCTCGTCCGGCCCACGCGGGAAGCCGCGCGCAGCGTCGCTCTGAAGGCGATCGTCGACGAGGTGGCCTTGCGCGGCATCACGACGCCGATGATCGTCCGCTTTCCTCAGATTCTCGCCTCCGCCGTGACCAACTTAAACGACGCCTTCGCGCGCGCGATCGAGGAATTCGAATACGGCAACGTTTTCCGGGGAGTCTTCCCGATCAAGGTCAACCAGAAACGAGTCGTGGTCGAAAAGATCATCGAGGCCGGGCGGCGGTACGGTTACGGGCTCGAAGCGGGATCGAAGCCCGAGCTGCTCGCCGCGATCGCCGCGGACCTTTCGCCGGATTGCCTCATCACGTGCAACGGCTACAAGGACGAAAGTTTTGTTCGTATGGCCTTGAACGCCGTGCGGATGAAAAAAAAGGTCGTTCTCATCCTCGAGAAGGTCTCGGAGCTCGACCGGATTCTGGCCGTGGCCAAGGAACGAGGTGTCCGCCCTCTGCTCGGCATGCGGGCCAAGCTCTACGCCCGAGGCTCCGGGAAATGGGCGAAATCCGGGGGCGAGCACGCCAAGTTCGGGCTGACGACCCCGGAAATGCTCGAGGCGATCAAGATCATGAAATCGCGCCGCATGCTCGACGCGATGGTGATGCTCCATTTCCACATCGGATCGCAGATCACCGACATCCGCAAGATCAAGCTCGCGATCCGGGAAGCCGGCCGCGTCTACGGGAAGCTGCGCGCTCTGGGCGTCCCGATCCAGTACCTGAACCTGGGGGGCGGCCTGGGCGTCGACTACGACGGCTCGAAGACCGCCTTCGACTCCTCGATGAACTACTCCATCCAGGAGTACGCCAACGACGTCGTGTACACGATCAAGCAGATCTGCGACGAGGAGAACGTCCCCCATCCGACTCTCGTGACGGAGTCCGGGCGGGCCGTCACCGCCTTTCATTCGGTCCTGATCACGAACGTCCTCGACGTCGCCGATCGAATCGAGCAGGGGAAGGTCCGGGTCTCGCCCAACGACGCACTGGTCATCCAGGAGCTCGCCGGAATCCTGGCGACCGCGAATGCGAAGAACGTCCGCGAGAGCTACCACGACGCCCTGCAGTACAAAGAGGAGCTCTTCACCCTCTTCAACCTCGGCCACCTCTCGCTCGAGGACCGCTCGAAGGGAGAGATTCTTTTCTGGCAGATCTGCGAGCGCATCCATCGCGACCTGCGGACCCTGAAAGAGATCCCCGAAGAATTCGAGGACATGGAGAAGATGCTCGCGGACACTTACGTGATGAATTTCTCCGTCTTTCAGTCGCTCCCGGACTCCTGGGCGATCGACCAGCTCTTCCCGATTCTGCCGATTCACCGGTTGAACGAGCGCCCGACCGAGTCCGCGACGCTCGCCGACATCACGTGCGACTCCGACGGAAAGATCGACAAGTTCATCGACTTGAGAGACATCAAGGAGACGCTGCCCCTGCATCTCTTCCGGCGCGACGAGCCCTACTACATCGCCTTCTGCCTGATGGGCGCGTACCAGGACGTGCTGGGAGACCTTCACAACCTCTTCGGCGAGGCGCACGAGGTTCTGGTCACCGTGGATGAAGAGGGAAAACCGCACATCGAAGACGTTCTGCCCGGCGAGTCCTGCGAGCGCGTGCTCGAGTACATGAACTACGACAAGACCGAGATCCTCGACTCGGTCGGCCGGCAGCTGCGGCGCGTCGCGAACAGGCCGATCAAGAAAGAGGAGCTCCAGGCCATCTATCGCGAGTTCGAGGCGGTGTTTCCGCGGTATACGTATCTGGAGAGGTAGTCGGCAGTCGGTAGTTAAGAGTCGACAGTAAACAGTCGACAGTCAAGAGACGAAGGCCGCCTCCCCCTCTCCCTCCGGGAGAGGACCGCGGTGAGGGGGAAACTCGCAGCCTATACTTCGCACATGGCCGATTCCGTCCTTCCCGGCGAAGACCTGATCGAACGCGGAATCGACGATCTCCAACTGGGAGTCGACTCGATCGAGGCTCTCCTGGTTTCCATCGGCGCGCCGAGGCTTCGGCGGATTGGATTTGAGATTCCGCGAACGATTGCATCCCCGGAGACGGCGCTCTACGAGCGGCTGGCCGAATCGGACGAGGACTCGGCCCATTCGCGCTACAACGCTCTCATTCGACGCCTCGTGAGTTTCGAGCGGGCGGCGGAATGCGTCGTCCGTTAGACGAACAACGCCTCCGGAACTTTCTGCGCGAGCTCGGTCGGCAAGCCGACGCCGATCTCCGCATCTACCTGACCGGGGGCGCGACGGCAGTCCTCTGTGGGTGGCGCAGGAGTACCGTGGACGTAGACCTGAAAATGGAGCCGGACCGCGATGAGCTCTTCCGGGCGATCCCCCGGTTGAAGGAGGAGCTTCAAATCAATGTTGAGCTCGCGTCACCGGACCAATTCATTCCCGAGCTGCCCGGTTGGAAGGAGAGAAGTCTCTTCATCACGAAAGAGGGACGAAGCTCTTTCTACCACTACGATCTCTACGCGCAGGCGCTTGCCAAGATCGAGCGCGGTCACGAGAGAGACCTCGCCGACGTGAGGGAGATGCTGAAACGAGGATTAATCCAGGCGCCGGAACTCCGACGCCTGTTCGACGCGATTGAGCCCAGTCTCTTCCGCTATCCGGCGATCAACCCCAAATCCTTCCGCGCCGCAGTGGAAGCGGCCGCCGGAAGCGCGGTGAAGGAACCGTGAGACGCGAGAACATTTCCTCCGGCACTCCCTGGGAGCCGGTCGTCGGCTATTCCCGCGCTGTGCGGGTCGGGAACGTCGTCCATGTTTCGGGGACGACGGCGACGGGACCCGACGGCAAGATCGTGGGGGTCGGCGACCCTTACGCTCAGGCAGTTCAGACGCTCAAGAACATCGAGTCCGCGCTCGCGAAGGCGGGCGCGAAGCTAACCGACGTCGTGCGCACGCGGATGTACGTGACCAACATCGACGAGTGGGAAAAGATCGGCCGCGCACACGGCGAGTTCTTCGGCTCCATCCGCCCGGCCACGAGCATGGTCGAGGTTTCGCGGCTCATTTCGCCCGAGATGCTCGTCGAGATCGAGGCCGAGGCGATTCTGACTGAGGACTGAGGACCGAGGACTGAGGACTCAGGCGGTTGTCGTCACGAGAAGACTTCCTAATACGTAAGCCACTTTAGTCCTCAGTCCGCAGTCCTCAGTCCTCAGTCGGAGCTGCGGTTCCGCGGTCAATACAGCAGATACTTCGCCCTCCGCTTGAGAAACTCCTCCAGCTCCCGCTGCCACGACGCGATGATCCGAGGGGCGGATTCACCGCGCTCGAGACGTTCGACAACGTTCTCATTCGCGATCAGCGCTCGGAGGTTTTTTCGGTCCCAGTCGACCGGATACAGATCGCGCAGCGCGGTAGCGATCTCGATGCCCAGGGATACGGAGCGCAAAGCCTCGCGGTCGATGAGGTCGATCCGCACGCCGGCGCAGCGCTGACCCTCTTGGACGCTGCTGGCCGGGGTGAAGTGCACGGGCGAAAAGCGCACTCCGGGAGTGGCGCGGGCCGCCAGGACCTCCGCCAGGCGCGTCCCGTCGATCCAGGGGGCGCCGACGATTTCGAAGGGAGTGTCCGTCCCCCGGCCGACCGAAACATTCGTCGTTTCCAGAAGCCCGATGCCTGGATAGAGGGCCGCCGCGGTGAGCGAACGCATGTTGGGCGACGGGTTTATCCATTCGAGTCCCGTCTCGTCGTACCAGAGCCCGCGCGACCAACCCCGCATCTTGACGACGCGCAAATCCGCGCCGATCTTCCGCTCGGCGTTGAACAGAAGCGCCAGCTCCCCGATCGTCATGCCGGTGCGAACAGGGATCGCGTGATACGCCGTGAAGGAGAGGCGAGCCTCGTCGGCCGGAGGGCCCTCGACCAACTCACCGCCGATCGGGTTCGGGCGGTCGAGCACGAAGACCGGAAGCTTCGCCTTCGCCGCCTCCTCCATCACGTAGCCGAGCGTCGTCGGGTAGGTGTAGAAGCGCGTGCCCACGTCCTGGATGTCGTAGACGAGGGCGTCCAGGCCCGCCAGATCCTCCGGCGCCGGGCGCCTCGACTCGCCGTAGAGGGATCGGACCGGAAGCTTCGTTGCCGGGTCTGTCTCGTCGGAGACCTGGCTGTCGGCTTGTCCGCGCAGGCCGTGCTCGGGGGAGAAAAGCCTGACGAGCTCGATTCCCGCTTTCTTTGCAGCCGCGGATGTCAAGACCTCCGCTGTCGAGCGGCCGTCCCGCGCCCGCCCGGTGGCGTTGGTGACCAGTCCGATCCTCTTGCCCGCGATCGGACGGAAGCCCTCGGTGACGAGCACGTCGATCCCGGCGGAGACCTCGCGCGTTCGCCGGGGAAGGCGCGCTGCCACCTCGCGAGCGTGGGCGCGAACGTCCTCCGGTATCGCGGCGGCCACCACGTTGGAGACGAGGCCCCGCAACCGCAAGACGTCTCCCTTGCCGTCGGGGTGGACCCGGTTCGACAGCAGGATCACGAAGGTCTCGGACGCGGGATCGATCCAGATTGAGGTTCCGGTGAAACCCGAGTGCCCGAAGGAGCCGGGCGGAATGAGGTCTCCTCGAATGCGCGAGTAATCTGTCGCGATGTCGAAGCCCAGCCCCCGCAAATCCGCGTCGCCGTAGTCGCGCGGGCGAGTCATCGCGTCGACGGCCAGCGGCGACAGGATCCGGACGCGGCCGAGGCGGCCGCCGGCCAGAATCATTTCGCAGAACTTCGCGAGGTCATTCGCCGTGGAGAACATCCCGGCATGGCCGGCCACGCCTCCGACGGCATAGGCGCGCGGATCGTGGACCTCGCCGCGCATCCAGCGGCCTTCGCGCTGCTCGGTGGGCGCATAGCGAGACACGTCGGCTCGGGTGCGCCCCTCACCCCGGCCCTCACCCGGGGGGAGAGGGTGAAATGCCGTGTCTTTCATGCCGAGCGGCCGGAAGATGTGTTCGGCGGCGAATCGGTCGAGCGTCTGTCCCGAAACCTTTCGCACGATCTCCCCCAAGACCTCGTAGCCGACGTCGGAATAGACGAACTTCGCGCCGGGAGGATTGACGAGCGGCTGCCGGTACTTCCTCGCGAAGATTTCCTCGGACGTCCCGGTGTAGAGCTCGAGCGGGTCGTCCGGCGGAAGCCCGGCGCGATGCGTCAGGAGCTGTTCGATGGTGACTTTTTCACGGTCTCCGCCTCCGGCCGCGAACTCGGGGATGTACCGCACGACCGGGTCCACCAGGCGCAGCTTCCCTTCCTCGGCGAGGATCAGGATGGACGGGGCCGTGGCCACGACCTTGGTCAGGGACGCGGCGTCGAAGATCGTGTCCACCGTCATCGGCTCGGCGAATGGCAGAAGGGCCCGGTGGCCGTAGGCCTTGCGGAATACAATCTTTTTATTGTGGCCCACGAGCACGACCGCCCCCGGGAGCTCTTTGCGCGCGATCGCCTCGGGAATGACCGTGTCCAGAGCCGCGAGGGAGACCACGGCCTTGGCGGGCCGGGGAGGACGAGCGACGGCGGCCGTGAGAATCAGCTCCGCGATCACGCTCGCTCCCGCAAGAGACCCGTCACGAGCAGGGAGCCGGACACGAGGAGGATCACGCCGAACACGAGCGCCTGGCGTTGCAGGTGAAAGATCACGCCGCCGGCGGAAAACATGATCGAGTAAACGAAGGCGATTCCGAGGACCCAGAGGCCGAAATTGTGAGCGATCTCTCCCGGCGGCGGCGCAATCCCCGTCCGCCGCGCGACGGGTTCCCAACCTGCCCCCGCCGGCCGGACCTTGAGGTAGAAGGCATCGAGCGTTTCCTCCGCCTCGGGTTGCGTCGCAAACGTCACGGCCAGCCACACGACCGTGGTCACGGCGGTCGTGAGGATCAGGTTCAGCGCGAAACCGCGCGGGGTCGCGGGGTCGAAGGCCTGGCGCAGCAGGACCGACGTCACCAGAGCGGAGACCATGGCCGAAACCTCCGACCACGCGTTCACGCGCCACCAGTACCAGCGCAGGATGTAGACGAGACCCGTACCCGCGCCCAGAGTCAGAAGCAGCTCCCAGACCTTGCTGATCTGGTTCATGAAGACCGTCACGACGATCGAGAGCACCAGCGTGACGAACGTCGCGAGGCGTGAGACCAGAACATAGTGTTTCTCGGACGCCTCCTTGCGCAGAAAACGCCGGTAGAGATCGTTGACGAGGTAGCTCGATCCCCAGTTCATCTGGGTCGCCTGCGTGGACATGTACGCCGCGCAGAAGGAGGCGAGCATCAATCCTCGCAGGCCCACAGGCAGAAAGTCGACCATCATCCGCACGTAGTTCAGGCCAGGATCCTCCGCTCCCGACGCGGCGCGAACGGATCCTCCGAAGGCCGCGAGCGAGCAGAGGGCCGTCACGACCCAGGGCCAGCTCCTCAGCGCGTAGTGGGCCACGTTGAAGAAGAGGGCAGCTCCCCGGCTGTGCCGCTCGTCTTTGGTCGCCAGCATGTTCTGAGCGACGTAGCCTCCGCCGCCAGGCTCCGCCCCCGGATACCAGGATGCCCACCAGTTCAGCGCGAGCAGGGCGCCGAGCGTGACGGTCGGGAGCACCCAGATGCCCTCGGCGGCCGGCGGCCAGACCGAAAGAATGGCATCGGCGGAACCGAAAGTGGTTCCCGGGGGTGATCCCGCGGGATGAGCCGAGCCGACTCTTGCCTTCATCGCCTCGATTCCGCCCACGGCTCCGACCGAGACGACCGCGAGAACAATGGCGCCGCCCATCTCGAAGAGGTACTGGATCCCGTGGTTGGCCGCCACCCCCCAGTAGCCCGAGATCACCGTGTAGAGAAACGTCAGCGCGAGGCAGACCGTCAGCGCGGTCCAGCGCGAAACGCCCAGCGTCCCGCCAAGGACCTTTGCCATGCCGAGATTCACCCAGCCCATGATCAGCAGGTTGACGAGCAGTCCCATGTACGCCGCGCGGAAGCCGCGCAGGAAGGCAGCGGGCTTGCCCGAATAGCGAAGCTCCGTCAGCTCCACGTCCGTGACGACGGCGGCCCGGCGCCAGAGCTTCGCGAAAAAGAAAACGGTCAACATCCCCGAGGGGAGCATCGACCACCAGAGCCAGTTGCCGGCCACGCCGTTCTTGACCACCATTTCGGTCACGGCGAGCGGAGTGTCGGCGGAAAAAGTGGTTGCGACCATCGCGGTTCCGGCGAGCCACCAGGGCATCGAACGCGCGGAGAGAAAGTAGTCGAGCATCGACCGCTTCGCGCGGCGCGCGAAGAAGAGCCCGAGGCCGAGGATGAGCGTGAAATACCCGGCGACGATCGCGAAGTCGATGGACGCGAGCTTCATGGGCGTTTCGACTGAGGACTGAGGACCGAGGACTGAAGACTGAAGGGGCGAGTGTCAAGATGTAGCATGGCGTCAGCCGTTTGATTCCTCAGTCCGCAGTCCGCAGTCCTCAGTCGGGTCACTTGGACGCCGCCTTCTGAATGCCTGAGCCGCGCGCGGCGAGTCCCGGAATCGTCACCGGCAGCCGGCCCGTGAACGCGGCTTCGCCGAAGAGAGCGCGCCCGACGGCGATCTGGATGTCGGTCTGGCCGCCGTAGGCTGCGATGTAGGTCGAAAGCTGCGGGAGCTCGCGGAGGAGATACGGCGTCCCGAACGAGACGGCGACGACGCGCCTGCCGGCCGCGGCAATCCGCGCGACGACCTCCCGAGAAGAATCCGACAGAGCGAGAGTGCCGCGACCACTCTGGAAGCGCACGAAGAGAGAGAGCACGACCGCATCCGCTTGACCGGCCGCCTGCAAAGCCGCCTCGGCGACCTTCGGGTCCGCGCGCGGATCCAGAACGAAGACCTCCGGCGGATTTCGCAAGCGGGTCTTCAGCTCGCGCGAGATGTCCTCGCCGACTTTCCCCTGCCCTCCGTCACTCGCGATCACGTGCACCACGCGCAGACCGGCCTCGAGCGGCAGCGTGCCGGGAGCCTCTCTCACGAGCGTCAGGGACCGTCGCGCGATCTCCTCGCAGACCGCTCGGTGAGCGGGATTGTCCACGAGCCGGAAGATGCTCGCGAAGTCCGGCAACGGGGCCCCGACTCGCGCCTTCGCGGCGAGGATGCGCCGAAGCGATTCCTCCAGGCGCGCAATGGGGATTCGCCCGCTCGCGATCGCCGCGTGCACTCCTGCGATCGCGGCGTCCGTGTTGGTGGATTTCAAGACCTGATCGCCGCCGGCCAGCACCGCCCGCACGGCCGCTTCGGCCGGATCGAAGTGTTCCACCAGGCCTCCCATGTCCAGGGCATCCGTGACGATGAGACCCTGGAACTTCAGCTCCCCCCTCAAGAGCTGACCGGTGACCACCGGCGAGAGAGAGGCCGGTAATGTGGCATCGGGAGTGATCTCGGCGGGGTCATGGGTATAGGGATTCTCCGCCAGGCCCTCGAGGCGTTGCGGAGCGGGCGTCGCGTCGAGCGCGGGAACCGCCAGGTGAGCCGTCATCACCGCCCCCACTCCGGCGGCGATCGCCGCACGAAAAGGCACCAGCTCGACCTGCTCCAGGCGCTCGCGCGACGCCCTCAAGATCGGGAGCGATCGGTGCGAGTCCGTCGCCGTGTCGCCATGCCCGGGGAAATGCTTGGCCGTCGCGAGGACGCCCCGCGACTGAACTCCCGAGACGAACGCGGCGACGAACCGCGCGACCTCCTGCGGATCCTCGCCGAAGCTGCGAACATTAATGACCGGATTATCCGGGTTGACGTTGACATCCGCCACCGGCGCGTAGATCTGATTCAAGCCGATCGCGCGAGCCTCTTGCGCCACGATCTCTCCCTGCCGCCGCGCGAGCTCCGGGTCTCCGGTGGCCCCCACGGACATCGGCCACGGCCAGTAGGTCGTGTCGTTCAACCGCATGCCCGGCCCGGCTTCCAGATCCGCGCTGAAGAGCAGCGGAATCTTCGCGACCCTCAGAAGGCGCTGAGTCAGGAAAGCGGTCTCGAAAACCTCGGACCCGGAAGCCCAGTGAATCCCGCCGACGTGGTTGTCGCGGACCTGATGCATCAGCGAGCGGAATTCTGCTGAGTCCTCGTTGAAAAAACCGCCCCGCGCGACCACGACGAAGAGCTGGCCGATTTTTTCGTCGAGCGAAAGCGCCGCCGGAGAATGGGAGACCGTTGCGCAGCCGGCGAGCAGCAGGGAGAGGGCCAGCGCGGCAGCGGTTCTCACGGGCAGAAGAGTCTATCGTCGGCGACGCGGTATGCTGCAGAGAGGACAGGCATGCTGACGAACACCGAACGCGCCGCCGCGCTCGCAGAGCTCGAGGCCTCGCGCGATCGCCTTCTCGGAGCCCTGGCCGGCCTCGCGCCGGAGCAGTGGCAAGCCCGGCC
>JBKPDV010000184.1:0-20135 GCA_046728075.1 Acidobacteriota bacterium | reverse complement strand
GGTCAAGCTCGGACAAACGGCCAACCTGACCATCGACGCCTATCCCGGCCAAACCTTCAAGGGAACCGTGACGGAGGTGGGCTCTTCCCCGATTCCGAAGAACGATCCAGACCTGCTCTCGCTGGTGGCGAATTCCGAAGCCATCAACTTCAAGGTCAAGCTGCGCGTGGAGACGCCGCCCGACACGATCCGCCCCGGCTTTTCGGTGACGGCCGAGATCGTGACAGGTCGAAAAGACGGCATCGCCGCGATTCCGATCCAGGCCCTGGTCGTACGGGATGTTCCGAAGAAGGATAAGAAGGCCGTTTCGCGTTCGAGCCGCCCCGAGACGGAAGAGGGCGTCTACGCCGTCAAGAACGGGAAACTCGAGTTCAAGAAGGTCAAGACGGGCCTCGCCGGGGAGTTGATGATCGAGGTTCTCCAGGGCCCCACGACAGGCGAGGAGATCGTGACCGGCCCGTTCAAGGTGCTGCGGCAGGTCAAGGAGGGGGACCGCGTCGTGATCGAGAAGGAAGGGGACAAGAAGAAGACGACGCCGGCCGCCGCATAAATATGAATGCCATGACGACCGCGGAGCTGTTCCGGGTCTCCTCCTCGGCCCTGGCCCGCCACAAGATGCGGGCGTTTCTCACGTTGCTGGGCGTCATCATCGGCGTTGCGACCGTCGTCGCTGTGGTCTCGGTCATTTCGGGGCTGAACTCCTACGTCAAAGACAAGGTCATCGGGTTGAATCCCGACATCGTGATCTTCACAAAATACGGTGTCATCACCAGTCGTGAGGAGTGGTTGCTCGCCCGCAAGCGGCAGCCCGTCACGATGAGCGACATGCTCGTGGTGCGCCGCGAGTGTCATCTCTGCGCCCAGGTTGGCGCGCGCGGAGATCGCAACCGGCCCGTGAAGTACGAGGACAAGAAGCTCTCCGATGTCCGCATCCAGGGTCACACGCCAAACATGGGAGAGGCGATGAAGTTCGACATCGCCACGGGCCGTTACTTCACGGAGACGGAATACGACCACGCGGCCGCGGTCGCGGTCATCGGATGGGACGTCCAAGACCAGCTCTTCGGCAACCAGGACCCGATCGGACGGATCTTCAAGATCGACGGATATCCCGTCAAGGTGATCGGAACTCTCGCAAAACAAGGAAGCGTGCTCGGACAGAGCCAGGACAATGTGATATACGTTCCTCTGACCCTCTTCTCCAAGCACATTGCTCCTTCCATCGACATCGGCATCTTCATCAAGCCGAGGGCAGGAGTCGATGGCGTGAACGAGGCAACGGACGAGGTCCGCGCGATCCTGCGAGCTCTCCGCAAGACGAAGTTCCAGAAGGACGATCCGTTCGGGCTCGTGACGGCAGAGATCCTGCAGCAGCTCTGGCAGAGCATCTCGAAGGGCGCTTTTCTGCTCATGATCCTGATCTCGGGAATCTCTCTGGTGGTCGGGGCGATCGTGATCGCCAACATCATGTTCGTGTCCGTGGTCGAGCGGACCAAAGAGATTGGAGTGCGCCGGGCGCTCGGCGCGCGGCGGCAGGATATCCGGCGGCAATTCCTCCTCGAGGCGGCGCTCCTGGCCGCTGTGGGCGGCGCGATCGGGGTCTTGATCGGCGCCGGCATCGCGCTCGTGGTCAGCCAGGTCTTCCCGGCGCAGGTCAAACTCTCTTTCATCCTGATCGGAATCGGTGTCGCGACCATCACGGGTCTTCTGGCCGGCTGGATCCCGTCCTCGCAGGCCGCCCGCCTGCCGCCCGTCGAGGCGCTGCGCTATGAGTAGCTTTCAGCTATCAGCTCACAGCTTTCAGCCATGCGAGGACTCTGATCGTAAGCTGAAAGCTGAAAGCTGAGAGCTATGAGGTCCGTCTTCTCCCACCTGCGCCGCGGCTTCGGCGAAAACGTCCGTTTCGCGCTGCTGGCGGTCCGTGCGCACAAGCTGCGAGCCTTTCTGACGGTTCTCGGCATCGTCGTGGGCGTCGCGACCGTGATCGCGATGGTTTCCATCGTGACGGGTTTCAACAACAACATGGTCCGCAGCTTCCAGAGCTTCGGAGCGACGCTCGTTCAGTTTCAGAAATTCGAGGCCCGTTTCGGCCCCGGGCACCGTCCGCCGGAGGAGCGCAACCGGAAGGACCTGACCTACGAAGACGCGGTCGCGTTGAAGCAGCAGATCCCGGAGATGCGCGCCGTTTCTCCCGAGCGGTACCTCTGGAATACCGACGTGAGCGTGCGGTACCGCGATTCCGAGACCACGACGCCGACGGTCGCTGGAGTGACCGCGGACTACCCGATCGCCAACAATCACTTCGTCGACTACGGACGCTTCATCACCGAAACGGATTTCGAGCATTCCGCTCCGGTGGTCGTGATCGGCGACGACGTCCGGCGTGCGCTCTTCTCGCGCGAGGATCCTCTCAACAAGTGGGTCACCTTGAACGGCCAGCCGTACGTCGTCGTCGGCGTGCTCGAAAAGAAGCCCGGCTTCATGGGGGGCAGCAACAACAATTTCCTCCTCATTCCCTTTTCCGCCTTCGACCGGCAGTTTGCATGGATCAAGAACAGTCACGGAGACACGATCCACATCGCGACGGTTCCGTTCAAGCCGGACCAGGTAGCCGCCATCACGGAGAAGGGGCGCGGGCTTCTTCGAGCGCGGCGCCACGTGAGATTCGACAAGCCCGACGACTTCGCGATCTTTACCCCCGACAAGATGATCGAGAGCTTTCAAGGAATCACACGCGGAATCACGCTTGCCATGATCTTCATCGCCTTCGTGTCGCTCGTGATTGGCGGAGTCGGGGTGATGAACATTATGCTGGTGTCCGTGACCGAGCGCACCCGCGAAATCGGGGTGCGCAAGGCGGTCGGCGCTTTCCGCCGAGACATCGTCCTGCAGTTCTTGACCGAGGCGACGACTCTTTCGATCTTCGGCGGCGCGATCGGTGTCTTCGTGGGTTACGCGGTTCCCGCCGCTGTCAAGCGTGTCTTCGAGGCGCTTCCCGCGGAGACTCCTTTCTGGTCCGTTCTCGTTGGGCTGCTTGTCTCGATTTCGGTCGGGATCTTTTTCGGCCTTTATCCGGCCGTGAAGGCTTCGCGGCTCGATCCGATCGAGGCTCTTCGTTACGAGTAGTCCGCCGATGTCAACGCTCCGCCCCTTTCAGCGCGGCTTCGGGGAAAACCTCCGCTTTGCGCTTCTGGCCGTTCGCGCTCACAAGCTGCGCGCCTCGCTGACGGTGCTGGGAATCGTGGTTGGCGTGGCGACGGTCATCGCCATGGTCTCGATCGTGACTGGCTTCAACAACAACATGGTCCGCAGCTTCCAGAGCTTCGGCGCGACCGTGGTCACCTTCCAGAAATTCGAGGTGCGGTTCGGAGGGGGAGGACTGCCGGAGGGGGAGCGACGGCGCCGGGAGCTGACGATCGAGGATGCGGCGGCGTTGAAGGCCTCCATTCCGGAGATCCGCGCGGTCGCGCCGACGCGATACCTCTGGAACAACACACAGTTCAATGCCCGAAACCGGGACCTCGAGGTCCAGTTCCCGCGGGTGTGGGGGGCGACGCCGGACTACCCCATCGCGAACAACCGCTCGATGTCCGTCGGACGATTCCTGACGGAAAGCGATGTGTCCCACGCGGAGACCGTGGTGGTCATCGGCGATGAGATCCGAGAAAAGCTCTTCCCCCGCGAGGACCCGCTCGATAAGACGATCAAGCTGGGCGCCGACCAGTACCGAGTCATTGGGGTCCTCGACAAGATGGGGAAGATGCTCAACAACAACAACGACAACTTCATCCTGATGCCGATCACGACGTTCGATCAACGGTATCCGTGGATCAAGAACGGAGGAACGGACGGCGACGCTCTGAGGATCTCGGCCGTTCCCTACAAACCGGAGCAGGTGCCTCTGATCATCGAAAAAGGAGAGTCCTTGCTGCGGACGCGCCGGCGCGTTCCGTTCAACAAGCCCAATGACTTCGCCATCGTCACCCCGGACAAGCTGATCGAAAGCTTTCAGGGGATCACCAACGGCGTCACCCTGGCGATGGTCTTCGTGGCTTTTGTGTCGCTCGTCATCGGCGGAGTGGGCGTCATGAACATCATGCTCGTGTCGGTCACCGAGCGGACCCGCGAGATCGGCGTCCGAAAAGCCGTCGGCGCCCATCGGCGCGACATCGTCATGCAGTTTCTGACGGAGGCGACGACGCTTTCGCTTCTCGGTGGCGCGATCGGAATCCTCGTCGGGTACGCCGTACCCGCGCTGGTCAAGAAGGTCTTTGAGGCGCTGCCGGCCGAGACCCCTGTCTGGTCGGTTTTGGTCGGTCTGGTGGTCTCGATGTCGGTCGGCATTTTCTTCGGGCTCTATCCGGCGGTGAAGGCCTCGCGGCTCGATCCAATCGAGGCGCTCCGGTACGAGTAGGCGATACTTTGAGTTTTCCGTTGCGTGTTTTCCTTCGAGATAAACTGATCACGGACAACCGATAACAGACGAGTCATCCGATCATGTCGAAGAAGTGGAAGATCGTTCTGATCGCCGTGGCCATGCTGGCCCTTCTGATCGTCTGGGCTCAGATCTCCGCGCGGGACAAGAAGATTCCCCGCGTCACGACAGCGAAGGTGGGCCCGGAGGACATGGTCTCCAAAGTCACGGCCAACGGAAAGATCCAGGCGGAAAGGAAGGTCGATCTGTCGGCGCTCGTCATGGGGCAGATCGTCAATCTGGCGGTGCGCAACGGCGATCGAGTCAAGAAGGGGGACTTCCTGCTGCAGATCGACCGCAATCGCGCGGTCGCGGAGGAGGCGGGATCGGCAGCCGCTCTCGAAGGAAGTCTCTCTGCCAGGGACTCGTCGCGCGCGACTCTCGAACAAGCCAAGCGGGATTTCGATCGAGCCAAGAGGAACTACGAGGCAAAGATCCTGCCCGAGGCCGATTACCAGCGGGCGCGGGCGACGGTGGAGACTGCGCAAGCGGATTTCCAGGTCGCCGAGAGGCGCATCTCGCAGAACCGCGCGAACCTGAACGCTTCGCGCGACACGCTCTCGAAGACGACGGTTCGCGCGCCGATCAACGGCGTCGTCACCGATCTTCCCGTCAAAGAGGGAGAGGTCACCGTCATCGGGACGATGAACATGCCGGGGACTCAGCTGATGACGATCTCCGACATGTCGACCGTCGAGGCGGTGCTCATGGTCGATGAGACGGACGTCCCGAGCGTCAAAGTGGGGCAGAAGGCCGTTCTCACAGTCGAGGCCTACCCGGACCGAGTCTTCGACGGCGTGGTGACCCAGGTCGAGAACTCGCCGATCGCCAAGAACGACGCGGACCTGCAGGGATTGATCACGACATCCGACGCGATCAACTTCAAGGTCCGGGTCAAGATGCTCCAGCCGCCCGAGACCATCCGGCCCGGCTTCTCGGTCACGGCCGACGTCATCACGGGCTCCAAGCCGAGCGTCCTGGCGATTCCTCTCGCCGCGGTCATCGTTCGCGACTCGCCCAGGCAGGAGAAGACGGCGGCCGGCCGGATCAAGACCGAGACGGGCGTCTACACGATCAAGAACGGAAAGGCGAGATTCCTTCCGATCCGGCTGGGACTGGCGGGCGAGTTGAAATCGGAGGTTTTGGAAGGTCTCTCGCGCGGAGAGGAGATCATTACCGGTCCCTTCAAGACCCTGCGCACTCTGAAAGAAGGGGAGCGCGTGAAGATCGAGGTCCAAAAGAAGGGAGCGGGAGGGTCGGCGGCCTCGACATAGGAGCTCTCAGAAGAAAGGTCCGCAATGTCCTTTGGCGAAGTCTTCTCGGTGGCCGTGCAGGCCCTGCGCCGCAACAAGCTGCGTTCCTTCCTGACGCTGCTCGGCGTGATCATCGGTGTCGCGACGGTCGTGTCCGTCGTCTCGGTGATTGCGGGCTTGAACCGCTACGTGCACGAGAAGATCCTGATCTTGAACCCCGACGTTCTCGTCTTCACGAAATACGGGATCATCCGAAATCGAAACCAGTTCATCCTGGCCCGCAAGCGCAAGCCGATGACGCTGCGCGAGGCGCGAACGATCGAGCACGAATGTCGGACGTGCGGGGCAGTGGGCGCGCAGGCCAATCACGTGGACGCGGTCCATGTCGGGCGCAAGAAGATCGCGGACGTCCAGATTCAGGGCTACACCGCGAACCTTCACACCATGATGAGGATGGATCTGGAGGCGGGTCGTTTCTTTTCTCCCGTCGAGGAGGAGCACTCTGCCGCGGTCGCCATCATCGGCGCCGACATCAAGGATCAGGTCTTCCCCAATGTCAGCCCTGTCGGGAATTTCGTCTACATCCGCGGCTATCCGGTCCGGGTGATCGGCGTGCAGGCCCGCAAGGGCTCGATCCTCGGCCAGAACCAGGACAACCTGATCATCACGCCGATCACGTTCGTGCAGAAGATTCTGACGGCGAGCGACGAAGTGGGGATCTACGTGCGGCCGCGCCTCGGGCTCGCGGGGCTCGACGCGACTCAGGACGAAGTCCGGACGATCCTCCGGTCGATCCGCAAGACTCCCTACCGGACCGATGATCCTTTCGGCATCGTCGGCTCGGAGGCGGTCCAATCTCTCTGGAACTCCCTGACCGCCGGAGCGTTCGCATTGATGGTTCTGATCTCCGGAATCTCGCTCGTCGTCGGCTCGATCGTCATCGCCAACATCATGTTTGTTTCGGTGGTCGAGCGAACGAGAGAGATCGGCCTTCGCATGGCAGTGGGCGCGCGCCGGCGCGATATCCGGCGACAGTTCCTGCTGGAGGCGGCCCTTCTGGCCGGAATCGGAGGGGTCGTCGGCGTGCTGCTCGGCGCCGTCATCGCTCTGATCGTGGATCAGTTCTTTCCCTCGCAGGTCCAGCCCGTCTTCGCCGTTCTGGGCGTGGCGGTGGCCCTGGGAACGGGAACCCTGGCCGGTCTCGCTCCTTCTTCCGCCGCCTCCCGGATCCCGCCGATAGAGGCATTGAGGTTCGAATGACGAGTCCCGAGTCCCGAGTCCCGAGTCCCTCTCTTTTCTCTAACCTGCGCCGCGGCTTCGCCGAGAACGTCCGTTTCGGCTTCAATGCCATGCGCGAGCACAAGCTTCGGTCAGCTTTGACGATCGTGGGCATCGTCGTGGGCGTGGCCACGGTGATCGCGATGGTGGCGATCGTGACGGGCTTCAACAACAACGTCATCGGGAACTTCCAGGCGTTTGGAGCGAGCCGCATCGAGTTCAAGAAGTTTCGAGATCGTTTCGGCCCCGGCCCGATGACGGAGGAGGAGCGTCGGCGGCGCAACTTCACCGTCGAGGACGTCGCGGCGGTCCGACGGGACTGCCCGGAGGCGGGCGCCGTTGCCGCTCTGGTCGGCTACTTCGATGCCGAGATCCACGTCAAGAACGGGAACCTCGAGGCCAACAATCCCTATGTGCTCGGCACCGACGAGTTCTATCCGGCCGCGACGGCCTACACGATCGGTGTGGGGCGCTTCTTTACGCCGGCAGAGGTGGAGCACGGCGCCCTCGGCGTCGTCCTGGGCTCGGAGGTCCGCGAGGCGATTTTTCCCAACGAAGATCCGATCGGCAAAGAGGTCACGGTCAACGGGCTGCGCTACCGCGTGATCGGAATCCTCGAAAAGAAAGGGGAGCAGTTCGGCTATTCCCCCGACAACAAGGTCGTCCTTCCCTACAAGACCTTCGAGCACCAGTTCGGCTTCCAGGTCCGCCAGGACGGCGTTCGCGTCAACGTGGTCCCGAGGCGCCCGGAGGACGTCGATATCGTTATCGAAAAGGCGACAGCCATACTGCGGGCGCGGCGCCGCGTCCCGTTCAACAAGCCGAACGATTTCGAAATCGACACGCCGGATCAGCTGATCGGTCAGTTCCGGGCGATCACCGGAGGCGTGACGGGCGCCATGATTCTGATCGCTCTGATCTCGCTCGTCGTCGGCGGTGTGGGCGTGATGAACATCATGCTCGTCTCGGTGACGCAGCGCACCCGGGAGATCGGTATCCGCAAGGCGGTCGGCGCGTTCCGCCGCGACATCGTCCGGCAATTCCTCACGGAGGCGGTCACTCTGACGAGTCTGGGTGGGCTCGCCGGCGTCGCGCTCGGCGTGCTCATCTCGCGGACGGTCAAGACGTTGGTCCCGTCCCTCCCGACCGCGGTTCCAGCCTGGTCGATCGGGATGGGTCTGCTAGTCGCCTGCGCCGTTGGCCTCTTCTTTGGTATCTATCCAGCGGTCAAAGCCTCGCGCCTGGACCCGATCGAGGCGCTGCGGTACGAGTGAGCTTTCAGCTCGCGGCTTTCAGCCGAGCCCGCCGAATCACTGCTCATGGCTGATAGCTGTGAGCTGAGAGCTGATAGCTTCTCTCCATGACCTCTCCGGTACCCAAAGACATCCTTTTCGTCGGCAACGAGCTCGTGCTGGTCTGGGAGGACGGCCGCGAAGACTACATCGCGCTGGAGAAGCTGCGGCGCGCTTGCCCCTGCGCGATGTGCAAGGGCGAAAAAGACATTCTCGGCAATCTGTACAAGGGATCCGACCGACCCTACACGCCGGCCTCCTTCAAACCGGTCGCGCACCGGCGGGTTGGAGGTTATGCGCTGCAGATCGACTGGGCCGACCGCCACAACGACGGCCTCTACTCCTGGGAGACCCTGAGGAAACTGGCCGAGGACCAAAAGACTGGTTGATCCGGCCGAAACTGGCGGAGAGGAGGGAGAACTGGCGGAGAGGAGGGGATTCGAACCCCTGGTACCTTTTGGGTACACACGCTTTCCAAGCGTGCTCCTTAAGCCACTCGGACACCTCTCCGGTGGGCGGCAGAGAATATGACAGACTCAAAGATGAGTCGAGAGGATCCCCAGGGGTTTGGAGTCGACCACCAGAGGCAGACCCCCGGCAGTAGACGGCGCCGGGTTCGCCGGCGCTGGGTCGACCACCGGAGGCAGACCCGCGGCAGTAGACAGCGCCGGGTCCGCCGGCGCTAATCCCCTCCTCTCCGCCAGTGAAGAATCGGGTGATCGGATGATCGGGTCATCGGGTGATTTCGGCATATCCTGAGTCGTTCGGGGCAAATGAGCCGATGAACCGATGGACCGATGAACCGATCGGTCAACGGAGCGCGTAAATCACCATGGAAGCGGCAGAGCAACCGACACCGACTGACCTGGAGCTGGTGCAGTCTATTAAGGCGGGAGACGAGCGTGCCTTTGAGCAAATGGTCGATCGTTATCACGCCCGGGTCTACTCCCTCTCCTTCGGCGTTCTGCGCAACGCCGAGGACGCGGAGGAAGCCACACAGGATACGTTCCTGCAGCTCTACCGCAAGATCGGAACCTTCGATGAGTCGCGGAAGTTTTTCTCCTGGTTTTATCGGGTTGCCTTGAACAGCGCTTACAGCCGCGCCCGCAAGAGACCATCCGCTCCGACTGTGGCGATCGAAGACTATTTGCCGCGGTTCAACTCCGACGGGCACCTGGCATCCGTCGACCTGCGCGACTGGAGTATCGGGGTCGAGGACGAGGCGGCGGCCCGGGAGCTGGCTTCGAGAGCCGAAGAATTCATCGCCGAGCTCTCTCCCGCGTATCGCGACGTGATCTGGATGTACGACGTCGAAGAGATACCGGCTGACCAGATCGCCGAGATCCTGGAGATCTCGATCCCGGCCTTCAAGTCGCGTCTGCACCGGGCGCGGCTCTACGTCCGTCAGAGGCTCGGCGAGATCGCGGGATCCGCCCGGCGCGAAAAGGCGGCTGGATGAAGAACGAGGATAAGGGCTGCCACGCCCCCGGCGACGTTACCTGCCAGAGGCTGATTCTCGATTACCTCCTGGCGTTCGAAGAGGGCACGATGCCGGCGGATGAGCGCGACGCCTTCCGTCGTCACATCGAAATGTGTCCTCCCTGCGTCGAATTCCTGTCGACCTATGAGGCGACCGGCCGCACCCTGAAGCTCTTGAAGCCCCGAGACGTCCCGCCCGACCTCGCCAAGGCCGTCGTCTCTTTCGTCCGTTCGCGCGGCCGCGACAAGGAATGAGCCGGGCGTCGCTCGCCCGACGGGCGCTTATCGGCCTCTCCGCGCTGGCTCTCTTCTCGCTCCTCTTCAGCCTCGCCGCCGACAATGGACTGTGGCCGCGCCTGCCCGCGGGGGCGCTGCACGGTACGGACTTGTGGGCGGGACTCGTGGCCGGAGTCGCTCTGTTATTTCTGCTTCTCCGTGGCGGAACGCAGCGGACGGGGGGACGGGGTGATGGGGGGACTGGGGGAAGAGAAGAGAAGGAGAAGCCTCTTGTGACAGATGGCGCTTTAGAGATCCCCAATCCCCCCGTCCCCACGTCTGAAACCGAAGCTCAGGACGGACTGAAAGCCCCACTCCTCCTGCAGCGTTAATCGGGGATAGAATGAAACCCCCGGCGGCCCAAGATGGGTTCGGGCCCTGTGCGACGGAAGCCTCCGAACCTCGTCAGGTCCGGAAGGAAGCAGCGATCAGGGGGCGACCCCGTGCGCCGCAGGCCAACCTGAACTCATCTTCGGCCGCCGGGTGTTCTGACCCGTTTCGTTTCGACCGCGTCCGGAAGTCGCAAGGAAGCCAATGTTCCCCGTAATGGTCCCTGATTTGTCCTCTCGCGGCTGAGAGCGCAGAGTCCTTCGTCAATAATGCGAGTTTCATGACCTTTCTCTCCCTTCCCCGCAAGTGGCGGCCCCGCTTCTTCTCCGATCTGATCGGGCAGGATGCCGTGTCCCGAACTCTCGCCAACGCGATCGGCGATGGACGTGTCGCGTCGGCATACCTTCTGACGGGACCGAGGGGCGTGGGCAAGACGTCCACGGCGCGCCTGCTCGCCCGCGCCCTGAACTGCGACAAGGGGCCGACGATCCAGCCCTGCGGAGAGTGCGCTTCCTGCAAGGAGATCCTGGCTCGCGGCGATTCCCTGGACGTGCACGAAATCGACGGCGCATCCAACAGGAAGATCGAGAACACCCGCGAGCTGATCGAGACGGTCCGCTATGCGCCGCAACGCGACCGCTACCGGATCGCGATCATCGACGAAGTCCACATGCTCACGACCGAGGCCTTCAACGCGCTCTTGAAGACGCTCGAAGAGCCGCCCCCCCACGCCCGCTTCATCCTGGCTTCGACCGAGCTGCACAAAATCCCCCCCACGATCGTCTCCCGCTGCCAGAGGTTCCGGTTTCGCTCGCTGAGTGTGCCGGAAATCGCGCAGCAGCTGACGAAGGTCGCAGAGCAGGAGGGGATCCGCGCCACGCCGGGGGCGCTCGCGATGCTTTCCAACGCGGCCGACGGGAGCTTGCGCGACGCGCTGTCGCTGCTCGATCAAGTGGCCACGCTCGCGGCCGGTGGCGAGATCAACGAGGCGGAGTGCGTGGAGATCCTGGCGCTGGTCAACTCCGAGCTGCTCGAAGCCCTCTACTCGGCGATCGCCTCCGGGGACCGAGGCGCCGCCATCGCGACCTTGAACCGACTTCTCGAGTCCGGGGAGGACCCCCGCCACGTCGGGAAGGAATTGGTGCGTTTGCTGCAGCGCCTCCTTCTGCTCTCGGCCGGCGCCAAGGGTGACATGACCGAAGCGGAGCACAAGCGGCTGGACCCGCTCGCTCGCGCGATGCCCTACGAGAATCTCTTGCGCGGGGTTTCCCTCTGCGTCGAGTCTCAGGAGCTGGCGCGGCGTGCCGATGACAGCGCGCTGGTCGTTCAGATGCTGGTCTTGAAGCTGGCGGAGCTGCCGCGGTTGAAGAAGATCGAAGATGTCCTTTCTTCCGGGGCTGCCGCGAAACCGTCCCCGACGTCTCTTCCGGAGCCGCCCCGGGCGGATTCCCGGGGCCCGCGGATCGTGTCGATCGTTCCCGTCGAGCCGGAGCGGGAGATCGCGCCTGCGCCAGGTCGAACCTCCGACTCTCGCGCCACTCTCCAGCGCTTCCACGCTCTGCTCGAGTCCCGCCGCAGGATCGCCGCCGCCCAGGCGAGTCTCGCGGAGTCGACCGAGGTCGTCGGCGACGAGCTCGTGCTGAGATTCGGAATCGACAAGGCCGCGGCCAAGGAGGCTCTCGAGGAGCCGGCCACTCGAAAAATGCTGGCCGAAGTCGCCCGCGAAGCGTTCGGCCGGCCGCTCAAGATCGTGCTCAAGACCGGGCCGCCGGCAGATGGCGACCTGGGTCAGGCCGCGCGCGACGTCGATCCGGGGGCTCTCTCGAGGGAGCGCGCCTCCAGTCGAGTGGAAGCAGATCCCGTGGTCAGGTCCGCCCTCGAGCTCTTTCGGGGCGAGCTGACGGAAGTGAAGGAGGAGGAATAGTCGATAGTCGATAGTCGGTAGTCAGACAATTGAACCTACCGACTACCGACTACTGACTACTGACTACCGACTTCCAACTCAAAGGAAAACATGAACATCCAGAAGATGATGCAGCAAGCCCAGGCGATGCAGTCGAAGGTCCAGGCGGAGCTCGAGGCCTTGCGCATCGAAGCCTCCTCGGGTGGGGGCATGGTCTCCATCGAGATGTCCGGGACCAAGGAGATTGTCTCGGTCAAGATCGATCCCGCCTGCGTGGACAAGGAAGACATCGAGACGTTGCAGGATCTGGTTCTGGCCGCGGCGCGGGAGGCCTCTCGCCGCGTCGACGAGGCGGTGCAGAAGAAAACCTCGTCGATGCTCGGGGGAATGATGCCGGGACTCCGTTGATCAGGCGAACGGCGAAGGGCGAACGGCGAAGGGCGAGGGACCGAAAGAAAGCGGATCGGCTTACGCGGTCAGTTCCAACGCCTTTCGCCTTTCGCCTTTCCCCCGGCAACGCCTAATGCTCGGCATCCCCAAGTCCTTCGAGCGCCTGGCGGCGGAGCTTCAGCGGCTGCCGGGAATCGGAGCCAAGAGCGCCGCCCGGCTGGCTTACCACCTGCTGCGCTCCCCCAAAGAAGAAGCCGAGCGGCTGGCGCGCTCGATTACCGAGGCGCGGGCGGCGGTGGTGCGCTGTTCGATCTGCAACACGCTCACGGAGGAAGACCCCTGCGCTATCTGCTCCGACCCGCGGCGCGACCCGGGAGTGATCTGCGTCGTCGAAGAACCGGGTAACGTGCTAGCGATCGAGAAAACACGCGAGTTCCAGGGGCGCTACCACGTGCTCTGGGGCGCGCTCTCGCCCTTGAAGGGAGTTGGCCCGGAAGAGATCGAAGCCGAGGGGTTGTCCGCGCGCATGACGCCCGAGGTCAAGGAGGTCATCCTGGCGACGAACCCCAACGTGGAAGGGGAGGCCACCGCTCTTTACCTGGCGCGCCGGTTGAAAGGCTCCGGCGTTCGCCTGACCCGAATCGCCTTCGGCCTTCCGGTTGGCGGAGACATCGAATACGCCGACGAAGTCACGATGGCCAGGTCGCTGGAGAATCGGAAAGAACTCTAGCTCTCAGCTGACTTTCGGCCGCGGTGCTCGCTGCGCGAGCAGTCTGCTAAAATAAGTTGAAACAGGAGAAATAGTTAAATCGTGAGCGCCCCCGATCTCGTCCTCTACGAGGAGGAGTTCCAGAAAATCAAGGAGGCTCTGCAGCGCCTGCGCCAGGACGCCAACGCCAATGTCGTCTTCCTGGTGGACAAGAACGGCCAGCAGATCGCCGCGATCGGGGATCTGGCCAGCCTGGACACCACTTCGCTCGCCTCGCTGACGGCCGGCAACGTCGCGGCGACCGATGGCCTCGCGCGCCTGATCGGAGAGAAGGAGTTCTCGATCCTCTTCCACGAAGGGGAAAAGGACAACATCCACATTTCCATCGTCGCCCAGCGCGTGATTCTGGTCGTCATCTTCGACGAACGATCCTCTCTGGGGCTCGTCCGGTTGCGTGTCCGGCGCGCGACAGGCGAGCTCGACAAGATTTTCGAGGAGATCACGCAGAAAGTGGAACGGGAGAAGGACTCCCTCGTCGATTTCGAGTCTCCATTCTCGGAGATCACCGACGACGACATCGACCGTCTCTTTTCCGAGTGACCCCGAGCCGCTGGAGCCGTTCGAGATTGATCCGGGCTGAATCATGACCTTCATCAACTACGCCGCGCGCGAAATCAACTGCAAGATCGTCTACTACGGTCCCGGTCTGTGCGGAAAGACCACAAATCTCCAGTACATCTATGACCGGACCAACCCCTCCGCCAAGGGCAAGCTGATTTCGCTCGCGACCGAGACGGACCGGACGCTCTTCTTCGATTTCCTGCCGCTGGATCTGGGTACCGTCAAAGGCTTCAAGACCCGTTTCCATCTCTACACGGTGCCCGGTCAGGTGTTCTACGACGCCTCTCGAAAACTGATCTTGAAAGGGGTGGATGGCGTCGTCTTCGTCGCGGACTCGCAGGAGGCGCGTCTGGAGGCCAACGTCGAGTCGATTCGAAACCTGGACAAGAACCTGAAGGAGCAAGGTTACGAGATCTCGGCGATCCCGTACGTTCTCCAGTTCAACAAGCGCGATCTGCCCACCTCCATGCCCACCGACGAGATGTACCGGAAGTTGAACATCAAGGGGGAGCCGACCTTCGAGGCGACGGCCACGACCGGCGTGGGCGTCTTCGACACATTGAAGGCGGTCGCCCGGCAGGTGTTGATGGAGCTGAAGAAGAAATAGCTCTCAGCTTTCAGCTGTTAGCTGAGAGCTATTCGCTCTTCACCGCCCGCTCGAAACACCCCCGTCCCTCTACGCAATCCTCGGCAAGCGCGAGCGCTCCGTCCGGGCCGTCGGAACGCATTGTCTTCAGGCACCAGTACTGAGCCGTCGAAGAGGATCGCGAGACGTCTCGCTCCGCGTAGGAGTCGGGCACGTACCAGGTCTTCGTTCTCAGATACCGGCAGAGGAGAGGATCCGGCCGCCTCGTGCCATCTTCGATGGGGCTCGCAAAACGAGGCGGGTCTTCCAGATCCTTTGGCGACATCAGGGAGATCACCAACTCTTCAGGCCAGTGCCTCCTTGAGAGCCCGTTCGACCATCACGCGCGCGAGCCGGACCTTGTATCCGTTCTGGGCGAGCGGATGGGCCGCCTGGACCGCGGCTTCCGCGGCCTTCGCCGCGACGCCGGCATCCGCCTTCGAGCCCACCAGGACGGCCTCCGCCTCCTTCGCGCGCCACGGAGTCGGCGCGACGGAGCCGAGAATCACCCGCGCCTGCCGGATCTGGTCGCCGGAGACCGTCAGGTTCACGCACGCCTCGACCAGAGGCCAGTCAAAGGACTCCTTTTCCTTGAGCTTCTTGTAGACCGAGCGCGACCCCGCCGGCTGCGCCGGAAGGACCACCGTCTCGATGATCTCTCCGGGCGAGAGAACGTTTTCCTTGATGGCGTCCTGGCTGGGGCGCACAAAGAAGTCATCCATCGCGATCGTTCGTTTGCCTCGGGTCGAAACGGTCTCGAGCCGGGCGCCATAGGCGAGCAGCGCGACGGCCGTGGCCGAAGCGTGGACGCAGCAGCAGAACAGATCGGAATCGAAGATCGCGTGGAAGCGGTTCTCGCCGTCCTGCGCAAAGCAGGTCGCGCCCCCCTTCTTGCGGCAGTCGAACTCGGAGTTCCTGTAATACCAGCAGCGAGGCTTCTGGCAGATGTTTCCGCCCAGAGTGGCCATGTTCCGTATCTGGGGAGTGGCCGCTTCGCCGGCGGCATGGGCAAGCGCCGGATAACTCTTTTGCAACTCCGGGTGGGAGGCGATCCGGGCGAGCGTCGCGAGCGATCCGATCCGGGTCGGAGAGCCCACGGCGATTCCATCGTGCCCGGGGATGTGCGCGATCGAAATGATCCGCGCGGGGCTGTCGAGGCCCTCCTTCAGCCTGTCGAGCACGTCGACCCCGCCGGCTTTGAGCAGCGAATCCGGCCTGGCGCATTCGCGCGCCGCCTCCGCGAGCGAACGAACGGGAAGCAGAACGAAGTTCTTCACGCTCGGCCTCCTTTCCCCGCCCGATCGATTGCCTCGAGGACGGACTCGGGCGTGATCGGCAATCGCTGGATTCGGGCTCCGATGGCGTGGGAGACGGCGTTGGCGATGGCGCCAGCCGTCGGCACGGTGGCGGGCTCGCCGATGCCCACCGAGTGGGTGTTGTTGACGCCGTCCCAGACGGAGATCAAGTGCACTTCGATCTCGGGAACGTCCTTGGACCCGACAATCTTGTACTGCTCGACGTTGGGATTGACCATGCGGCCCGTCCCGCCGTCGAGAATCCGGTTTTCGTAGAGGGCGTAGGAGATCCCCTGGATGACGCCCCCCTGCACCTGGCTCTCTGTCGTCAGGGCGTTGATGACGAGACCGCAGTCGTGGACCGCGACCACTTTCACGACCCTCACGATGCCGGTCTCCATGTCGACTTCGACTTCGGCGAACTGTGCGCCCGAAGTGAAGCGCTTCCAGGCGTCGCCATGGTTCTCGGCCCGCGCGGCCGTGGCCGAGACTCCCTCCCCGGGAAGCTTGCCGCAAGCCTCCTTCCAGGAGAGTTTCTTCGAGGTGTCGCCCTTGACTGCGACCATTCCGGGCGGGAACTCGATGGCGGAGGCCTCGACTCCCCAGGTTCGCCCGAGGACTTCGGCCATTTTCTGTTTCGCCTGCCAGGCGGCCGCCCGGATCGACGGGGCGGAGGAGGGTGTGGTGGTGGAGCCGCCGGAGCCGGGGCCGTACGGCATTCGCGTGTCGCCGATGCGCACGGACACCTTTTCCACCGGCAGCCCGAGCTCCTCGGCCGCCACGATTCCCACCATCGTCCGCGATCCGGTGCCCAGGTCCTGGACGCCCTGAACGACCTCGGCGGAGCCGTCCCGGTGGATGGTGACCGTTGCTTTCGGGCCGGTGCCGCCGGTGTTGTACCAAACGGCCGCGCCCATTCCCACGCCGCGGCGAAGCTCGGGGTGCGACGTCACGGCGCGCCGCGCGTCCCGGTCCTTCCAGCCGATGCGCTCGGCGCCCAGGCGAAACTCCTCCTGCCGCACCTGGGAAGGATCGTTCTTCAAACGAAACTCCAACGGGTCCATGCCGATCTTCGCCGCCAGCTCGTCCATCGTCGCTTCCAGCGCGAAGGAGCCCTGCGGATGTCCGGGAGCGCGCATGGCCGCCGACGGGCCCGCGTTGGTGAAGACGTCGTACTCCTCGGTCTTCACGTTGTCGCACCCGTAGATGTTCTTCAGAGGGCCGGAGGTTCCCGTTCCGCCGTTGGTGCCGCCGTTGCCGTGGACGATCAGTTGAAGCGCCGTGAGCTTGCCATCTTTGGTCGCGCCCGCCTTGATCCATTGGATTGCGGAGGGGCGGTTGCCGACGGCGAGGTGCTCCTCTTTCCGATCGAGAAAGAGCTTCACCGGGGCTCCCGCTTCCTTTGCGAGCTTGGCCGCCGTCACGCCTTCCACGCCCGCTCCGAACTTGGCGCCGAAACCGCCCCCCATGTACTCGGTGATCACGTGCACCTTGGCGGCGGGGATCTCGAGCGTCTGGGCGAGCTCATCGCGAACCGAGAAAATCCCCTGGGTCGAGGCCCAGACAGTCAGCTCATCGCCTTCCCACTTCGCCACGAATCCGTGAGTCTCCAGGGCGCTGTGCGTCTGCACCTGGGTGGCATACGTTCCCTCGACGACCGCGTCGGCCTGCTTGAACCCCTCCTCGACGTTGCCCTTGTCGGAGAGCCGCGGCCCCTGGACATTCCCCTTTCGCGGGAGCGGCTTTCGGGCACCCGGCATGTCGCCAGCCGAGGTCTTCGTCTCGACCTTTGTCTCGAAGACCAGAGGAGCCATTTCTCCCCGGGCCTTTTCGGGATCGACGACGAAAGCCACCGGCTCGTACTCGACACGGATGGCGGACAGGGCATCGATCGCCCCCTCGGGCGTGTCCGCCGCGATGGCGGCGATCCCCTGCCCGGCAAAGCGAACCTTCTCTCCGTCCTTCACGATTGCCATTGCCGCCTTGACGCCCGCCATCTTTCGGGCGGCGGCGAGATCGAGCGTCTTGACGATCGCCGCCGGGTGGGGAGAGCGCAGGATCTTTCCATAGAGCATTCCCGGCAGGCGCTGATCGATCGAGTAACGCGCCCGTCCCGTCGTCTTCGCGGTGGCGTCCAGACGCGGGGTGCGTTTGCCCAGAATCGAGAACTTTGTCGACGGATCCCACGGGACAGGATCCCCGGCGGCAATCTCGACTTCCTTTTCCTCGAAATGTCCAGCGGTTCCGAGACGCAGCTTTTCTTTGCTCATCTCACGCCTCCTCGAGCTCGGCGAGGTCGCCGAGAGCTGCGTCGATGCGATCGTCCGACCGAAGTCGGGACTCGGGACTCGGAACTCGGGACTCGGCGTAGCCTTCTGACTCCCACGTTCGGCCTTCCGCGGTCCGGATTCCCGCCGCTCGTTCAACGGCGTCGAAGACATGCGGATAGGTCCCGCACCGGCAGAGATTGCCGGCCACGGCCTCCGCGATCTGGGTTCGGGAAGGTTTCGGATTGTGATCGAGAAGGGCCTTGCAGGACATCACCATTCCAGACGTGCAGAAGCCGCACTGGAGCGCGTCGGCTTGAATGAAGGCTTCTTGAATCGGCGAGAGGCGGCCGTCTGCCTCCACTCCCTCGATCGTCGTGATCGACTTCCCGGCGACTTCGGCAGCCAGAAGCAGGCAGGAGCACTGAGTCTGTCCGTCCACCAGGACCGTACACGCCCCGCAGGCGCCCCGCCCGCAGACCACCTTGGTGCCGGTCAAGCCGAGGCGCTCGCGCAGCGCATCGGCTAACAGCACGCGAGGCTCGACGGTCAGCGCGTGCCGCTTTCCATTGATGATCAGCTCGAGCGGGACAGGTGCGGGCCCGAGGGCGGTCGGGGGCGCCGCGGCGACCTTTCCGCCGACGCCGGCCGCGACCGCTCCGACCAGCGCTCCGCGCATCAGGTCTCGCCGAGTGAATCCGGGCTTCTCGTCGAATGAGTCGTCACTCATGAGGTCCTCCGGTACGAAAAGGATCATATGCCCGTTGAGGACGGACCGGGAGACGGGGGGACGGGGAGACTGGGGGAAGAGTCGGACATCAGAGTCCTCCGAGCAAACCTCGCATCACCCCGTCCCCCGGTCGCCCTGACCCCCCGTCCGAGACGTGGCGCGGAGCGCGGCGTCGTACTCCTCAGGGGTGTTCAGGTCCAACAGCACGCCGGGGTCCTCGACGGGAACTTCGCGCAGGATCTCGGGATCCGCGTGCCAGAGGTGACGCAGTCCTTCGCCTGCCGGAATCCGGGCGATCGCGGCGATCAAGCCGGAGCCCACCAGCGCCGGGTGACCGCGGCGGCCGCGATGGGTCGGCAGGACGACGCGGTCGCCGCCGCCCTCCTTCGCGAGGGTGACGAGCGTTTCGGGCAGGACCGCGGGATGGTCGGCGGGCCAGACGTAGAAGGCTTCCAGATCGGGAGCGAGCTCTCCGATCCCCATTCGAATCGAGAGCAGCATCTCGTCCTCGGGCCGAGGATTGACGACAACGGAGGCTCCCGCACGGCGCGCCTGCTCGTCCGCCTCGGGCAACCCCGGGCGAAGAACGACGACGCGGTCCGCGACTCCGGCAGCCGCGAGCGTCGAGAGGACCCGCTCCAGGACGGAGGTTTCCCCGAAGCGAAGAAGAATCTTCTCGCGACCCATTCGGCGCGACAAGCCCGCCGCAGCGACCACGGCGCCCAATCTCATTTCTTCTTGGGAGCGGTGAGAGTCGGGAGGCCGGCGGAGGGCGCCGGATGCGAGAGAGTCTTGAGCCACCGGCGCATCGCCTCGAGCTTCTCGACAGCTCCTCGCCGGGCCTCCCGCCGGAACCCGCGGGGCGCCTGCTCGGCTCGCAGTCGGGAAATCTCCTCGGCGATCGCCCGGTCGTGGCGGGAGAGAGCCTCCCGCCGCTCGGCTGGCGGTAAGGCATCGAACAGAGCAATGCGAACGAGCAGGTCATCGCGGCCGCGGAGCGGCGGCGGCGGCGACCCAAGCCACCGCTGGAGCTCCCGGCGGCCGGCGGCCGTGATCCGGTAGCGGTTGCGCCGGGGGCCCCGGCGGGGACCGAGCACCCGCAGGACCACGTGCCCGGCCCTTCTCAGGCGAGCGAGCTCCGGATAGATCTGGGAAAACTCCGCTCGCCAGATCGGATCGAGCTCGGTTCGCATCATCCGTTCGAGGTCATAAC
>JBKPDV010000183.1:0-14765 GCA_046728075.1 Acidobacteriota bacterium | reverse complement strand
AACCCGGGACCTCCCGGCCGTTGATCACTCTTGGAGCGGTGGAGAGGTACGAGTCCAGGTAGAAGAGCATCGACGGGTGGAAGGCCGTCGCGCCGAGCAGCGCGCGAAAGTTGCCGAGGGCATGAGGGCGGATTGCCTCGCGCTCGTACGCCGGCGTGCTCGGTTCCCAGGCGTAGGCGTAGACGTTGAAATGGTTGTACCAGAAATCGACCATCACCTCGCGAAGCTGGTTTTCCGAATGCACCGCGCGGATCAGCTTCGCGCAGCGCAGATCCTCCAGCGCCTTTTCGATCGGCACGCGGCTGAAGTTGCTTCCCTGATGCAGCCGGACGATCTCGGTGGTGGTCTGGAACACCCCCGGAAGACTTCCGACGCGGGCTTCGACGTTTCCGTCCGCCGCGCTGCCCGCGATCTGCCGCGCGATAAAGGCCTCGAGACCTTCCGCGAGGATCCGCTCCGGGTCGCCGGGAGCTGGACCGAACCCGAGGCGATTGGCCAGATGGAGCGCCGCCGACCGTGGATCGACTTGGCCCGATGGCGCGGCGCGGCGAACCGTCCCGGAGGGGGAGGATCCTGCTCTGGACGGCGCGTTAGAGGCGGACATGGAAGCCTACGATCCGGAGCTTCTGGCGGAGCCCGGCCGTTATCACATCCCCTTCGAGGAAGAGCGGGAAGAGCGGAGAAGAGAGCGGATCCGCATGAAGCCTTTCGATGGATCGAATCTTAGACCCCGATCCGAATCGGTGCAAGGGAGCGTATCGCGCCGTCGAAATGCGCCCCGGGGCTGATCGCCGCGCCATCGAGAAGGTCATCCGAGCGATGGGAAGCGCAGAGCGGAGACTCCGGATATCATGCGCGCGTGTCTATTCGTTCGACCGGGCCCTGGACAGCTCCGGTTCTCTCCGGTGGGGCCTCGCCGCTGCGATCGTCAGGCTCCGATGAGCCCGAAGTCTTCGGCGGACCCCGCGACTACGAGGGCTCAAAGGGAAGGAGTACAACATGAAATCGGCTTGGCTGGTTCTGGTGTCCATTGCTCTTCTACCCGACACGTCGAAGGATCAGGCGACAATCACGGTTGTTCGAACGGACTTCGAGCAAGGCATCGATTACGGAGTGAATTGGACGGAGCCGGTGGCAACCGCGAATGTCAAATGCGCGATGGATCGATGGAAAAAGACGATCAACTGGGACTATCCTGCCGGCTCGTTCGAGGACCTTCTTCAACCAGTCGAAAACCACAAGCTGTACTCGCGAAAGGTATTTTCGAACCAGGGCACTCATCAGGTCGTCGCCAAGGCCTGGGTTCACTGCAAAGACTCTCCCAAGGAGTGGACCTACGTCGTCGACAGCTTGCCGCCCAAGACCATCCATGTCTGGCCTCGTGTTCCAGTCAAAACGGCTGATTTCTCTGCTTCCCCGTTGAAAGGCGGCGAGTCGGCATCGCTACATCTCGTTCTGAGCGCTCCAGCACCGCCCTCGGGTACCCGAGTGAGCCTGACAAGCTCCGACCCGAATCTCCTCACCCTTCGCGGCCTTCGCGTCGACGACAAAGGCTCATTCATCACGATTCCGCCGCAAAAAACCGAGACGGTGGTTGAACTTCAAACAAGTCCGGTCACCGCCGCCAAGAGTGTCAAGGTCAGCGCGGCCACCAGCAGCACGGTCACCGCAACGCTCAAACTGAACCCCTGACGTGCCTTTTCAACGATTCTGCTGATCTGCCGCCGCCGGCCGGCGGGCGGCCTGCGCGGTCTTTCCATTCGTGCGGACCCTGAGGGTCGGTCATTCTCGAAAGCGACAGGATAGCTGTGTGACGTGCCGGGAGCGGTCCGCCCGGACCTGCTGCATGTGACTCCCTGTGTCGTCGTGCAAAGGCTTCTCAGGCCCCAAGACTCTTTGCGAGCTGCTCCGCGATAGCCGGGCCCTTCCCCTCCTCTTCGTGCTTGAAGAATACGAAGGCCTCCTCCCACGGTTGCGCCCGGATCGCCGCCGCCCAATCGCGGAGCTGCTCTTCGCCGTAGTCCTGGCGCCTCAACCTCAGATAGCCCCAACCGGTTGTGGCAACTCGCGGAGTCGCCAGGGTCTCGTCTTCGGCGAGGCACAGCGCGCAGCGGACCGCGCGCAGAGCCTCGTACACCGGTTCCTGGAACCAGGACTCGTGCCGGAATTCAAACGCGCAGCGCGCCGTGGGAGGCAGCGTCGCGAGAAAGTCCGTCAGGCGGGAGAGGTCGAGCTTGAAGTTCGGAGGCAGCTGAAAAAGAGTCGGACCGCATCGATCCCCCAGTGTCGAAGCGACGCGAAAAAAGAAGTCGACCGAGTCGTCCGCCTCCTTCAGACGCCGGATGTGCGTGATGCGCTGCGGCGCCTTGAGCGCGAAGGAAAAGCCGTCGGGCACCTGCTCGGCCCACTGGGCGAGCATCTCGGACTTCGGCATCCGATAGAACGTGTTATTGATCTCGACAGTCGAAAACCGGCCCGCATAGAAGCGCAGCATTGCGGACGCGGGCAGGTCCTCCGGGTAGAAACTCCCCTTCCACTCCTTGTAGGAAAAGCCGCTCGTCCCGACTCGGACTCGCATCGCCGCGGGACAGTGTAGTCTGTCGCGCTTATGTCCGGGTCCGTCTCCCCGCGATTCGATCCGAAGCGCCGGCGCGCCGTCACGGCGGCGCTCGTCCTCGTGACGGCGCTCGCCTCTTTCGAATCGACCATCGTTTCGACGGCGATGCCCACCATCATCGGAGACCTCGGCGGCCTTCCTCTCTATGCGTGGGTGTTCTCGGTTTATCTATTGACCTCGACGGTCGGCATGCCGATCTATGGAAGACTCGCCGACATCTACGGACGGCGCCGGATCCTCCTGGTCGGGATGGGCATCTTCCTCACCGGCGCGTGCCTCTGCGCGCTCGCCCACTCGATGCCGCAGCTGATCGCGGCGCGCGCACTTCAGGGGTTGGGGGCCGCGGGGCTCGGCCCCATCTCGCTCACGGTCATCGCCGACCTCTACACCCTCGAGGAGCGGCCCCGGATCCAGGGCGTTTTCTCCTCAGTCTGGGGCTTTGCGAGCCTGGTCGGACCTTTGATGGGGGCCTTCCTGACGATCCACTTTGGTTGGCGATCCATCTTCTCCATCAATATTCCGCTCGGGGTGGTGGCCTTCACTCTCGTTGCCACCCAGATGATCGAATCGCGCGGGTCGCAGACGGAGTCTCTGGACGTCGTGGGGGCTGCCACGCTCGCCCTCGGCGTGACGTCTCTCCTCTTCGCGGTGCTGCGGGCACCGGGGCCGGGCGGGGCGCCGACCTGGGAACGAGTGCTGCTGCTTCTCGTGGGCGCTGCCTCTCTTGCGATCTTCGCTCGTCTCCAGACTCGACGCGCACATCCCCTCGTTCCTCCGGAGCTCTTCCGGCACTGGGCCACGGCCGCTCCGTATCTTTCCGGCATCGTGCTCGGCACCACGATCTTCGGCGTGGACACGTTCGTTCCCCTGTTCGTCCAGGGCGCTCGGGGCGGGACCGCAGGGGCGGCCGGAGCAGTCGTGACTCCGCTCATCTTTCTCTGGGCTCTCTCGGCGGCCGTCTCGGCGCCGGCGGTCGTCCGTTTCGGCTTTCGCCCGACGGCGCTCGTCGGAGCGCTCCTGATCCTGGTGGGCCTGGCCAGCCTGACGGTCGGGGCGCTGCTGGACGCGAGCGTCGTCTGGGCCAGCGCCTCCTGCGCGATCGTGGGCTCGGGCCTGGGCCCCTCGTCGATGGCGCAGGTTCTCTCGATCCAGCACGTCGTGCCCGAACGCCGGCGCGGAGTGGCCACGAGCCTCGTCCCCTTTTTCCGCACCGTGGGCGGGTCGCTCGGCGTTGGAGCGCTGGGCGGAGTGCTCGCCGCCGGACTCACTCAACGCCTGGGCCCCGCCGCCCAGGAGGCGGGCCGGCTCCTCGCGGGCGTGGCCGGACGCCAGGCACCGCCGGTCTCCCCGCTGGTTTTCCGACACGCGATCGAGCGCTCGCTGCTCCCCGTCTTCGCGGCCCTCCTGGCCGTATCGGCGGTCAATCTTCTGATCGCTTCGAAGTTCCCAAGGGGCGCGGCCTCCGCAGAGCCGCGCCCCAAGCCCGCGGAGGGCCTGGCGTAGCGGCGCCGGAACCCCTGCAAACCGGGCTCTCCTGGTGCAACCTTTTCGGGGTCGGCCGTGTTTCAGTCTCCAGGAGAGGGGCCTATGAGCACGGAAAGATGCGCTTCCCCATGCCTTGACGCGAGCCCATCGCTTCGGCTACTCGATGGAGGAAGGAAGGGCTCCATGACCGACTCGATTGAGCAACACCTCGCGCAAGACGTGGACCTTCACTTCGAACGCATGGTGCGGGAGTACCAGGATCGCCTCTATGCCTTCGCGCGCAGGATGACCAACCAGCGGGAGGACGCCGAGGAGATCGTTCAGGATGCGTTCGTGCGGGCATACCGGGCCTTGAAGACCTATGACGCCGAGCGCATCCGGTCGATGGCGTTGCGCGCCTGGCTCTACCAGATCACTTTGAACGTCGCCCGAAACCGGGCGCGCGGCAGGAAACACGCGACCGAGTCTCTCAGCGGCGAGGCGTCAGAGCGACATGCGGACCCGGCCGAAGGCCCGCACGAACAGCTGGAGGCGTCGCGCCGGCGGGCGGACCTCGCGACGCTCGTGGCCGGCCTCCCCTCCCGTTACCGAGCGCCCCTGGTTCTCCGGTACGTCGAAGGCCTGAAGCTCGAGGAGGTCGCTCGTATCCTGAAGCAGCCCCTCGGAACCACGAAATCGAATGTCCATCGCGCCGTCAATGCGCTGCGGGAGGCGATCACGCAGTCCCGGCGAGAAATGAGGTTGAACCATGCGTAAGAAAGGCCAGATCAACGACGCTCACGATCTCGCCCGTCAGCTCCGCTCCCTGGGCGATCTCCGGGCGCCCGAGAGCCTTCTGCCCGCGGTGCTCGCGCGCGTGGGCCTCGCCGACGCCTATTGGACGATCCGCTCGCCGCTGGGACCGGTGTATGTCGCGCACAGCTCGCGTGGGATCACTCGAGTTTCACGGGCCGCTTCGGCGGCCGCGTTCGAGAAGGAGTACCGGCGCCGCTTCGGACGTCCGGTCCGGCGCGATCCGTCGGCGGCCCCCGCGGCCGTGCGCACGCGGATCGCCGACGTGGCTCGTCCGGCCGACGGCGAGATCCGATTCGACCTCTCGGGTTTGACAGAGTTCGAGCAAGCCGTCCTGAGGAAGGCTCTGGAGATCCCTCGCGGCCAGGTGCGGCCGTACGGCTGGATCGCGCGCGAGATCGGACACCCGGCCGCGGTGCGCGCGACGGGCACGGCTCTGGCGAAGAACCCGATTCCGCTCTTGATCCCCTGCCACCGAGTGGTCCGCAGCGACGGCCACATCGGCAACTACTCGATGGGAGGCGCGCGTGCCAAGAAACGCGTCCTCGAAGTCGAGGGCGCCGAGCCGGAAACGATCGAGCGCCTCGCCTCGCGAGGGGTCCGCTACCTCGGCAACCAGGAGAAGCGCTACTTCTGCTACCCGACCTGCGGAGGGATCAGCTCGCTCCTGAAGGAGAACCACGTTCTTTTCCACACCGAGAAGGAGGCCTTCGCCGCCGGGTATCATCCCTGCGGAGACTGCCGCCCCGCCGCGGCGGCATAGACCGCGGGACTCGGGACGCGGCGAGCGGCCGCGATCCCCGCCCAGCTTAAGTTTTCGCGGAGGCGAGACGCTTGATCGCCTGCCGGGCGCGGCGGACCCAGGGACGAATCTTGCGGCGGTGGTAGGCCGGGACGTAGTCCGCTTCATCGATGATCCGCTGGAGCGAAACTGTGGCGGCCTCGCGTTCTCCCGCAGCGGCCTGGAGGGTCGCCAGGTGGTAGAGGACCTCGGGACGTGTCGTCTTTTCCGCCAGCTCCTCGAACGTCGAACGAGCGGCGGCGGAATCGCCGGCGGCATCCTGCGCCTTCGCCAGCGCGAGCAACGCGTCGCCGGTGTCGAACCAGCGGTCCTTCGCAAGCACATCCTGGAACGCGGCAACAGCCTCCCTCGGCTGGCCGGCGCCGAGAAGGCCGCGCCCGAGCTCGTACCGCGCGGTGATGTCGGTCGGATCGCGATCCAGGGCCTTGCGCGCCGCGTCGGCGGCAAGGGCGAACTTGCCGCGCGCGCGCAGGACCGAGGCGTAGTTCGACCAGGAAGCACCGTTGTCGAGACGCCGCGACTCGGCGGCGGCGGTCTGTTCCTCCGCCGCCGTAGCGCTCTGGACCCGAAACCGCAGCCCGATCGAAGGGCCGCGCCAGTACTCGGAGAAGAAGTAAACCGCGCTTCCGATCGGCCCGAAGAGCAGGATGATCCAGAGCCAGCTGCCCGCCTGGCCGCGGCGGATCGCTTCCACGGCCATCCACACGGTGAAAGCCATCCCGGCGAGATAGAGAAAATGCACGGTTTGCCAACCATCTAACCCGGCCCGTGAAAGGTTGTCAAACCGGATGGAGGAACCGAAACGGTCCATCGGCAAAGTCATTCCGAGGATTCGCTTTCCGATCGATGCTGCCCGGCCCCGGCTAGACTGACGCGCGATGTCCCGCGGGCTCTCCTCTGTGAACGGCCTCCTGATCGATCTGGAAGGGACGGTGTACGAGGCAGGGAGGGCGATTCCCGGCGCGCGGGAGGCGCTCGCGGAACTGGCGCGACGCGGTGTGCCCCACGTCTTCGTGACCAACACGACGAGCCGTCCGCGGCGCGCCCTGGTCGCCGAGCTCGCGGCGATGGGGATCGACGTAAAGCCCGATCGGATCTTCACGGCACCGCTGGCGGCGCGCGAGTACTTGACTGCGCGCGGCTGGCTGCGCTGCCATCTGCTCGTGCGCCCGGTGGTCCTGGAGGATCTCGACGGAATCCGGAGCGACGACGCTTCGCCGCAGGCCATCGTCGTCGGAGACATCGGGGAAGATTTCTCTTACGAACGTTTGAACCGCGCCTTCCGGCTGCTCCTCGAGGGCGCCGAGCTCGTCACGCTGGCGCGCAACCGCTTCTATCGCGCGGCCGACGGTCTCGTGCTCGACCAGGGACCCTTCGTCGCGGCGCTCGAGCACGCGAGCGGGAAGGAGGCGATCCTGGTCGGAAAGCCGGCCCCGACCTTCTACCGCGCCGCGCTCTCTGCTCTGGGACTGCCAGCCTCGGAGGTCGCCGTCATCGGCGACGATCTGGAGGCGGAAGTCGCCGGAGCCCACGCCGCCGGCATGCGCGGAATCCTCGTCCGAACCGGGAAGTTTCGCGAGGAGGAGCTGGCGCGCTCGGACGCTTGTCCCGACGCGATCCTCGACTCGCTGGCCGAAGTCGTTCTTTTATGTCAGACCTGACATAGGACGGGTCCGGCGCGCAAGCGTCCGGCGAGTGTTGGCGATCGCAGCGCGGACGCGCCTCGGAGCGGTCCCGCCGGGAAGGTCCCGGCGACGGACGGCCGACTCCGGGGTCAGGCTCTTGACGAACGAGCGCAGCTCGCGCGACTCGGCGGCTACGACGTCGCGCAGATCGGCGCTCGCCTGCGCGGCCAACCGGCTCCAGTTCGCCACCTGCTCGTGCGCCGCGCGGAAGGCCGCGCCGCGCCGCACGAGCTCCTCCGCGATGTCGGTTGCGAGCGAAGAGGAATCGATCCCGGGCCGCTCGTGCGCGGGACGCAGGCCGAGGCCTCGCACGACCTCCGTCATCGCCGCCAGAGAGAGGTCGAGCGTGTCGGAGGAATCGAAGAGGGGCTCCTGCGTCTCCTGCAGGTCCCGGTTGTAGGAGAGGGGAAGGCCCTTCACCGTGGCGAGCGCCCCGACGAGATGGCCGACCACGCGCCCCGCCTTTCCCCGTGCGAGCTCGAGCGAATCGGGGTTCTTCTTCTGCGGCATCATCGAGGAGCCGGTCGTCGTCGACTCGGAGAGGGTGAGCAGCCGAAACTCCTCTCCGGTCCAGAGGATCAGATCCTCCGCCAGCCGCGAAACGTGCACCATGGCGAGGGCGGCGGCCGAGAGGAACTCGATGATGAAGTCGCGGTCCGAGACGGCGTCGACGCTGTTGGCCGTGATCTCGGGCAGGTGGAGCTCGGCCGCGACGCCCTCCCGTTCGAGCGGAAGGGTCGTGCCGGCGCAGGCTCCTGAGCCGAGCGGGGAGACGGCCGTGCGGCGCCGCGAGTCGGAGAGGCGGCCGAGATCGCGCGCCAGCATCTCGGCGTAGGCGTGGAAGAGGTGCGCGAGGAGCACCGGCTGCGCGCTTCTCAGATGCGTGCGCGCGGCGACGACGACGCGCTGCTCGAGAAATTCCTCCGCGCGGTCGAGCAGGGCTTCCCCCAAGGTGCGAAGGCCTCCCGCGGCGCGATCGATCGCCTCGAGCGTCCAGAGCCGCAGGTCGAGGGCGACCTGATCGTTGCGCGACCGCCCGGCGTGGATCCTCTGCCCCGCTTCTCCGGCGAGCTCGATGAGCCGGCGCTCGAAATTCAGATGGACGTCTTCATCCCGGTCGGCGAAACGGAATCGCCCGTCCGCGATCTCCCGGGCGATGGTTCGAAGGCCTTTTTCGATTCGCACGAGATCCCCCTTGGAGAGCAGGCCCGAGCGAGCGAGACCTCGAGCGTGCGCGAGCGTGCCCGCGAGGTCCGCTTTGGCCAGGCGGCGGTCAAAGGGATGAGAGAGGGAGAGCCTTGCGAGCGCCTCGCCGGGCCCGGCCTCGAAGCCTCCTCCCCAGAGGGCCTTCCCGCGCCGCGCCGTCCGTCTTTTCATCACGCGAAGTACGCCGCGATCGCTCGGCGATAGATCTCCGGCGCCCGCGCGAGAGCTGAAAGCGCGATCGACTCGTCCGCCGCGTGCGATTGATCGGGTGTTCCCGGGCCGAAGACGATGCCCGGCCTTCCGGAGAGATGCGCAAGATCCGAAACGCTCGGAAAGCCCGTGACGGCCGCGGCGCCGGCGGCCGAAAGAGCCGCGCGCGCGATCTTCCAACCCGGATCGCCTGCGACGGGCCGCAAGCGGTTGGAGAGGACTTCGACATCGGAGGCGACCGCCGACCGGATTCGCTCGATCATCGCGTCGTTGTCGAGCCCCGGCACCGTCCGCGCGTCCACGGTCAGCTCGCAGCGGTCCGGCACGACATTGGACTTGATGCCGCCTCGCACCATCGTCACCGCCGCCGTCGGCCGGCCCAGGTACGGGTCCTCTACGGGAAGGTTGAGACTCGCAATCGCGAGGGCGTCCCCGGCGGAGCGAGTGATGGCGTTGTCGGAGAGATGCGGCCGGGCGGCGTGGCCGCTTCGTCCGCGGGCCGTGAGCCTGAGCTTGACGAGCCCTTTCTGGGCGATGGCGACCGCGAAGTCGTTGGGCTCCCCGATGATCGCGGCGTCGAAGGAGAGCTGCGAAACGAGCTTCTCCAGTCCCTCTCCCCCCGTCTCCTCGTCACAGGTGGCCGCAAAGAGCAGGCTGCCCTGCGTCGGGAGAGGCGCCGTCAGGAAGGCCTCGAGCATCGACGCTACGGAGGCTTTCGCGTCGCTCGACCCGAGACCCGTCAGACGGCCGTTGGCGATGCGCGGCGTCCAGGGATCCGCGCTCCATCCCTCCACCGCCGGCACCGTGTCGAGATGGGAATTCAGGAGGAGACACGGACTCCCTTCTCCCCTTCGAGCGACGACGTTTCGCGCCGGCCGTTGAGCTTCGACACCGGACTCTCGCAGGATCGCCGCAATGCGGTCTGCGAGCGCTGTTTCGTTTCCGGAGACGCTCGGGATCGAGACGAACTCCTTAAGTCGGTCGATCACGCTCCACTTGGAATCGCTCGACCCGTTCACTAAGTCATTCAATCGCATCCAGCTCGGAACGCGACGTGAACGCACGGGAACGCACGGGAACGCCGAGAACTCAAAGTGTGAGGTCTGAACAGCTTCATCCGTTCGTACTTCACTTCCCGGCGTTCTCGCTGCGTTCACGGCGTTCTCGCTGCGTTCCCCTCATTCCCTCACCACCATCGTTCCGCTCCCCTTGTCGCCAAAGATCTCCGAAAGGAGCGCGTTCCTCTGAATCCCGTTGACGACGTGTACGGCGCGGACTCCGGCCTCGGCGACCCGGGAGATCTCTTCGAGCTTGGCGACCATGCCTCCGGAAACCGCGGGACTCTTGGCGAGCTTGCGCGCCTCGGCCACCGTCAGCCGTGAGATCAGGCTCTCCGGATCGCTCGGCCGCGCGAGCACGCCGGGCACGTCGGAAAGAAGGATCAGCTTCTCGGCGCCGATCTCAACCGCGAGCGCCGAGGCGATCGCGTCCGCGTTGACGTTGTAGACATGACCGGCCTCGTCGGCCGCGAGCGGCGAGACGACGGGCAGATACCCCGCGTCGAGCAGAGTCGTCAAAAGGCGCGGATCCACATCCACGACGTCGCCGACGTTGCCAAAATCAATCGTCTCGCGCTTGCCCGTCTCCCGATTGACCACGCGCTTCTTGGAGCGCCGGCGGGCGAGCACGACGTTGCCGTCGATCCCCGAGACTCCTACAGCGTGAATCTGGTGCGCCCGCAGGGCCGAAAGAATCTCGACGGAGATCTTGCCGGCGAAGACCATCTTGACGACCTCGAGGGTGTCGTCGTCGGTTACGCGGCGGCCGTTGACGAGCTTCGTCTCGAGCCCCAGCCGCTCCGCGAGCTGCGTCGCCTGCGCACCGCCCCCATGAACCACCGTGACCCGGATCCCGACCTGGTGGAGGAGGGCGATCTCTTCGGCAAGTGACGCGAGGACTCCGTGATCCTCGGTGACCTTCCCGGAGATTTTCAGGACGAAGTTGCTCCCTTTGAACCGCCGGATGTAGGGAAGGGCTTCGCGGAGAATCTCGGCGTCCACGGTGCGTGCCGCGGGTGTCGAGGCGCCCTGCGACTTTTGTTTCGGCATCTTTCTCAGATCCAATTTGTGATTTGCGATTTGTGATTTGCGATTTGCGAACACTTCCGTCTCAATCACAAATCACCAATCACAAATCATCAATCCTCTGCCATCCACTCCAGAATCGCCTGCTGCGCGTAGAGACGATTCTCCGCCTCGTCGAGCACAATCGAGCGGGGACCGTCCAGGACCGCGTCATCGACCACGACGTTGCGCCTCACCGGCAGGCAGTGCATGAAGAGCGCGTTTTTCCCTCGGGCCATGCGCGCTTCGGTCACCCGCCAGTCCTTGAGCTTCGCCCGGCGCGCCGCCTCCGCCTCCGGGCGCCCATAGTCGGCCAGCGCCCCCCAGGACTTCGCGTAGACGATCTCGGCGCCATCGAAGGCGGAGTCTCGATCCTCGGTTTCCGTCAGAGAGCCCCCGGAGGCGCGCGCGTTCTCGCGAGCGGTGGCGAGGATCTCCGGATCCAGCGCATATCCGTCCGGCCGCGCGAAGACCAGGTCGACGCCCAGCCGCGAGCTCGCGAGCAGGAACGCGTTGGGCACGGCCATCGGCAGCGCCTTCGGGTGATACGCCCAGGTGGCCAGAACGCGCCGTCCGCGAAGTGCCCCGAGGCGCTCGCGGATCGTCATCGCGTCAGCCATGGCTTGACAGGGATGATCCATCGGGGACTCGAGATTGACGATCGGAACGCCGGAATGCTTCGCGAAAGCGTTCAACACCGGTTCCGTCCGATCCTTCGCGTAGTCTTTTCCGGCGGGAAACGAGCGGACGCCGAGCAGATCGCAGTACCGCCCCAGAGCTCCCGCGCCTTCGCGGACGTGCTCCGCCGCCGTGCCGTCCATCACGACCCCTTCTTCGTACTCCATCGCCCAGGCGTCGCCGCCCACCGAGAGCGTGACGGGCGTGCCATGGAGCTTCGAGACGGCGACTTCCATCGAGACGCGCGTGCGCAGGGAGGGATTGAAGAAGACCAGACCGACGTGGCGGCCGGCGAGGGCGCGACTCTCGGCGCCGTCTCGAAATTCTTCTCCGCGCGCGAGCAGTGCCTCGAACCGTTCCGCCGAAAGTCCGCGCGTCGTCAGGAAGTGGTTCACAGCACCGCCTCGCAAGCTGCCAGGAAACGCGCGATCTCCTCGGTCTTCAAGACCAGGGGGGGCAAGAGCCGAAGCACCTGAGCCTGGTCGCTTCCGCCCACCAGGAAACCGCGTTCCATCAGAGCCTCGCGCACGGATTTTCCGGGGCGATCCAGGACGATCCCGAGCAGGAAGCCTTCGCCCCGAATCTCGCGCACACCGGACAGGCGCGACAGCCCCTCGCGCAGCTGAGCGCTGCCCCGCCGCACGTTCTCGAGCAGCCCTTGCCCGTCGATCACCCGCACGGTCGCCTCCGCGGCCGCGCAGGCGAGCGGCCCGCCGCCGAACGTGGTGCCGTAGTCATCCGGTTTCACGCCCGCCGCGATCGCCTCGGAGACCAGAATGGCTCCCATCGGAACCCCGCTCCCTATTCCCTTGGCCAGAGCCACGAGGTCCGGTACGACGCCATGCCGTCCGGCGTAGAAGAAAGTCCCGGTGCGCCCGAATCCCGTCTGCACCTCGTCGTAGAGGAGCTTTGCCCCGCGCTCGTCGCAGAGACGCCGCAGGCTCCGAAGGTAATCGGGGGAAGCCGCGATCACGCCGGCCATGCTCTGGATCGGTTCGAGCAGAACGGCCGCGACGTTTTCGTCGACGGCCTTCTCGACTGCAGGGAGATCGTTAAACGGCAGGATCCGGTGGCCCGGCACGTTCGGGCGCCCGAGCTGCCGGTACTTCTCCAGGCCTGCCGCGGAGATGGCGTCTGCCGTGCGGCCATGGAAGGCGCCCTCGAACGTCACGATATCGGTTCGTCCGGTCGCGCGGCGCGCCAGTCGCATGGCGTTCTCGATCGCCTCGGTCCCCGAGTTGACAAAAAAGACTTTCGAAAGCGGCGCCGGCGCCTTCGCCGCGATAGCGTCGGCCGCTCGCGTGCGGATCGGAATCGCCACGACGTTGGAGTAGAAGAGAAGCTCTCCGGCCTGCTCCCGGATCGCGGCAACGACTTCCGGATGGCAATGGCCCGTGGACGCGACGGCGTGACCGCCGTAGAGGTCGAGATAGCTCTTTCCGCGATCGTCCCAGACGGTCGAGCCTTCCCCGCGCACGATGGTGAGAGGCCATCTCGTGTAGGTCGGCAGCTCCGAGGAAGATCGGAAGGTTTCGACAGAGCTCATGGAAAGACTCCCGTCATCTTCAATCCGGTCGGCTCCGGCAGACCAAACAGGATGTTCATGGCCTGGATCGCCTGGCCGGCCGCGCCCTTGACGAGGTTGTCGATCGCGACGAAGACTTTGGCAACGTTGCCTTCGACCGCAACTCCGATGTCAGCGAAGTTGGTGCCCTTCACGACCGCCACGTCGGGCGAGCCGTCGACCAACCGCACGAAGAACTCGTTTTCATACGCCGCCTCGAAGACTTTCTTGAGCTTCTCCTTGCTCCTCTCCGCGCGCAACGGCACGGTCGCGGTCACGAAGATACCGCGCACGAGCGGAGCCGAGTGCGTCTGGAAGATGATCCGGCCCACAGCCGATTCCCCGATGGCCGACAGAGACTCGACGATCTCCGGCAGGTGACGATGTCCGTCGATCCCGTATGCGAAGAACGCGGCCGCGCGGCGAGGGTGGTGGGTCGTGGGTGTCGGGGTGACGCCGGCACCCGAGGAGCCCGTGATCGCGAACACCGAAACGGGAGCGTTCTCCGCCACGAGCCCTTCCCGCCAGAGCGGCGCGAGGCCGAGAATCGCCGCCGTCGCAAAACAGCCGGGAGAGGCGATCGCGCGCGAAGAGGCGATCTCGTCGCGGAAGAGCTCCGGCAGGCCATAGGCGAAATCGGGCTGGCGCGAGAAGCCGGGAGGGACGGGGCCGTAGAACCTCTCGAAGGAAGCGGCGCTCTTCAAACGAAAATCGGCAGAGAGGTCGATGACGGGAATCCCTTGGTCGAGCAAAGCCGGCGCGACGTCCACGGCGTAGCCATGAGGCCCGGAGAGAAAGACCACCTCCGGTTCGTCCGTTCCCTTGGGGAGGTCCGGCACGAAGACCAGGTCGGTCAACCGCGAGAGGTGCGCGTGAACGGAAGACACGGGATGCCCCGCCTGGGATCGCGAGATGACGGCCACCGGCTCGGCCTTCGGATGATCGAGCAGCAGGCGAAGCAGCTCGCCGCCTGCGTAGCCGCTGGCCCCGAAGATCGCCGCCCGAATGGTCACGGGCGACTTGGGTTGGATGGTCACTTGTGAATCTCCTCGTAGACGATGCCGAAGAGCGTCCGTCCATCCGACTTGGCGTTGGCCGCGGGCAGCTTGAGCTCCTGGCTGATGTAGTCGGTCCCGGTCTGGTTGTCGGTGACGGGGCCGGAGACGACGGTGATCGGGATCTTCCAATCTTCCATCAACTTCTTCGCGCCCCAGGCCGCGACCAGGTCGTTGGCGCACATGACGACGGCTTTCGTCGCGGCAAGCAGATCCGGGTGCTGAAAGAAGCTGCCGACGTGGTAGTCGCCGAGGATCCCGTCTCCGAGCTCCAGGACGATGACGTCGGGATTCCGGGAGGCCAGCTCGCCCAGGATCGCGCGTGCGTAAGGCGCGAGGTCGGTGACGTGCGCCGTCGACGGAAGGCCGCAATCCAGAAACGACAGCGTCGCGAAGGCACCGTGATCTTCCATGTCGAGCGTGTCCCTCAGCGCGGCGACCCCCGACAGCTTCGCCGCGGCGACTCGCGTGCCGGACTGCGCGAAGCGCTTGACGATTTCCGAGGCCGCGGCGGTCTTGCCCGCGCTCATGCACGTCCCCGCGACGAC
>JBKPDV010000182.1:0-8529 GCA_046728075.1 Acidobacteriota bacterium | reverse complement strand
CCGAGCAAGCCGCGGGACGGGATCGTGAACTCGAGCCGCGTCCGGTCTCCGTGCCTGCCCAGGTGCTTCAGCTCCCCCTTGCGCTCTCCGACGGCGGCGATGACGGGCCCGGTGAAGTCGTCGCCGCAATCGATGACGAGCTCCTCGTAGGGCTCCTGCATTCGTCCGTCGGCGTCCCGGCGGAAGATGACTTGCGGGCGCCCCAGCGAGAACTCGTACCCTTCGCGGCGCATGGTTTCCGCGAGGATCGCGAGCGACAGCTCGCCGCGGCCGAGCACCAGGAACGCGTCGGGAGATTCCGTCTTCTCCATTCGCAGGCCGACGTTTCTCTCGAGCTCCTTCTCCAGCCTCTCCAAGAGATTGCGGCTCGTCACGTATTTGCCGGACAGGCCGGACATCGGCGAGTCGTTGATGCGGAACTCCATCGAGAGCGTCGGCTCGTCCACGCGGATGCCGGGCAGCGGCGCGGGATCGGAAAGATCCAGGATCGTGTCGCCGATCTCGATGTCGGGGAAGCCCGAGATCATGCAGATGTCCCCGGCCGACGCGTCGGTCACCTCGACGCGCGTAATGCCTTCGAAGAGATAGATCTTGCCGGCCTTCCCCCGCTCCACGATCGTGCCGTCGGGCCGCACGGCCGCGAGGTCGATCGCATGGGAGAGGCTGCCCGAGTGGATGCGCCCGATCGCCAGGCGCCCGAGGTAGTCCGAGTAGTCGATGTTGGCGACGATCATCTTGAAGGGCGAGTCTCCGATCGCGGGCGGAGGAATGTGGTCGAGAATCGTGTCGAGCAAGGGCTTCAAGTTTCCCGAAGTCGCATGCGGATCCTTCGAGGCGAAACCGAGGCGTCCGGCGCCGTAGAGCACCTCGAAGTCGAGGTGATGGTCTTCGGTCGCTAGAGACACGAAGAGATCGTGGATCTCCGCCTCGACTTCCGCCGTTCGCGCATCCGGCCGGTCGATCTTGTTGATGAGCACGATCGGCCGCTTGTTTCCTTCCAGCGCCTTTTTGAGAACGAAACGCGTCTGCGGCAGAGGTCCCTCGGAGGCGTCCACGAGAAGGAGCACGCCCTCGACCATGGTCAGGATCCGCTCGACCTCCGAGCCGAAGTCCCTGTGGCCCGGCGTGTCCACGATGTTGATCACCGTGTCGCGGTACTTCACCGCCGTGTTCTTTGCGAGGATCGTGATCCCGCGCTCCTTTTCGAGCTCGCCGGAATCCATGATCAGGTCTTCGACGTGCTGCCCCGCGCGAAAGGTCCCGCACTGCCTCAGGAGGGCATCCACGAGCGTCGTCTTGCCGTGATCGACGTGCGCCACGATCGCGAGCGCCCGGCGGTCGGAACGGATCGCGGCGGATCCCTCCAGCCTGTCCGAAAGAGTCATGACTTCGTCCATTGTCCCTCGCAACGTCCTTTCCGTGGAAACCTGAGATGATACACTATACACATGAAACGTACAAATCTTGTGCTCGATGAGAACTTGCTGGAAGAAGCGACGAGGCTGGCGGGAGAGCGCACCTATTCCCGAACCGTCGAACGGGCCCTGGAAGATTTCGTGCGACGCATCCGCGCGGGGCGCATTCTGGAGCTCGCCGGCACCGGTTTGTGGGAAGGCAACCTGAGCGAGATCAGGGAGGACCGTTCGCCTTACCGCCCCCGCCGAGCACGCCGTGCTTCTCGTTGATACGTCGGTCTGGATCGAGGTCTTCCGCAAACGGCGGCCGCTCCGCCTGGAGGACCACGCGGCGATCGAGGAAGTCGTGACTTGCCTTCCGGTCCTGCAGGAAGTGCTTCAAGGATTCCGCGAGGAGGACGCCTTCCAGGTCGCGCGAGAGGCCATGCTTGCTCTTCCGATCGTCGAGTCCCCTCTCCGGCTCGACGTTTTCGAGGAGGCGGCGCAACTCTACCGATCGGCGAGGAGAGCGGGCCTCACCGTGCGCTCCGGCGTCGACTGCCTGATCGGGGTTTGCGCGCTGAGGCACGGGCTCACCCTGCTCCATCACGGCAGGGACTTCGACCAGCTCGCGAACATCTCCTCCCTGAAGGCGCGGAACGTTTCCGCGTGACACCTTGACGACCGGCGCAACCCATCCGCTCGCGGCGCTCCACCGCCACTTCGGTCACGCGGCCTTCCGGCCCGGCCAGAACGAAGTCGTGGAGGCGGCGCTGGCCGGCTCCGACGTGCTCGCCGTGATGCCGACGGGCTTCGGAAAGTCGATCGGTTACCAGCTGCCGGCGATGCTTCTTCCCGGCGTCACGCTCGTCGTGTCGCCGCTCGTGGCGTTGATGAAAGATCAGGTCGACGAGTTGACGCGCAAGGGGATCGCGGCGGCCGCGATCCACTCGCTCATGACGCCCTCTGATCGGGACGCGGCCTTCGACGCCGCTCGAGCCGGCCGTCTGCGACTCCTCTACGTCTCACCGGAACGCTTCGCGAGCCGGCGGTTCTCCGATCGCCTGGGCGAGCTCGCGATCGCGCGCTTCGCGGTCGACGAGGCGCACTGCGTTTCGGAGTGGGGACACGATTTCCGCCCGGACTACAGGCACCTGGCCGAGGCCGCGGCGCGCTGCCTCCGGGCCGATGGCTCTCCCGGTCGCCCGCCGATCCTGGCCTTCACGGCGACCGCGACGCCCGAGGTCCGCCAGGACATCGTCGCGCTTCTCGGCCTCCGGAATCCCGCGCTCTTCGTGGCCGGGTTCGATCGCCCGAATCTGTTCTTCGACGTGCGCCGCGTATCCGGGGAGCTCGAGAAGCGGGCTCTTCTCCCGGAGCTCGTCGCCGGGCGCCGCGCCTTGGTCTACGCCGCGACCCGCAAAAGCGCGGAACGCGCCGCGGCGACATTGCGCGCGGCCGGTGAGGAGGCCTTCGCGTATCACGCCGGACTCGACGAAAAGGAGCGGCATCGCGTTCAGAACGCATTCGCGAAGGGCTCGGCGCGGATCGTCTGCGCGACCAACGCTTTCGGCATGGGAATCGACCGGCCCGACATCGACGCCGTCGTCCATTTCGAGATTCCGGGATCGCTGGAGGCCTACTACCAGGAGGTCGGGCGCGGCGGCCGGGACGGACGGCCGGCGCAAGCGACCCTTCTGTGGAACTACGTCGACGTTCGCACGCGGGAGTTCTTCATCGAGAAAGAGGACGACGAAGCGGACCCCCGCCGCACCCGGGCGCCCCTGGACCCTGCTCAGCGCGAACGAAAGCGCGAGCTCGATCGGATCAAGCTTCGCCGCATGATCGCCTATGCGGATACGACGGGATGCCTCCGGGCCGCTCTGCTGGGGTATTTCGGCGAAGCCGGAGTCGCTTCTCGATGCGGCGAGTGCGGAAACTGCCGGCGCCGCCGGCCGCTCTCGCCGGAGGAAACGCTCCACATGCGCAAGATTCTTTCGGGCGTGGCGCGCGGCGGCGAGCGCTGGGGAAAGCGGCGCATTGCCGCCATGCTCGCCGGCAAGCTCGAGGGGCTGCCCGATTCCCTGACGGGGCTTTCGACGACGGGATTGCTTCAGGACGAAAAACCGGCCGCGATCGAGGAGTGGATCGAGGCCGCCGTTGGAGCGGGGCTTCTCTCCGCCACTGACGACACCTACCGCACTCTCTCGCTGACGCGAGTCGGCCGCGAGGTCATGGCGGGCCGCGCGACCGAGGTCGAGATGACTCTTCCCGAGCGGCCGCGCGGACGGCCCTCGACGGCAAGGAAAAAGCGCGCCGAGCGATGGACGGAGATCGTCGGCGGCGCCGCGGAACCGGAGCCGGGCCTCTTCGACGCGCTCAAGCGTTGGCGCCGCGAGGAATCTTCGAGACGGGGTGTTCCCGCCTACGTCGTTCTTCATGACTCGACACTCGAAGCGCTCGCGTGCGCGCGGCCGAAGAGCCTCGACGCGCTCGCAGAGGTTCCCGGCATCGGACCCGCCAAGCTCGCGGCGTACGGTCCGGCGCTGCTCGCGATTGTGGTGCCGCGATAGAGTTCGAAGCTTTCGCGGGAGGTTCGATGACTCGTCGCGGGGTTTTCGCTCTGCTGGTCCTGACCTGCGCTTGCGCCACGGCCATCGCCGCGACTCGCGCGGATTTCACGCTGGAGCAGGTCCTGTCGGCTCCTTTTCCGTCGGACCTCGTCGCTGCCCGGACGGGCGGCGCCGTGGCGTGGGTCTTCAACGCCAGGGGAGCGCGCAACATCTGGGTCGCGGAGGGTCCCCGTTACAACGGGCGCGCTCTGACGGCGTACGCGGAGGACGACGGGCAGGAGATCGGAGATCTCGAGTTCACGCCCGACGGCAAGAGCCTCGTCTTCACTCGCGGCGGTGACGCGAACCGCAAGGGAGAGTTTCCAAATCCCTCGAGCAAGCCGGAAAGCGTCGAACAGGCTGTCTACGTCGTCCCGGTCGCCGGCGCCGCTCCCCGCAAGCTCGCCGACGGCCACTCACCGAGGATCTCGCCCAAGGGGGATCGAGTCGCGTTCGTATTCAAGGATCAGATCTGGTTCGCGCCATTAACCGGAGACGCCAAGCCGGCCATCGCCTTTCGCGTGCGCGGAGACGCCGGCAGCCCGCGCTGGTCTCCTGACGGGGCGCTCCTCGCTTTTGTGAGCCGGCGCGGGGACCACGGCTTCGTCGGAATCTTCGATCCCTCGGGCAAGACCGTCAGATACCTGGATGCCTCGACCGACCGCGACGGCAATCCAGTCTGGTCGCCTGATGGAAAGCGTGTGGTGTTCCTTCGCGCGCCCTCGACCCGGGCGATCCAGGGCTTTCGGCCTCACCGGGAAGGAGAGCCGTGGTCGATCCGGATCGCCGACGCCTCGACGGGCCGAGGACGAGAAGTCTTCCGGTCGCCGCGCGGGCGGGGCAGCGTCTATCGCGGGATCGTGGCCGACGAACAATTCTTCTGGGCCGATGGAGACAGGATCGTCTTTCCGTGGGAGCGCGACGGCTGGACGCATCTCTACGCGGTTCCCGCGGCGGGAGGAGGACCGGCTCTTCTGACCCCCGGGGATTTCGAGGTCGAGTACGCCTCGCTCTCGGCCGACCGCAAACGGGTCGTCTACAACTCCAACCAGAACGACATCGACCGCCGCCACCTCTGGAGCGTCGCCGTCTCGGGCGGTAAGCCGAGCTCGCTGACCTCCGGTCAAGGAATCGAATGGCGGCCGGTCGAGACTTCCGGAGGCGAGGCTCTCGTTTTTCTCCGCTCCGGCGCCCGACGCCCGCCGGAGCCGGCGATCGCGCAGTCGGGATCGGCGGCGAGACCACTCGCGCCGGGAACGTTGCCGGCGGATTTTCCGGAGAGCGCTCTCGTCGAGCCGCAGCCGGTTCTTTTCCCGGCTTCCGACGGCCTCACGATCCACGGGCAGGTCTTCCTCCCGCGGGTTGCAAGCGCCGGCGAACGCCATCCGGCCGTGATCTTTTTCCACGGCGGGTCGCGCCGCCAGATGCTGCTCGGCTGGCACTACAACTACTACTATCGCAACTCCTACGCCTTCAATCAGTACCTCGCCAGCCGCGGCTACGTCGTCCTGTCCGTCAACTACCGAAGCGGCATCGGCTATGGAATGGAATTCCGCGAAGCTCTCGACTACGGCGCCTCAGGCGCTTCAGAATTTCAGGACGTCGAAGGCGCCGGGCTCTATCTGCGCGGCCGCCCGGATGTCGCCGCGGACCGGATCGGCCTGTGGGGCGGGTCTTACGGCGGTTACCTGACGGCACTCGGGCTCGCGCGCGCGTCGAGCCTCTTCGCTGCCGGCGTGGACTTCCACGGAGTCCACGACTGGAACGGGGTCATCGCGAACTTCGAGCCGGCCTACGAGCCCGAGAAGCGCCAGGACCTGGCGCGCCTCGCGTTCCAGTCCTCGCCGATGGCCTCGATCAAGTCCTGGCGGTCTCCCGTGCTGTTGATCCACGGAGACGACGACCGCAACGTCCCCTTTGCTCAGAGCGTGGATCTGGCCGAGGCTTTGCGGGCCCAAGGCGTCGCCTTCGAGGAGCTGGTCTTTCCCGATGAGATCCATGATTTTCTCGAGCATCGCCATTGGCTCGAGGCTTATCGCGCAGCGGCGGACTTTCTCGATCGACATCTTCGGGCGGACAGTCCAAAATCGACCTCATCAAGCTCAAAGTGACCTCGGAAGGAACAACCCGCCGAAGGAGGGCCTCATGAAGTTGTCTCGATCGGGTCTCGCCTGTCTCCTGCCGGCCGTTCTCCTTGCGATCTCGACGGCCGCGACGGCCGCCGATGTGGAGAAGGCGAGAAAGAAGCTCGCGAAGGAAGACGTGATGTTCACGGAGGAGAACTTCTTGAAGAAGGTCTTCTCGGGCGACGACAAGATCGTGGCGCTCTTCCTCGAGGCGGGCATGCCCGTCGACACGGCGGACGAGAAGGGATGGACGGCTCTTCACCGGGCGGCGCAGGGAGACAGCGAGAAGACCCTCGCCGTTCTGTTGAAAGCGAAGCCCAACTTGAACGCGAAGACCCCCAACGGCGATACGCCCCTCTGCCGAGCGGCCGCCAGCGGCCCGCCCAGGCACGTGGCGCTCTTGATTCAGGCCGGCGCCGACGTCAACGCCGCTTGCAGCTTCCAGAACACCGCTCTCCACGAAGCGGCGCACGAAAACAGTCCGGAAAAGGTCGCGGCGCTCGTGGCCGGCGGCGCAAACGTCGACGCCCGGGACGACCGGGGCCGGACGCCCCTGCATCTGGCTGCCGGTCAGGAGAATGTGGAAACAGCAAACGCCCTGATCCGGGGAAAGGCGGACGTCAACGCGAAGGCGAAGTCGGGCCGCACTCCGCTTCACGAGGCGGTCGACAGCGACAAGCCCGCGGTCGTCTCGGCTCTCCTCGCCGCCGGCGCGCAGGTCGACGCGCGCGATTCGTCGGGTCGCACGCCTCTGTACAACGCCGCCGGCATCGGCCGCGTCCGTCTCATTCCGCTGCTGCTCGCCGCGGGAGCGGATCCCAACGCCCGCGACTCGGGCGGCGAGACCCCGATCAAGACGGCGCAGAGGTCGGGAGAGAAGGAAGCCATCGCGCTCTTGAAGAATGCGAAGCCCGTACCTGCATCCTCCTCCGCCTCCGCCCACAAGGAGGCGGCGTCTCCGACAGTCGGGCGAGCCGAAACTTCCGCACCCGCAGGCGATCCCGCCAAAGAGCTCAAGAAAATGGGCTTGAAGGCGGACGAGAAGACTCTCTTCGAACGCGTCGAGGGTCGAGACGTCAAGGCCGTCACTCTCATTCTCGCCGCCGGCGTCTCGCCCGCCGCCCGCAACAGCCAGGGACGCCCGCCCCTCTACGTGGCCGTCGAAGCCGGCGCCGACGATGTGGTTCGCGCGCTCATCGCCGGCGGAGCCAACGTCAACGATCCGGGGGCGAGCGCGGACAAGTCCATGGAGTACGGCGACACGCTCGTGATGCGGGCGGTCGACCGCGGCAACCCCGAGTCTCTGAAGGCACTGGTCGAGGCGAAGGCGAATCTCGATAAGGGAAACGCCTACGGAATCAACGGACTGATGAGCGCCGCCATGCAGGGGCGCGCCGACCTGGTGGAGATTCTGGTCAAGGGGGGCGCCCGGGTGAATCTGAAGGACAAGAACGGCACGCCCGTTCTCTACAGCGGGGTCCAGGGGGGAAATCCGGACGTCGTCCGCATCCTGATCGAGGCGGGCGCGGACACACAAGTGAATCGCAAGCTCTTGCTGGACGCCGCCAAGGCAAAAGGCAATCCCCGCATCACCGAGATGCTGATGCGCCCGCCGGCAGGCGCGGGCAAGGGAAAGAAGGGATCTTCGAGAGAAGCCGAGACGGTCGTCTCGGACGTGGCAGCCCCTCCGGTCCAGCCCACGTATCCCAAACCCGTCTCGACAGGCACCGGCAAGAAGCCGATCACTGCGAAGCAGGCCTATGAAATGACCTACTCGGTGACGGTCAAGTGGCAGAAGGACGCCGCGCTGACGGAGCTGACGACGACGTCGGAGGGGCCTCTCGGCGCCGACGGCCGCTCGGCCCACTGGGTCGCCCACTACTATTCGCCCTCGGCGGCGCAGGTCTACCTGACGTCGATCGACGAGGGGAAGCTGACGCACTCCGCACATCCGAGCAACGCCCTGCGGACGATCACGGTCGACGCCGACACGATTCTCGATAGCAAGCGGCTCCTGGATATCGCCGAGGGAGCCGGCGGCTCGAAGTACAGCGCCAGCGGCGCGCATCTGACGGCCGGCCTGGTGCAGAACCCGCGCGCCGGCGCGCTCTGGTACTTCAACTATGAAGACGCAGCGACCTCCAAGAACGTCGCGACGATCGTCATCGAAGCGCAGACGGGAAAGGTCACGCTCGCTGATCTCAAATGAAGAAAGGAAAGACGGCCTTGAACCGCCTCGTCTATTCGACCGATTCCGGCCGGCGATGCATGACGTGCGGATGGCCCGAGAAGGAATGCCACTGCTCTTCCTCCCTGTCGGCGCCCCCGGACCCCGTTCCCCCGAAGATCACGGCGAAGCTGCGTCTGGAGAACCGCTCGTCCGGCAAGAGCGTCACG
>JBKPDV010000181.1:0-8183 GCA_046728075.1 Acidobacteriota bacterium | reverse complement strand
GTCCACCTCCGGGCGATCCAGGGCCCGGAAGAGGACGTCGAAGGAGGGACAGAGGTTGTAGCAGCGGCGGCAGGTGTGGCAGATGTCCGCCACCCGCCGCATTTCCGCATCGGCGGCTCCGAGGTCGTAAAAGTCGTGAGAAGACGGGTCGAACAGACTTCCTCCCGACTACCGACTACCGACTGTCCTTTTGACTGTCGACTGCCGACTGCCGACTGCCGACTGCCGACTGCCGACTGCCGACTTCCTCAGTAGCTTCCCAGATTATCCAGCCCCTTCTGGAACCGGCCGGCGTGCGATTTCTCGGCGCGGGCAAGAGTCTCGAACCACTCCGCGACCTCCGAAAACCCTTCCTCTCGGGCGGTGCGGGCAAAACCCGGATACATCTGCGTGTATTCGTAGGTCTCCCCTTCGACCGCGGACGTCAGGTTCGCGTCGGTTGGCCCCATCGCAAATCCCGTCGTCGGATCGCCGACTTCCTTCAGGAAATCGAGGTGCCCAAAGGCGTGACCCGTCTCTGCTTCGGCCGTGTCGCGAAAGAGGCCGCCGATCTCGGGATACCCCTCGATGTCGGCGCGGCGCGCGAAATAGAGATAGCGCCGGTTCGCTTGCGCCTCGCTGGCGAACGCCTGCTTCAGGTTCTCGTGTGTCTTGGTTCCCTTGAGTACCATCGTTTCTCTCCTTGCGACCGTTCCTGTCCAGGACGAAGGGGAGCAGCGCTTGCGCGTTCCTGAGTCGGCTCGCCCGGGTCGAGTCGATGTTCAAGTTAGGCGCTGGCCGCGGCCGCGCGCTGCCGTCCGCTCCGGGCTTGCGCGAGAAGGTCATAGCGATCGAGGTTCATGACCTTGTTCCAGGCAGCCACGAAGTCACGCACGAACTTCTCCTTCGCGTCGTCGCTTGCGTAGACCTCCGCCAGCGCCCGGAGCTGAGAATGTGCGCCGAACACGAGGTCAGCGGCCGTGGCGGTCCACTTGAGCTTGCCCGTGGCGCGATCGCGACCCTCGTACACGTTCTTGCCCGAGGCCGATGGTCTCCACGCCGTGCCGATATCGAGCAGGTTCACGAAGAAGTCATTGGTCAGCGTGCCAGGCCGGTCGGTGAAGACGCCGTGCTTCGATTGCCCGTGGTTGGCGTTTAAAGCACGCATGCCGCCGACGAGAACCGTCATCTCGGGCGCGGTCAGCTTCAACAGGTTGGCCCGGTCCAGCAGGCGGGTCTCCGGCGACAGCGGGTCTCCCGCCCGCATGTAGTTGCGGAACCCGTCGGCGGTCGGTTCGAGCACGGCAAACGAGTCCACGTCGGTCTGCTCCTGCGAGGCGTCCGTGCGACCCGGCGCGAAGGCAACGGTGACGTTTTGCCCGGCGTTCCTGGCCGCTTGCTCGACGGCGGCGCATCCGCCCAGGACGATCAGGTCGGCCAGCGAGACTTTCTTGCCGCCGGACTGCGAGCCGTTGAAGTCCTTCTGGATCTGCTCGAGGGTCTTGACGACCTTCGCCAGCCGGGCAGGTTCGTTTGCCTCCCAGTCCCTTTGCGGCGCGAGGCGAATCCGTGCTCCGTTGGCACCGCCACGCTTGTCGGTGCCGCGGAAGCTGGCCGCGGCCGACCACGCAGTGGACACGAGCTCCGGGATGGACAGGCCGGAGGCGAGGATCTTCTTCTTGAGGCCGGCGATGTCCTGCTCCCCGATCAGCTGATGATCGACCTTCGGGACTGGGTCCTGCCACAGCTGCGGCTCCGGAACCCATGGGCCGAGGTAGCGCGCCCGCGGGCCCATGTCGCGGTGAAGCAGCTTGAACCACGCCCTGGCGAACGCGTCGGCGAGCTGGTCCGGATGCTCATGGAAACGCTTCGCGATCGGTGCGTAGATCGGGTCCACCTTCAGCGACAGGTCCGTCGTCAGCATCATGGGCGCGTGCCGCTTCGACCGATCGTGCGCATCCGGTACGGTGCCTTTGGCCTCGGGATTCTTCGGAGTCCACTGCTTCGCGCCGGCGGGGCTCGTCGTCAGCTCCCACTCGTACTTGTAGAGGTTCTCCAGGAACCCGTTGTCCCATTTCGTCGGATTGTTGGTCCATGCTCCCTCGAGGCCGCTGGTGATCGTGTTTGCCCCCTTGCCGCTGCCGTATTTGTTCGTCCAGCCGAGCCCTTGCTCCTCGAGAGGGGCGGCCTCGGGTTCCGGTCCGACGTGCTGAGCCGCAGGGGCAGCCCCATGGGTCTTGCCGAAAGAATGGCCGCCGACGATGAGCGCAACCGTCTCCTCGTCGTTCATCGCCATGCGGCCGAAGGTCTCGCGAATGTCCCTGGCGGCAGCCAACGGATCCGGGTTGCCGCCGGGCCCTTCCGGATTCACGTAGATCAGGCCCATCTGCACGTTGGCGAGCGGTTTGGCGAGCTCCCGGTCGCCGCTGTAGCGCTCGTCTCCCAGCCAGGTGTCCTCGGGGCCCCAGAAGAGGTCTTCGGGCTCCCAGACATCGGGCCGGCCGAAGCCGAAACCGAACGTTTTGAAACCCATCGATTCCATGGCCACGTTGCCGGCCAGGATCAGCAGGTCGGCCCAGGAGATCTTCTGCCCGTACTTCTTCTTGATCGGCCAGAGCAGCCGGCGCGCTTTGTCGAGGTTTGCGTTGTCCGGCCAGCTGTTCAGGGGCGCAAAGCGCTGCTGGCCGTCGCCGCCACCGCCGCGGCCATCGGCGATCCGGTACGTGCCCGCGGCATGCCACGTCATGCGGATGAAGAGCGGCCCGTAGTGGCCGTAGTCGGCCGGCCACCAGTCCTGCGACGCCGTCATCACCTCGATGACATCCCGCTTCAGGGCGTCGAGGTCGAGGGACTTGAACTGTTCTGCGTAGTTGAAGTCCTCTTCCATCGGATTGGATAGGTGCGAGTGCTGGTGGAGCACCGAGAGATCCAGCTGATTCGGCCACCAGTCTTTGTTTGTCCTTGGTCGAGTCCGTTTGGGAGTCGGGGCAGGGATTGCAGGGCTTTCGCTTTCGCTGACGCTCATAGTGTTTTCTTATCTCCTTCCGTTCTCGGATTTGGATTGCGGCCCGGCCGGCAGTCCCGGCAGAAACCGTGAAACTCCAGAACTCGTGTCTCGATGGTGTGCCCTCGCGCGCGCAGCTTCTTCTCCGCCGCCAGGGTTTCGGGCGTCTGCTCCACGTCGAGCAACAGTCCGCAGGCGTCGCAGACGAAGTGGTCGTGAACGGACACATCGGCGTCGAAGCGGGTGGTTCGGCCGCGCGACCAGGCTTTGAGCTTCCCTTCGCCCACCAGCAGCTGGAGATTGCGATAGACCGTACCCAGAGAGATACGCGGCAGCGAGCGCCGCACCTGCTCGTAGACCCATTCCGCAGTCGGATGGGAGTTGGTCGCGGCGACCGCCTCGTAGATGCTGCGCCGCTGGCGCGTCTGGCGCCGAAGGGTTGGGGAGCGGGCGTTCATATCAATAACAATAATTATTATCGATAAGGACAGCCCTTGTCAACCCCAGCGCGCTAGAATCGATGGCCTTGGAGATCGAGACCCCGCCATCCGTCGCCGGGAGGGACTTCCCCCTCGGCGTCGCCGGATTCACCTACCAGGATCTCCACCGGGAGGACCGGCTCGCAGAGCTCGACTCCGTCTTTCTCGAGGAGCTGACGCATGAGGACCCGGCCCTGGCCGGACGCGTGCGTGCCTACCGGGACGAGCCCGCCTCTTTCAATCCACTCGCCCGGTCGCGGCTCCTGGTGGAAGCCGCGCGGCCCCTTTCGCGCTTTCTGGCGCGGCTCTTCGGCATCGAAGAGGAATGGAAGCGGCAAGCGGCGAGCTCCGGTCCCGAGGCGGTCCTCTTCCGTTTCCGCCGCGATTTCCTCGTGCGGCGCGCCGCCAGGGCGAAGCCGCCCGAAGGGGAGGCGGAATTCGTCGCGCTGCGCCGAGCCGCCATCTGGCTGGAGCACTCGCTCGATAGCGGCCTCTCGTCGGACTGGGAAAAAGACCCCGAGCTCGCGACCGCGAGGGTCGTGTCTCGCATTCTGGATCTGGAAAGCGACTTTCTCGCGGCCGTCCGCCAGAAGAAGCTGCCCGAAGTGCCGGCCTCGTCCCGCGAGACGGCTCGCGATTTGGCGCGAGCGGCGGTCGCCGCCGGGCTTTCCCCCGCCGCGGGGGATTCCGACGAGGACCTGCTCGCGTTTCTCGAGGCGGCTCTTCGGGATTACGCGCGCTATGCGCGGGCGCGCATCGATCGCCCGGAACGGAAAAAAGAAATCGCGGGATGGGACTCCTGGCACCTGCCCGAATCGGTCGACTTCGAGCATCTGGTCGAGACCGAACGGCCGAGGTCGGACCTCCCCGAGGAGAGGGTTGGCCCGGCCGCCCGGCACCGCCGGCGCGACGGATTCGGATTGACCGATCCCCGAATGACGCGCCGCGAGGTGCTGGGCCAGACGCACTACTGCCTGCTTTGCCACGAACGGGAGAAGGATTCCTGCTCGACGGGATTCTTCGACGCCAAAACGAACACTTACCAGAAGAACCCTCTCGGCATCGCGCTGCCGGGCTGTCCGCTGGACGAGAAGATCTCCGAGATGCACCAGCTGCGCCGCGAAGGGGATTCCCTGGGAGCACTGGCCCTCGTCACGATCGACAACCCGATGTGCCCCGGCACCGGACACCGGATCTGCAATGACTGCATGAAGGGATGCATCTTCCAGAAGCAGGAGCCGGTCAACATTCCGCAGATTGAGACGGGAGTCTTGACCGATGTTCTGGCGCTTCCGTGGGGGGTCGAGATCTACGGGCTGCTGACGCGCTGGAATCCTTTGAGCCCCTCCCGACCTTATGCCCTCCCCTACAACGGAAAGAAAGTGCTCGTCGTCGGGCTCGGGCCGGCGGGCTACACGCTTGCTCATTGCCTCCTCAATGAGGGATTCGGCGTGGCCGGAATCGACGGATTGAAGATCGAGCCGCTGCCAGCCGACTGGACCGGCGCCGACGGCGGAGGAATCCGTCCAATCCGCGACTGGTCCGAGATCGCGCGGCCGCTGGATCGCCGGCCTCTCGCGGGGTTCGGCGGCGTTTCCGAGTACGGAATCACCGTGCGATGGGACAAGAACTTCCTGACGCTCGTTCATCTGACGCTCGCGCGCCGCGCGCGGCTCACTATTCTCGGTGGAGTTCGCTTCGGCGGCACGATCGACGCGGAGCAGGCCTTCGATATGGGCTTCGACCACGTTTCGATCGCGGCGGGGGCCGGACGGCCGACCATCATCGGAATGAAGAACAACATCCTGCGCGGCGTCCGCAAGGCCTCCGACTTTCTGATGGCCCTTCAGCTGACGGGCGCCTTCAAGGAAGAGGCCCTGGCCAACCTGCAGGTGGAGCTGCCGGCCCTGGTCATCGGCGGCGGGCTGACGGCGATCGACACGGCCACGGAGCTTCTCGCCTACTACCCCCTGCTCGCGGAAAAAAGTCTCGCCCGCTACGAGCAGATCGCGGCCGAGCGCGGCGAGATGGGGGTCCGCGCCCTCTTCGACACGGAGGAAAAGGAGATCCTCGACAGGCTCCTCCAGCACGGCACGGAGATCCGGCGCGAGCGGGCGCGCGCGCGACTGGCCGGCGAGGCTCCCGCCCTGGCGCGGCTCTGCCGCGAATGGGGAGGAGTCTCGATCGTCTATCGCCGCGCGATGGAGGAGTCGCCCGCCTATCGACTGAACCACGAAGAGATCATCAAGGCCCTGGAAGAGGGGATCTCGTTTATGGAGAATCTCGAGCCTGAAGAGGCTGTCCCCGGGGGGAACGGGCACCTGGCCGCCGTCCGGTTCCGCCGGTCTCGTGGCGGCGACGTCGTGGAGCTTCCCGCCCGCTCCTGCTGGATCGCGGCCGGCACCACACCCAACATCACCTACGAGAAGGAACGGCCCGGCAGTTTCCCCATGGACGAACGGCGACGTTTCTTTCTCCCCCACCGCGCGACATTCGACGGCCGGGGAGGCTGGAAGCTCGAACCCTCGTCGCCGACGGATGAGACGGCGTTCTTCACCGGTTACAGCCGCGGGGAAAAGTTAATCACCTTTTTCGGAGACAACCACCCCGCCTACAACGGCAACGTCGTCAAAGCCATGGCCTCTGCGCGCAAGGGGTACGTTCCGATCACGACGGTGCTCCTCGGCAGCGGAGGACGACGGCCGGTCGCGCCGGTCTCGGAGTGGGAGGCGTTCCGGCAAAGGCTCGAGGACCGGTTGACGGCCCGCGTCGTCGAGGTCAACCGCCTGACGCCGACCATCGTGGAAGTCGTCGTGCGCGCGCCGGCCGCCGCCGAGAACTTCGAGCCGGGGCAGTTCTTCCGGCTCCAGAATCTGGAAGCGCATGCGCCGGTGGTTGGAGGTTCTCCCCTCTTGATCGAGCCTCTCGCCCTGACGGGAGCCTGGGTGGACGCGAGCAAGGGACTGTTGTCGATGATCGCCCTCGAGCTGGGAGGCTCCTCCCGCCTCTGCAGCGTCTTGAAGCCGGGCGAGCCCGTGCTGGCCATGGGGCCGACCGGGAGCGCGACCGAGCTGCCGCGCGATTCGACCGTGATGCTCTGCGGCGGGGGTCTGGGCAACGCCGTTCTCTTCTCGATCGGAAGGAAGGCCCGCCAGCTGGGCAACCGGGTGATTTACTTCGCCGGCTACAAGAAGGCCGAAGACTTCTACAAGCGCGAGGAGATCGAGGCCGCGGCCGATGTGCTCGTGCTCTCCGTCGACCACGGCGCCACGATCCGCGCCGGCCGCCCGGCGGACCGGGAGTTCGTCGGGAACATCATCGAGGCGATGGTGGCCTACGGATTGGGGCGGCTGGGAACTCCCGAAATTCCGCTCTCCGCGGTAGAGCGGGTGATCGCGATCGGCTCGGACCGGATGATGGCCGCCGTCGCGCGGGCCCGCCACGGCGTGCTCGCGCCGTACCTCAAGCCGGATCACGTCGGGATCGCGTCGATCAACTCCCCGATGCAATGCATGATGAAGGAGGTCTGCGCTCAGTGCCTCCAGCGACACATCGACCCCGCCACCGGTCAGGAAAAGGAGATCGTTTTCTCCTGTTTCAACCAGGACCAGAAGCTGGACGAAGTGGATTGGGAAAACCTCGCCGCCCGCCTGCGGCAGAACACGGTGAGCGAGAAGCTCACGAACCTCTGGTTAGAGAGGCTGTTGGCGATGAGGGATGTCAGGGTGGTCTAGGAAGAAGTCAACAGTCGACAGTCCAGAGTCGACAGTAAGGTCTCCAACCTGTTGACTGTCGACTGTCGACTGTCGACTCTCCTAGGGCACGCCGGCCAGGAACAGCAGGTAAGGATTGATGGCCAGCCCTCTCTTGAAGCTCGAATCGTCCTGAGGCAGCTTCGTGATCGAGAAGTGCAGGTGGGGTCCGCCGATGACGTGTCCGGTCGAGCCGACGAAGCCGATTACGTCCCCCTTTTTGACTGTCTGCCCCGCTGCCAGACCCTCTGCGTAGCGGGAGAGGTGGCAATAGAAGAGAAGGTAACGGCCGCTGGCATCCTTTTGATAGATCGCATTGCCTCCCCGCCGCTCGCGAGAGACTCGGACGATTTCACCGTCGGTTGTCGCCAGGATGGGAGTGCCTCGAGGGGCCCCGATGTCGATAGCGAGGTGCTGGGTGTGGCGGCCCCGCGAAGAGAGAAACGAATCCTGGAGCTTCTCGGCGTCCACACCCTCGACAGGGATCTGGAAACCGGCTGAGAGCAGCTCCCCCAGATCCACGTCGGCAGGCTTGACGACCGCCTCGGACGATTTGGGCCGGAAGAAGGAGCCCAGTTTCCGGGCGATCCGGGAAAGCGTCGCCGGTTCCGCGACCGGGGCCTCCGCTGGCGCCTCGGTCGTCGCCGCTTCGGCGGGCTCCCCCTCGCCTTCGGCCGTCCCTTCCGGTTCATGCAGATGGACTTCCACGACGGCATCTGCCGGTTCGCAGAGCGGTTCCGGATAGTTCTGGAGAGACCCGGGGTAGAAGGGGCCGTACACCGCGACGGTGGGATAGCGATCCAGGACCACTTTTCCTGCGGCATCCTGTGAAATCACGGCTCGGGAGGAGCGGCGCGAATGCTTTGCCCGAGAGACGCTCGCGGCTCGGGCGTGACGGGCTTTGACGGTCCCGTGTCGGCCGACCACGAGAGAGCGCTTGTGCGCCGCCTTTTTCCGATGGGCCGTGCG
>JBKPDV010000180.1:0-11828 GCA_046728075.1 Acidobacteriota bacterium | reverse complement strand
TGTTCTCCGGATCCTTCATCAGCGGAAAAGCGAAGCCGTGTTTCCTGGCGTGTTCGCGCACTTCGTCGGCCGGCTCCGTCTTGTTGCTGTTGATGCCGACAAAGAGCACTCCCCGCTTCTCGTAGGTGGCTGCCATATCGCGCATCCGGTCGTTGTAGGCATTGGAGTAGGGGCACTTCGTCGCGATGAACATGACGACGACGGCCTTGTGACTCTTGGCCGCGTCCGAGAGGGAAAATGGCTGGCCGTCCAGAGTCGTCAGCGTGAAAGCCGGCGCTGTGGCGCCGACGTCCGGCCCTGCCGCCCGAGCCGCCGTGGCCAGTCCGATCAAAGCCGCCGTCATCAGAGTCGCTCGCAGCCAGTTCATCCGCATATCGCCTCCTTGTTCGCGTCTCTTCCTAGTCACCGGCGCTGGAGTTTATTCCCCGTCTCAGGCCTGACCTTTCAGCTTTCAGCTCTCAGCTGTCAGCCAAAAACGGCGTCCGGCATGCCCGGCTGGAGAGCTGAAAGCTGTGAGCTGTCAGCTCTTCACTTGAACCACTTTCGCGGCCTGTTCGGCCGCCCTTCGAGCTCGGTCAGCCGCTCCTCCAGCCGGGAAGTTCGGTGGAGCAACTCGTCGATTCTTCCCGACTCCTGGAAAAGAATCTCACGCAGACGGTCGAGCTGGTCCTTCAAGGGCTCGAAATCGCCTCGCGAGGACAGGACCCGGCGGACATCGGCCAGCTTCATTCCTTCGCTGTCGGTCAGTTTCCGCACGGCGGCCAGGCGCGCGACGTCTTCCGGACGGTATCGGCGGTGTCCGCCCCGGGTGCGGCGCAACGGCAGCAGTCCCGCGAGCTCTTTTTCGTAGAACCTGAGAGTCGTGACGGGAATCCCCGTCTGGCGCGAGACCTCCGCGATCGTGAGACCGAAAGTCTGAGCTCTGCGCATGAATGGGAGCTCTCAGCTCTCAGCCAGAGCTTGGGCTGACGCCGTCAGCGGAGAGCTGCAAGCTGCAAGCTGAAAACTATTACACGTTGAAGAGCGGCCGCTCGACCACAGGATCGAACTTCCAGACGTACTTGTAGTTGCCGCCGAAAAGGTCGACAACGACTTCGTAGTGCGCCTCGACCCTGATCTTCTCCCGACTCTTGGTGATGATGAGGTTGTCCTTGGTGATGGGCAGCCGGAGATCCTTCGCCTTCGTCAGGATATTCCTCTCGATTTCCCGGATACCTCGGATCGAGGCGAAGCCGGCCTCTTCCGCCATGAAGTCCTCGAATCGCGCGGTCGCCATTTTTACCGGGACGAACATGTAGAGCAGGTAGCCGGTAATGGCCACGATGATGAGCCAGATGATGCACCCGACCTTGCCTTCGCCGCGGGTGCCGCGCGAACGTCTCATCCAACCTCCTGGAAGTGGAACGATTGTACCCTCAGGAAGCCGAAACGTGGCTGCCGCTTCACGTCGCTTCCGCTTACTCGGACCCTGCGCCTGCGGGCGCACCGGCGCTCGGCTCGGCCAAAGGGGCTCGACCGCGAGCCTGGTCCCTCGCGCGCTCTCGCTCCCGCGGCGTGCGCCTGCACGTCGCCTCCGCTTGCTCGGGACCTGCGCCTTTGGCGCACCGGCGCTCGGCTCGGCCAAAGGGCCTCGACCGAGCGCCTGGTCCCTCGGGCGCTCACGCTCCCGCGGCGCGCGCCTCCCCCCTCTGGGAGAATTCGCGCGCCGCGACCCGGACTGTTACCGGGTCGGCGAGCTAAGGGGCCGAAGAAATTTCCTCTAGATCTCTCTCTTGAAGTGGTTTGAGGTTTCAACTCACCCTACCGGACGAGGCGGAAGGTGCGGGACCAGCGGGTGCGGCCGATTCGAGCGAGAGCCCGCTGGAAAAGACCGCCGTTGGGCGGTGGCCCGCCGTCAAAGGACCAATAGATGAGCAGCGCGCGTCCCTTGACGTTCGCGGCCGGCACGGGGCCCCAGAACCGGCTGTCGTAGGACTCGTGCCGGTTGTCCCCCATCGCGAAATACTTTTCGGGGGGGACTCGGAGCGGTACCACGCGGACTTCTTCGCCTGCAGTCTCGGCCCCGGGAGCGGGCCCGCCGCGTGCCGTCTGCGGCGGCACCTCGACTCCATTGACGAGAACGGCGTCGCCCCTGACCTCGACCGTATCGCCGGGCAGCGCCACGACGCGCTTGACGTAATCGGTCGCCGGGTCTTTCGGAAACTTGAACACAATGATGTCGCCGCGCCGAGCCTCTCGATACGGCAGAAGCTTCGCGAGAAAACGGCCGTGCGGAGCGTTGCCGAACTTGTTGACGAGGAGATGGTCTCCGATCAGGAGGGTGTCTTCCATCGACGGGCTCGGCACGACGAAGGCCTGAACCAGGAACGTTCGCGCGAAAAGCGCGAAGATGACCGCGGCGAGGACGACTTCAACGACCTCTCTGAACCGCGAACGCGTGGCCGAGGCTTCGAGCGGAGTTTCGGAGAGCCCCCGGACGGTCAGCGGACGAGGTGAAACATCCGGTCCCATCTTGTCCGCGAAAAGAAATGGATCGCAACCGAGAGGAGCTGCCGAACCTTCGCGACCGGCCCGCGCCAGATGTGCGAGTTCGGTTCGGCCTCGTAAGACCAATAGATCAGAAAGGGCCGCCCGAAGATGTTCTCGCGAGGGATCGTCCCCCAGAACCGGCTGTCCAGCGAGTTGTCGCGGTTGTCCCCCATCCCGAAGTAGTTTCCGGCGGGGACAGCGAAGGGGCCGTACTGGTCGCGCAGTTTGCCGTCCCAGGGAGCCGACGGCTCGTCGGGAATGACCTCGGGAAAGATGTGCTGAACATAGGGCCCGTCGGCGGGCTGGCCGTTGACGAAGAGTTTCTTGTCTCGCACCTTGATCGTGTCGCCCGGGGTCCCGACGGCTCGCTTGACGAGCACGTTGCCGTCGTTGACGTCGTCTCCCGGTTTCTTGAACACGATGATGTCGCCGCGGTGCACGTCGCGGTAGGGAAGCAGCCGGGCGAGCCAGGGCAGGCGCGGGCCATAAGCGAACTTATTGACGAGCAGGTGGTCGCCGACGAGGATCGTCGACTCCATCGATCCGGTCGGAACCTGATACGTCTGGACGACGAAGGTCCGCACGAAGAGCACGAAAATCGCCGCCACCAGGAGCGACTCGTACCACTCGCGGGAGGAAGAGTGCTCCGGGTGCGTCGGACCGGATTCCTCCTCGGCTGGCCCTTTTTCTTCTTTCGTCATTCGGTCTTCAAAACGGCGAGGAAGGCCTCCTGGGGAATGTCCACCCGGCCCACTCTCTTCATCCGCTTCTTTCCCTCCTTCTGCTTCTCCAACAGCTTCCTTTTGCGTGTGATGTCTCCGCCGTAACACTTGGCCAGCACGTTCTTGCGCATCGCGGAGACCGTCTCCCGGGCGATGATCTTGGACCCGATGGCCGCCTGGATCACCACCTCAAACATCTGTCGGGGGATGATTTCTTTCATCTTTGAGGCGAGAAGCCGCCCTTTGGGCGCCGACTCCTCCCGGTGGACGATCAGGGAAAGAGCATCGACGGGCTCTCCATTGACCAGGATGTCGAGCTTGACGAGGTCCCCCTCCCGATAGCCGATGAACTCGTAGTCGAAAGAGGCGTAACCCTTCGAGATCGACTTGAGCTTGTCGTAGAAGTCGAGCACGACCTCGTTCAACGGGAACTCGTAGGTCAGCACGACCCGGTTGGAGGAGAGGTATTCCATCGACTTTTGAACGCCCCGACGCTCCTCGGAGAGCTTCAGCAGCCCCCCCAGGAAATCGTCGCGGGTGATGATCGTCGAGACGATGTACGGTTCCTCCATCTTCTCGATCGTGCTCGCGGCGGGAAGATGGTTCGGGTTGACGATGTCCAGGACCTCCCCCTTGGTCGTTGTCACGCGGTAGTTGACCCCGGGCGCGGTCGTGATCAGGTCGAGATCGAACTCGCGCTCGAGCCGCTCCTGGACGATCTCCATGTGGAGAAGCCCGAGGAAACCGCACCGGAACCCAAATCCCAATGCCGTCGAGTTCTCCGGCACGAAAGTGAAAGAGGCATCGTTCAAGCGCAGCTTCTCGCAGGCATCCCTCAGGTTGCCGTAGTCATCGGCGTCGGTCGGGAAGAGGCCCGCGAAAACCATCGGCTTGGCCTCCGCGAAGCCCGGCAGGGGCTCGGCGGTCGGCCGCGAGAGCTCCGTGATGGTGTCGCCGATGCGCGTCGAATGGAGATCCTTGATGTTGGCGGAGATAAAGCCGACTTCTCCAACCGAGAGCCGCGAGACGGACTCCCGCTGAGGCTTGAAGATGCCGACCTCCTCGACCTCCGACTCGAGCCCTGTCCCCATCGCGCGGATCTTCATGCGGGGGCCGAGGTGGCCGTCGAGAATTCGCACGAGGGATGTCACCCCGCGATACGGGTCGTACCACGAGTCAAAAAGAAGAGCTTTCAGCGGCGCCTGAGGGTCTCCCTTGGGAGGAGGGATGTCGCGGACGATCCGCTCTAAGAGCTCGTCGATGCCGATTCCCTGCTTGGCGGAAGTCAGGACGGCATCGTGCGCCGGGATTCCGATGACCTGCTCGATCTGTTCCCGCGCGCGCTCGGGCTCGGCCGACGGGAGATCGATCTTGTTGATCACAGGCAGGACCGTCAGGTTGTTGTGGACGGCCAGGTATGCGTTGGCGAGCGTCTGGGCTTCGACCCCCTGCGTGGCGTCCACGACGAGGATTGCCCCTTCGCACGCGGCCAGGGACCGGGACACCTCGTAGGAGAAGTCCACGTGGCCGGGAGTGTCGATCAGATTCAGGGTGTACTCCCGGCCGTCCTTGGCCAGGTAGCGCAGCGTCACGGCCCGCGCCTTGATCGTGATTCCGCGTTCCTGCTCGAGCTCCATGTCGTCGAGCATCTGCTCGTGCATCTCACGCGCCGAGACGGCGCCGCACCGCTGGAGCAGGCGGTCCGACAGCGTCGTCTTGCCGTGATCGATGTGCGCGACGATGGAGAAGTTGCGAATGAGGCTCGGATCGGTCATGAGAAAGTCGACAGTCTACAGTCGACTGTTGACTCGGCTCACGTTCCCAAGGGCCAGCGCGAGTGAGCGACGGCCTGCGCCGGCTCCGTCGGGCCGTCCCGGCGGTAGCGCAGGAGTCCCGCCCAGGCGATCATGGCGGCGTTGTCGGTCGTCAGCGACCGGTCGGGCAGGAGAACGGGAACCCCGCGCTCCTCGCCCCACACGCTCAGAGTGGCGCGCAGCTCGGAGTTCGCCGCGACGCCGCCGGAAAGCGCCAGGCACCGGATCGATTCGGTGCCGTGGACCGCGTTGACCCGCTCGAGGAGTGCCGTGACGATCGCGCGCTGAAAAGAAGCGAACAGATCCGCGAGGTCGCCCCGGACCGATTCCGGGTCCAGCGGAGAGCCGTCGATGCCGCGTCTGGCGAACTCCTTCAACATCGCCGTCTTCAGACCCGAAAAGGAAAAGTCGAGCGAGCCATCGGAAAGACGTCCGATCGGTAGGCGGTGTCGGGAGCCGTCTCCCCGCGCCGCGATCCGATCGATGACCGGGCCGCCGGGGTAGGGCAGCCCCGCGCGGCGAGCGACCTTGTCGAAAGCCTCTCCAGGCGCGTCGTCCCGTGTCCGCGCGAGCGGCACGCAGCCCCCCCCCTCGACCCGGACGAGCTCGGCGTGCCCGCCCGACACGACGAGCCCATGGAAGGGATACGCGATGGGCCGCGCGGGCGAGCCGTCGGCCGAGAGATACGGCGAGAAGAGGTGGCCCTCGAGGTGGTTGACGGGCATCAGAGGAACGCGGCGGGCGAAGGCAAAGGCCTTTCCGGCCGAAAGGCCCACCAGCAGCGCTCCGATCAGGCCGGGACCGGCGGTCGCCGCAACAATGTCTATATTGTTAACACCCATTCCCGCACGCCGGAGGGCTTCCTCGAACGCAGCCGGAAGATTCTCGAGGTGCGCCCGCGCCGCCAGCTCCGGCACGACGCCGCCGTAAACGGCGTGCGCGCTCATCTGTGTGGCGATCACATTGGAGAGGATCCGCCCCTCGCCGTCCACCACGGCGACGGACGTCTCGTCGCAGGAAGTTTCGATGCCGAGAACGTTCACGACGGAAGAACCGGAAAACCCATCTTACGGGCGCTGGGCGCTGGGCGCTGGTAGAACAGGAGTCTCCGCCTAGCGCCCAGCGCCCAGCGCCGAGCGCCCCGCCTGCGCATCTTCAACCGCCTGCAGGAGCGACTTCTCATACGGTGGATAGCACACCCCCTGATCTGTGATGATCGCCGTCACGTAGCGCGCCGGCGTCACGTCGAAGGCCACGTACCGTGCCGAGACTCCGGGCGGAGCGATCGATTGGCCTGCAAAGGAGAGCACCTCGGCGGACGTGCGCTCCTCGATGGGGATGGCAGCGCCCTCGGGACACTGGAGGTCGATCGTGGTCGTCGGCGCTGCGACGTAAAAGGGAATGTCGTTCTCCCGCGCCAGCACGGCGAGGGAATAGGTTCCGATCTTGTTGGCCGTGTCGCCATTAGCGGCGATCCTGTCGGCCCCGACCACGACGCAACTCACTTGGCCGCGCGAAAGAAAGTGGCCTGCCATGCTGTCGGTGATCAGCTCCACGGGAATGTGATCCCGCGCCAGCTCCCAGGCCGTGAGCCGGGCGCCCTGGAGGAACGGACGCGTCTCGGAGGCCAGGACCCGCACGGCCCGTCCCGCTTCGACCGCCGCCCGTATGACACCGAGGGCTGTCCCGTAACCCCCGGTCGCAAGAGCGCCGGCGTTGCAGTGGGTCATTACGATTCCCGCCTCCAGCAGAGGAGCGCCGTAGCGGCCGATGCGACGGCAGGCTTCCAGATCCTCCGCGGCGATCGCATCGGCCTCCGAGACGAGCGCTTGTTCGATCTCCTCGGGGGGCTTCGCGGAGGTCTCTTCGAAGCGACGCGCCATCCGGTCGAGCGCCGCGAAGAGATTGATCGCCGTGGGCCGCGTCGCGGCGAGGAGGTCTTTCGCGGTCTCGAATCTCTCGGAGACGGGAGTAGAGGCGCCGCTTCGCATGGAGAAAGCCACGCCATAGGCCGCGGCGATCCCGATTGCCGGCGCGCCTCGGATCGCGAGCTCTCGGATTGCGAGCGCGATTTCCGCCGGCTTCTCGAGCGTCATCCAGACTTCCCGGCCGGGAAGCAGGCGCTGGTCGAGCAGGCGCAGGCCGGTCCCTTCCCGAAAGAGCGGACGGAAAGTCTCCATGGCCCCGGTCAAGGCGACGCGCGAGCGACCAGGCCGACTCCGCCGCTGCGAGGGTCAGCCACGGCCGTCATCTTGCCGTCCGGGCCCAGAGCGATCGCGTGAACCCGGCCGAGCTTCGCGTGCGGCTCCCGATCCGTCGCCCGCTCTTCCACCCGATGCCCGAGCTTCTCCAGCGCCCGGATCCACGCGGCGTCGAAAAGTGAGCCCTCGTACTCGATCTTGTCGGGGAAGTCCTGCTGATGAAACCGCGGCGCCGCAACGGCTGTCTCGAGCGGCTCCCCCCGAAGAAGGACGTTGACGAGAATCTGGAAGTTCGTCGTGGGAATCGTCGACCCGCCCGGGGATCCGAAGACGAGCGCGTTGCGTCCGCCGACCACCGCGATCGCGGGACACATCGAGGAGAGCATGCGCTTGCCGGGGGCGACGGCGTTGACTTCCCCCTGAATCAGTCCGTAAAGGTTTTTCTGGCCCGGCCGCGTCGCGAAGTCGTCCATCTCGTTGTTCCAGAGGAACCCCAGTCCGGGCGCGATGCGGGCGTTGCCGAAGGAGTCGTTCAAGGTCGTCGTGATCGCCACCGCGGCGCCGGTCGAATCCATGACGGAGAAGTGCGTCGTCGCCGGTTTCTCGCGGTCCGGAAGGCGCAGCGCCTCCGAGGGCGTCGAGCGATTGGGGTCGATCGAAGCCGCGATGACCTTCAGGCGCGACGGGTCCGTCAGGAGCTTTTGCCGGACATTTGGGAAACCCGGGTCGCCCAGGTAACGGTTTCGATCCCGAAACGAGCGCTTCTCGATTTCGGCCATCCAGTGCGCGGAGGAGGCATCCCGCGGTCGGATTTTCTCCATTCCGACGAGCTGAACGAGCATCCCCATCTCTGCCAGCGCCGGCCCGGAGGAGGGTGCGGGTGTCGTGAGGACCTCGGCGCCCGCAAAGCGGAAGAGCGTCGGATTGCGAATCTTCGCCTGGTAACGCCCGAGATCGCCGCGCGTGATCAGCCCGCCATCGCGCGCCTGTCCCTCCTCGATCTGCCGCGCGACGCGTCCGCGATAGAAGCCGTCGGCGCCATGATCGCGAATCGCCTCCAGCGTCCGGGCGAGGTCCGGTTGTTTCAGCACGGTGCCCGCGGCGAGCGGTTGGCCGCCGGGCAAGAGAAGCGTCGCGGTCTCACGGTCCTTGGCCAGGCGGTCTTTCTCCTTGGCAATGGAGCTCGTGAGCTCCTCCGTGACGACGAATCCGCCGCGCGCCAGCCGGACCGCCGGATCGATGACTCTCTTCCACGGAAGGCGCCCGAGACGGCGGTGCGCCAGCGCCAGACCCGCGACCGTACCGGGGACTCCCGAGGCGAAAGGTCCTTCCGTCGATGAAGGAGGCTTGCCGCCGTCGCGCGGATGAACGAAGAGATCCCGGCGCACGCCTCTCGGAGCCACCTCCCGGTAGTCGATGACCAGGACTTTGCCCTTGGCGTCGCGGGAGATCCAGAATCCGCCCCCTCCGAGGTTGCCCGCCTCGGGCCAGGTCACGGCGAGAGCAAAGGAGACGGCGACCGCGGCGTCCGCGGCGTTGCCCCCCTGTTTGAGAATGTCGATTCCGATCCGCGCCGCCGTTTCGTCCGCCGCGGCGACGGCTCCGCCCGCGCCATGCTGGACCTGCGGGCCGGCGGCTGCCAGCGGCAATCCCAGGAAAAGAAGAGCGATAGAGATCGCAAGGGCACGTTTTCTCATTCGCCCCATTCTATGGCTCGGCTCGGATTATCTGCGGAGGGCTCCGACTGTCGACTGTCGACTGTTGACTGTCGACTGCTGCCTGTCGACTCCACTAAGATCCTCTCGCTCCATGAAATCCATCCGGGAGCTCTCGCTCGACGGAAAGCGTCTGTTCCTGCGGGTCGACTTCAACGTCCCGCTCGAAGACGGCCGTGTGGCCGACGCCACACGAATCCGCGAAACGCTGCCGACCGTGCGGCTGGCCCGGGAAGCCGGAGCCAGAGTCGTCTGCGCTTCGCACCTGGGAAAACCCAAGGGAAAGAAAAACCCCAAGGACTCGCTGGCGGCCGTGGCGGTGGCCTTCGCCGAATCTCTCGGCGGCCCGGTTCGGTTCGTCGAGGACTGCGTCGGGCCGGAGGCCGAGAAGGCGGTCGCCAGTCTGGCTGCCGGAGAGGTCCTCCTTCTGGAGAACCTGCGTTTTCATCCCGGAGAGGAGGCGAATGACTCCGAGTTCGCTCGAAGTCTGGCTCGCCTCGCGGAGGTCTATGTCGACGACGCGTTCGGCGCCGCGCATCGGGCGCACGCTTCCGTGGTCGGGGTTCCCGCGATCCTCGCCGAGAAAGCGGCGGGGCTCTTGATGGAAAAGGAGGTCCGCGAGCTGTCCCGGCTTCTCTCCCCGGAGCGGCCGTTCGCCGCGATTCTCGGCGGAGCGAAGATCTCCGGAAAGATCGACACGCTGCGCGCGCTCGCCCGGATGGCCGACCTGCTGCTCGTCGGGGGCGGGATGGCGAATCATTTCGTCGCCGCAATCGGCCTGTCCGTCGGGCGCTCCCTGCTCGACGAAAAAAGCGTTCCCCTCGCCCGGGAAATCCTGGACTTCTGCAAGAGGGAGGGCAAGACCATCGCGCTGCCTTCCGACTTCGTCGTCGCGAAATCGCCGGAGGATGCCGCGGGCGCTCACCAGGTCGGTATCGCGAAGATGCCGGAGGGCGAGATGGCTTTGGACGTCGGACCGAAAACACTCGAGCAGTTCGAACGGCTGCTCGATCCCGCCAAGACGATCTTCTGGAACGGCCCGATGGGAGTCTTCGAGCACCCGCCGTTTGATCGGGGAACGAAAGCGCTCGCGATGCTGCTTGCCGAGTCGGAAGCCGTGACGGTCGTCGGAGGGGGCGAGAGCGTCGCGGCGGTCAACGAAGTCGGAGTCGCCGAGAAGTTCACGCACGTCTCGACGGGAGGTGGCGCATCGCTCGAGTTCCTCGCTCAAGGGACGTTGCCGGGAATTGAGGCGCTTGTCACTTCCTCATGAACCTCTTCGTCGCCAACTGGAAAATGAATCTTCTGCGATCGGACGCGCAGAAGTACTCCGAGGCTCTCGGCCGGCGGATCGGGAACGGTCCGCTCGAAGTCGAGCTGGTTGTCGCTCCGTCCTTCACTCTTCTGGACGCTGCGCGCGATCGAGCGGGGCGCTGGTTGCTCGCGGCGCAGAACGTGGCCTCGGAATCGCAGGGAGCGTATACGGGAGAGGTGTCGGCGAGCATGATCGCCGACGCGGGATGCCGGTACGTCATCGTCGGCCACTCCGAGCGCCGGCGTCTGTTTGCCGAGGACGGTCCGATGCTGGCGCGAAAGCTCGCGCGCTGCCGCGAGAGCGAACTGATTCCCATCTATTGCGTCGGCGAAACCGATGCGGAACGCGCAGGGGGTCTGTCAACGACAGTCCTGACGAGGCAGGTCGAATCGCTCGCTCAGGATCCCGCAGAGGCTCCACTCGTTCTCGCCTACGAGCCGGTTTGGGCGATCGGGACTGGAAAGGCGGCGACCTCCGAAGACTGCTGGACCGCGTGCAATCACCTGAGGCGACTCCTCCCGCAGCGCCGGAATCTGCGGATCCTTTACGGCGGCTCGGTGACTCCCTCCAATGCATCCGAGATTCTGACGAGGGCAGGCGTGGATGGGTTCTTGATCGGCGGAGCGAGCCTGGATCCGGCTTCGTTTGCCAGTATCGCTGGATTGCCCTGACTCTCTGTCAGATCTCTCATTGCGACTGCTTCAGACGGGGGGACGGGGGGGAAAGGGGGACGGGGAGACGGCGGAATCGAGGTCGTTTTCCCCCCGTCCCGCACTCTCCCCGTCCCCCCGTCCGTTCGTCGGAGCAATGGCCGATGTCTTGACGCGGCTGCGACTGACAAATACACTTCCTCCCTTTTCGGGAGGATCCCTTGGGCGCTCTGTATGTTTCGGTCGTCGTTCTCTACGTGTTCATCTGCTTCTTTCTGATCCTGGTCGTGCTCGTCCAGCAGGGGAGGGGAGCAGACATCGCCGGCGCGTTCGGCGGCGGAGGGACTCAGACCGCCTTTGGCGCGCGCGGAGCGACGACGATCCTGCACAAGCTGACGACCGCGGCTTTCATCGGTTTCATCGTTCTCGCTCTCGCGTTGACCATCCTGCAGGCCCGGCCCAAGTCTTCTGTCATTCGTCCAGGCGGTGTGCCAGCCAAGGCGGCTCCTGCCAAGGCAGCTCCGGCGCCGGCCCCGAAGGCACCCGCGCCTGTTCCGGTCAATCCCGCTCAACCCAAGTAACGTGCCGTCGTGGTGGAATTGGTAGACACGTACGTTTGAGGGGCGTATGGGGTAACCCATGCCGGTTCGAGTCCGGCCGACGGCACCATCCTGATCTAGCCTCACTGCAACTTCACTTCACTTCCTCCAGTCAGAACCTTCTTGTCTTCAGTTTCGGACGGGGGGACGGGGGGACTGGGGGATGGAGAGAAAACTCTCTCGATTCCCCCCGCCCCCCCGCCCCCCCGCCCCCCCCGCCGGCGGGTACCCCCCAAACCCCCGGGAAAACCCCCCCCACACGAAACCGCCTATATACACAAAC
>JBKPDV010000179.1:0-10620 GCA_046728075.1 Acidobacteriota bacterium | reverse complement strand
GAGCAAGGCCGAGCGGACCTCTTTTTCGCGGTCCTTCTCGCAGACGTTGCGCCGGACCGTCACCGGACGTGGAAAGCGCTCGCCGCCACGTCCCGGCCGACATCTGGCCGCGAGGGGGTCTGATGGAACGGTTTTCGCGGCGCAGGCCCGATCGGGCGGATCGCATTCTCCCGCCAGGCTCTTCGCGCCCGAAAGGCTCCTTCCGGCCGTGCAGGACCATTTTCAGGGCCGGAAAGGCCTTCCAGGAGCGCAAGATAGCCGAAAATACGCTATTGACACCGGAATGAGGGCTAATATTATTAGTCAATCCGGGTTCGGCTTCTAATCTTTTAAGGGAAGCGGAGATGACCATCGACGACATCGATCTCCGGATTCTCGACATGCTGCAGCGCAACGGGAAGCTCTCGCAGGCCAAGATTGCGGGAGCCGTCGGGTTGACGACTCCCTCCGTCAACGAGCGCATTAAGAAGATGGAACGCCACGGAATGATCAAGGGATTCGTGGCGCTACTGGATCACGAGAAAATGGGGTTCTCGTTGACGGCCTACGTCGATGTGGCTCTCGAGCATCCCCGATTCGAGAAATCCTTCGTCGACGATCTGGAAAAACTCCTGGGCGTTCAGGAATGTCATTACCTCGCCGGTGAGTATGCCTACCGGCTGAAGGTGAAGGCAGCGGATACCGCTGGCCTGGCGGATTTTCTTCAAAAACGCCTGCTGACCATCAAAGGCGTCGCGCGGGCCCGCACCCAGATCTCCCTGTCCTCCAAGAAGGAATCGACGCTGCTCCCGCTGGTCATCGAGAGCGGAGAGGAAAAGAAGTAAGAGGAGTCGACAGTCCACAGTCGATAGTCCACAGTCGGTAGTCCGTAGTCGGTAGTCGGTAGTCGGTAGTCGGTAGTCGAAAGACGATAGGCTGGCAGCGGCTTTCTCTGCCTCTATATCAAACCTGACATTCCCCACTTTCGACTGTCGGCTGTCGACTGCTTTCTCTTCGGCTTTCCCCAATGGCGGGCTTCCGCCCGGCTTTCGCCGGACGGATCGGCCACGGGGGCCTGATTGGGTGGGGGCCTACGAAACGCGGTACGAAACTGGCCGAGCCGCGCGAAGAGCCGGGCGGCCGGTGCGCATGGTGGGTGCGTGTTGGTGGGAGTAAAAGTAAGTTGCCATAACCTTAGCGGCTGAGAATGCAAGCGGAGTGCCAGGAATGGGAAGCTTCCAGCTGTCAGCTTTGAGCAGGAAGCAGGGAGCAGGAAGCAGGAAGCGGGACGAAGTTCGATAGAGACGCAGGGCAAACAACATAAGGCTTGTACTGAAACCGACCTTGTGCCTGGCGTCTTTCGCCGTTCGCGGTCGTTGACTCTGCGGAGGGCAGATCCTTCGTCGCTTCGCTCCTCAGGATGACAAGAGGACCCCGCTCCCCGCTCCCCGCTCCCCGCTCCCCGCTCCCACTAGAAGCGATACACCAGCCCCGCATTCGCCGTCAGGATCGAATGCCCCTCGGTCGACTTGATCTTGTGAAGCGTGAGACGCGCGAGCACGGACAGGCGCGACGCGACCTGGAAGGCCGCGTCGGCGCCAACGTGCCAGCCGAAGACGGTCTCGCGCACGTCCCGAAAACTCTCGAGCGCGGGATCCACCGCGTCCGGCTCGATGCGGTATCCGCCGATCCCGGCGAAAAGCCCGGAGGTATAGGTGCCTTCCCAGAACTCGTAGGAGACACCGAGCGTTCCGTAGTTGATCCGATTGGTCAAATCCGGCAGCGTGACTGGAGAGCTGCCGATGTTCCCCGTCATTCCGGCGTTGGATCCCGAAGCGCGCAGCGAGCCGAACGTGCCGCGCAGCACCACCCTCTCTTCGAGCTCGTACTGGACCCACGCGTTCACGTCGTGCTGCCCGAACTCGTCGAGAGCAAAGTGGTGGTCCACGTTGTTGGTCAGACCGACGGACGCGCCGACGCCCCACCCTTGAGCCCGGGCGGCTGCGCAGGTCAGGAGAACCCCGGCGCCGAAGAGGATGAATCTCTTGAAAATCATCAACGCTTCTCCGCGAGCAGTCTAAAGTCCTGCTTGGAAAGTTCAAAGTTCAAACTTCGGAATTCGAAGCCGATTGAACCCGAATCCTCGAACGGAGAGAATCTCCGCTCAGCGATGTCTACGGAGCTCGACGCACGTGCGCGGAGGAAAATCTGAGCTCGTGGGCGCGCGCCGCGGCCGCGTTTCTCTTTCCCTCTCGTTGCCTCCTCTGCCACGAGCGAGCGCTCGACACCTTTTTTCGCGGAGGAGTTTGCGACGGCTGCTGGGATTCGATTCCGTTTCCCGCCGCACCGCGGTGCGAGCACTGCGATGAGCCCGTTGCGACGGCGGATCCCGCGTTGTGCGGGCGCTGCCTTCTCGATCCTCCCGAGTTTCGATCTCTGCGATGCGCCGCGCCCTATCGGGGAATCGCCCGAGAGCTTCTGCTTCTCCTGAAGTTCCGCGGCGGGGACTACCTCGCGCCTCACCTGGCGCGGCTGCTCGTCGCCCGGCTTGCCGGCGGCGAGCCCGCGCAGGAGGTCGTCGCGGTTCCGGCGCGGCGCCTCGAGCGGCTCCGGCGCGACCATGCCGCGGAGATCCTGGCCTCGGGAGTCGCCCACGAGCTCGGTCTGCCCTTCGCGCCGCGGCGGCTCGAGAAGCTCCGGCCCACCCGACGGCAGAGCGGGCTGGCTCTGGCGCAACGGGCGGAGAATGTCCGCGGGGCGTTCGGAGCCCGGCCGGGGGCGCCCGCCCGGATTCTGCTGATCGATGACGTGGCGACCTCCGGAGCGACGGCTCGCGCCTGCGCCCGCGCATTGCGACGCGGCGGAGCCGAGTCGGTGGACGTCTGGTGCTTCGCACGCGCGACACGAGACGACGAGATCGGTTTCGACGCTGGACGTTCGACATTCGATGTCGAAGAAACCGGAGCTTCCAAGGGTCCCGAACGAGAAACGCAGAACCCAGAACGCAGAACGTAGAACGACTTTGAAGGCACTCAACACCCTCATCGTCCGGACGCTCCCTTTCGTACCGACGCCGCTCATCCGCCGGTTCGCCTCGCGCTATGTGGCGGGCGAGACCCTCGCCCAGGCTCTCGAAGTGGTCCGCCGCCTCAATGCCGAGGGGTGCATGGCGACTCTCGACGTCCTCGGCGAGGACGTCACGAACCTGTCGGAAACGGAAAGTACCGTCGAGGAGTATCGCGAGGCCCTCGCCGCCATCGCGCGGGAGAACCTGGATTCCAACGTCTCCGTGAAGCTGACGGCGCTCGGATTGAAACTCGATCCGCGGGAATGCCGGCTTCAGTTCGGGAGGATCCTCGAGACCGCGCGGCTCCACTCCACTTTCGTCCGCATCGACATGGAGGACTCTTCCGTTACCGACGAGACCATCGCGATTTACCAGGAGTCCCGCGCGAAAGGATACGCGGTGGGCCTCGTGCTGCAGGCCTATCTGCGCCGAAGCCGACAGGATGTCCTCCGCGCGGCGGACGCGCGCGCCAACGTTCGAGTCTGCAAGGGCATCTATGTCGAGCCTCCGTCGATCGCCTACCAGGGGCCGGAAGAGATTCGGGAAAGCTTCGCCCAGATGGTCGAAACGCTCCTCGGGGCGGATTGCTACACCGGCATCGCCACTCATGACGTTGTCCTGGTCGAGCGAGCGCTGGCGACGATTGAAGGGCTGCGCCTCAATTCAGCGGCCTACGAGTTCCAGATGCTGCTCGGGGTCGCGGCGAGCCTGAGGCGGCGCCTGGTGACGTCGGGGCATCGACTGCGTGTCTACGTTCCGTACGGCCGCGCATGGCAGGCCTACTCGCTCCGGCGCCTGAAGGAGAACCCGGCCATCGCCGGCCAGGTCTTGAAGAACCTCTTCAGCGGAGGGTAGTTCCGGGCGGAAGGTAGCCCGGGGACAAAAGACCTGCGGCGAGTGCCGAAGGCTCGGAGACGCGGGACGAGCCTGGAACGGCTCGCCTCCCAACCCCTAGCGCCAGGCCGGTCCGGGACCCCTAAGGATGGGGGGAGACACAATGGCAATTGACAACCGGGAGTCATATACTGCGATCTGGGCCTTGGGTCCGTCTATGCGTTTGCGCGCCACAGGTCACACCTGCGCGGTGGGTTTTTCGCTGATTCTTTTCGGCGGTGCCGCTCTCGCGTCGCCTCCTCCTCCCGCTCCTCCGATCTCCGGCATCGTTCGCCATCTCGAGAAGCCGATTTCGGGGGCGCTCGTGGTTTTCTACAACCTCGGCGATACGTCCTTGACGCGCTCCCGGACCGCGTCGGATGGAACGTTCGTCCTCGCCTCCGCCCCCGTGGGGGTCTACGACCTGATCGCATACAAACGGGGCTTCGTCCCCGCTCTCGTGCGCTTCTGGCATCAGGGGCAGATCGAAGGAGTGAGCTCCGTTCGAATTCAGCTGGCCGCGAGGGGGCCGACTCCAGCTGGTCCCGCGGCTGGGGACAGCCTCTGGGAGCTGCGCGATCGTCTGCCCGCCGACGTCTTGCGCGAGATCGCCATCGAAGAGGGAATCGGTCAACCGCAACCACAAGCGCAACCGCAATCAGCGCCCGGCAAGCCCGGAGACGCGACGCGCATCGATCGCTCGATGGGTGGAGAAGTGCGCTCGGTCGCCAACGTGGGATCGGGGGACACCACACTTTCGCGCACCGCCGTCGGCGTGCGCGGTGGTCTTCCCAACGGCTGGCAGTACGACTTGAGAGGAGACTACGCGGCCGTCTCCGAAAACTCCGTGACCTCAGAGAGCGCAACGAACACGGGCAACGTCGCCGGCCTGGCTCTGGATGTGTCGACGTCACCGGAGGATCAATTCGAATTGCGGTCTCGCCGTCATACGCTTTCCTTTCGAGACGATCGTGCCGCAAGCTTTCAGACCCACGGCGTCTCCTGGAGGCGCGACGGTGAAGAAGGAGCCGCGGAGTGGGTGGCGGCTCGCTATATCGAGGAGACCAATCTCTACCGCGCCACATCCTCGGGAACCACCTTCTTCCCGGTCGCCTCGCGGACCTGGGAAGTCAAAGGACATTACGAGCGGCCGGCCGGAGACAACCCGGGCGTCGCGGTCGCCATGACCTACCGCCACCGGGAGGGAACCGTCGGCCCCACCGGAATCGGTTCGGATGGAGCTTTTCTGCTTTCCGCTCCCGACGCCGACCTGGCGGCGACCGCTTCCGCGCGCCTGAGCTCCCGAGCTCAGGTCGAGGGAGGTGTGATCGCCCGATACCTCTCCGGCGGTTACGGGCTCGCGCCGGTGGTCGCCGTGCGGTACGACCTGGGCAACCAGACGACCGCTTTCGTGCGCGGGCTCTTGCGGGCCCGCGAGTCGGGGACCGGCAACGCAACGGCGTTTCCGCTGGTCGTCTCGATCGAGGAGAACTCGGAGGCGACGTCGCGCAAAGGGTTCACCGTGGGCATCGAGCACCGTGATGGAAACGGATCTCTCGTGCGAGTGGAAGCTTCGAACCAGCGGGTGAGCGAGGCGGTCCGAGCTTTCTTCGAGGGAGACTTCCTGACGGAGTTCGACAGCGTCTACCTCTTTGACGGAAACCTGGTGCGGCAGTATCAGGCTGTCGCGACGCGGCGCCTTTCGCAGAACGTTTCGGGAACGATGTCCGTGCGCTACGGCTCGATCGACTCGGACATCTCGGCCGAGTCGGTGTCCGGCTACGGGATCTCGGGCAACAAGGGGCGTTTCTGGTCCGCGCGGGCCGCGGTGGAGGTCCTTCCGACGCGCACGGGTGTCGCCTTCGTCGTGCGCGGCGCCCGGCAGAAGCTGGACACTCCCGCCGCCCTGCGCTCCAACGACTCGGACAAGGTCGCCGTCTCGCTCGCTCAGGACCTTTCGGTGGTCGGCATCACTCCCTTCGGCGCAGTCTGGAAGCTCCTCGTCGCCCTGGAATCCGCCCGCACAACGGCGACCAACGAGCGGGACGAGGTTGTCGCGACGAAACGGCTCCTCGGCGGCGTCGCCATTTCCTTCTAAGAGCGCGATCCACGGCGGGCGCGCACCTCCTGGTTTCTCCGACTCCGCATCCAATTTAGTAGCATTACCCATCCAATCTTTTGAATTCGCCAGGCAAGCCCGTTCGGCAAGCGTTATCCAAACTCTTGCAAAATAATGGTTTGTTCTCAGAGAAGTCTGCTCTCTTGATGGCATTCGGATTGCTGAATTCCAGCAAAGTGATTCGTCGTTTTGGCAAGGGTCTGTTGGTCGCGACATCCGTCCTGGCAGGCGGCCTGACGGTGGGCCTGGCCTTTGTCTCCTTTGCGAGGAAGTTGGACACCTTCCAGAGAGCAGGCCTGGACTCGCAAAGATCCGGCGGCGCCTTGCTGGTGCGCGCCGTTGAACCGGGCGGGGCGGCCGCCGCGGCCGGCTTGATGCCCGGAGATCGAATCCTGACGGCCGACGGACGGGCTGCCTCCTCCGTCGCCCAGCCGGACAAGACGCTCGCCCGCGGAGAGTTCCCGCATGCCCTCGTGATCCAGCGGGGAGAAAGTGACATTCACCAGGTCTTGCTCGGCAAGCCGCGATTGGCGATCGACTGGAAGTACTTGTTCCTCGCACTCGTCGGTTTCCTGTATCTGGCGATCGGATTCTTCACGCTGGCTCGGGACCGGGCTCCCGCGACGCGCGTCTTCTGGGGAATCTGTCTGGCTTCCTTCGCGGTCAACGTGATCACGCCAGCCGGCCCCCACGACACACTGTGGAGGGCTTTCTGGGTGGCCGAGGACATTTACCGCGCCCTTCTGCCTCCCCTGCTGGTCCATTTTTTCCTGGTCTTCCCGACGCCCCTGCTTCGCAGAGGGTGGACCGCGCTTCTCTACGTGCCGGGTCTTGTCTATCTCGCGATTCAGGAGGCGCCTTTCTTCGTGCCGACTCTCGACTCGACACGCACGTTCCTGTTCGCGCGAAGGCTGTGGCTCGTCCTCTTCGCGATCTACGGCGCGGCCGTTGTCATGCGTCTGCTCGTCCTCCTGCGCAAGACCCGCGCGGACGCCGAAGCGGAAAAACAGATCCGATGGATCGGTCTCGGTCTGGTCGTGGGCCTCTCCCCGTTCCTGCTTCTGTCCGTCGTGCCCGAAGCGCTCGGAGTGGCGACACCCTGGCTCTCCAAAGTCGGAATCCTGCCGCTCGTCCTCATCCCCCTGGCCTTTTCCTACGCGATCCTGAAGTGGCGCCTGTGGGACGTCGAGATCTTCGTCCGAGAAGCGCTGGCCACGACGGCAGCCGTTCTGCTTTGCGGAGCGACGTTCGTGATCTTGAACGCTCTGCTCGATCGGACGCTGGAGGGGATGGCCGAGGCAGGCAAGAACGTCGTGGCCTTCGGATCGGGACTCGTGCTCGCCTCCCTGCTCGTTCCGATGAAGAAGCGCATCACCGACGTGCTCGAAAAAATCCAGTATCACGAGACCTACCGCGCACGCCGCGCGCTCCTGGATTTCGCGCGCGATTTCTCGACCCCGCGCCGCGAGGAGGATGTGGTCGCGGCCCTCATCGAGCGGGTTGAGACGGGACTCCACGTCGTTCCCAGCCGCCTCTTCCGCCTCGACCGCGATCCGGGCCCGGAATCCGACCTGCTCCGCGAGCGTCTCGCGGGAGAAGACGTCTGGCGGCTTCGAGGGTCGGCGGTCTTCGGCTCCGGTGGGGCGCCGATCGCGGCTCGCCTGCACGAGGCCGGCTTCCGAACCTTTTTCGCAATGCGGTGCGCGGGGCAACTCGTCGGCTCCCTCGGCGTGGGATACAAGGATGGCCGCGTGCCGCTCTCCTCGGAAGACGAGTCGCTGTTGACGGCTCTCATGGCTCAAGCCGGCCTCGCCTACGAAAACGCACGGCTCTATGGAGCGCTCGCGGAACGTCTGGAGGAGATCCGCACGCTGCAGCAGTACCAGGAGAGCGTGATTCGCTCCTCTTCCTCGGGCATCGTCGTGCTGGACGGCGCGAACCGCGTGCACTCGGCCAATCCCGCGTTCGCGGCGCTCATCGGACGCCCGGAGAAGGAGATGTTCGGTCTTCCCTTCGACGAGGTGCTCTCCGGGGTCACGCTGCCGGAGGCCGAGCCCGCGGGAGAATCCGAGCATACGGCCGAGTTTCGGTTCACCAACGCCCGCGACGAGGAGCGCGACCTTCGCATCTCCGTTTCGGTTTTTCAGGGAGATCCGGACCGGCGCGTCGTTCTCGTGGACGACGTGACCGATCGCGTGCGAGCGGAGCGCGCTGTAGCGGAGCGGGAACGCCTCGCTTCTCTCGGAGTTCTCGCGGCGGGCGTGGCGCATGAGGTCAACACGCCGATCGCGGGCCTCTCCTCCTACGCCCAGATGCTCCTGAAAGACACTTCTCCGGGAGATCCACGCTACAAGATCCTGAAGAAAATGGAGCGGCAGACTTTCCGCGCCGCGCATCTCGTCAACAACCTGCTCGAGTTCGCGAGGCCCCGGATGGCGACGCAGATCCGGACCGATCTGCGCTCGGTCCTCGCCAATGCCGCGGAATCGGTCGAGACCACGCTCGGATCGAAGCGACTGGCACTCGCGCCGGTCAACGGAAACGAGTCGGTCTGGGTCTTCGGGGACGCCCGGGAGCTGGAGCAGGTCTTCGTCAATCTCTTCACCAACGCCCGCGACGCGTCACCGGAGGAAGGCGAGATCTCCTGCGCCCTGAGCCTGGAAGACGGCCTCGCGCGGGTCACGATCGGTGATCGGGGATCGGGGCTCGACGAGCAGACGCAGAAGCGGCTCTTCCAACCGTTCTTCACGACCAAGAAGTCAGGCGGCACGGGGCTGGGTCTCGCGATCTCCCGGGAGATCGTCCGCCGGCACGGTGGAGAGATGGGCCTCGAGCCTCGCGAGGGAGGCGGCGTGGAGGCATGGGTGACGCTGCCCGCCGTGACCACGTCATGAGCCAGCCGCTGCGCGTCCTCATCGTCGACGACGAAGAGATCATCCGGGATGTTCTCGAAACGCTTCTCGAACGCGAAGGCTACGAGGTGACCTCGGCCGAGACCGGCACGGAAGCGCTCAAGGCCTTCGAAGCGGACCCCCATGACCTGGTCCTCCTGGACCTGATGCTCCCCGACCGCTCCGGTCTGGAAGTCCTGCGCGAGATCCGCCGTCGGGATCCGGATGCCGTCGTGGTCATCGTCACCGCCTACTCGTCGATCGAGGGCGCGATCGAGGCGATGAGGGAGGGCGCGTTCCACTACATTCCCAAGCCCTTCCAGAACCAGGAAGTGCTGCTCACCGTCGAAAAGGGAGCTGAGCGGCGGAAGCTCACGGAAGAAAACCGGCGCCTGAAACAGGAGCTTTCGCGCCAGTACGGTCTCGGACGGATCGTCGGCAAGTCCGAGACGATGCGCAAAGTCTTCGACCTCGTGCGCCTGGCCGGGCCTTCCAAGTCCACGATCCTCGTCGAGGGAGAAAGCGGAACCGGCAAAGAGCTCGTCGCGAGGGCCATTCACACTCATTCGCCTCGAGCGGGCGCGCCGTTCGTCACCGTCAACTCGGGCTCCATGCCGACCGACCTACTCGAGTCCAACCTCTTCGGGCATGTGCGCGGCGCCTTCACGGGCGCGATCGCTAACAAGAAGGGATTGTTCGAGGTGGCCGACGGAGGCTCCATCTTTTTCGACGAGATCGGGACCGTCAGCCTCGAGACCCAGGCGAAGCTGCTGCGCGTGATCCAGGAAAAGGAGTTCATGCGCGTCGGCTCGGTCGACACGCAGAAAGCCGATGTGCGCATCATCGCCGCGACAAACGTCGACTTGAAGAAAATGGTGAGCGAAGGGCGGTTTCGCGATGACCTCTATTACCGCCTGTGCGTGATCACGATCGCGATCCCTCCCCTGCGGGAGCGGGGCGAAGACATCCCGCTGCTCGCGGATCATTTCGTTCGCCTCTACGCTTCCGAGAACAACAAGCCGATCACCGGCCTGCACCCGGACGTGATGAAGGCTCTGCTCGACTACGACTGGCCGGGCAACGTCCGGGAGCTGGAAAACGCGATCGAGCGCGCGGTCGTGCTCTGCCCGGGCGGCGTGATCGGGCTCGAGCTGCTGCCCGAGACCGTGCTTCAGCCGGACCGGACCGAGGTTCCGATTCGCCTCCCGGAAAATGGCGCCACCTACAAGGATCTGGTCGAGGACTACGAGCGCCGTCTGGTTCGCACGGCTCTTCGGCGCACGGGAGGGGTTCAGAAAAGGGCCGCCGAGCTCCTGAGGATGAAGCCGACGACCCTGCACGAGATCATCAAGCGTCTGGAGATTCGGGACAACTGAAGCTTTCAGCTATCAGCTCCTCGCGCCCTGACTCTTGAAGCGACAGTAGAAAATCCGAGAAGGGCGGGATAGCGGGCGAAGGCGCCCGGAGTCGCCGTCATTGCCCTTGGCGGCACGCGGCGGCCCAGCCGCGGGAGATCTTCCTGGCCGCCGCTCCGGTCCTCGGGCACACACGCCTTCTGGCTCGATCGCGAGTTGGGTGTGTGCCCTCGGACAGGGCCGCCGCCGGGCAACGCCGGCGCCTCCGGGCTCGCTCTGTAACCTAAGGCTGGGTCCTGTCTCTTATACACATCTCCGAGCCCACGAGACAAAGGA
>JBKPDV010000178.1:0-8648 GCA_046728075.1 Acidobacteriota bacterium | reverse complement strand
TCCTTCGACAACGCTGCCCCGCGCAGCAGCGGCGAGAGCGCTCCGCGCAGCCTCCGCGTGTTCGTTCCCGAGAGGTTGACTCCGAGGATCGCTTGGTCCACTCGCTCGGTGCGCCGCTGGTAGCGCGGGATCATGCGGCTGCGCCACTCGCGCGAGCTGCCGTCCTGGTCGATCAGCCGCGCTCGCGGCATCGCGATCGTCGTTCGCCCAAGGCTCGTCGTCAGCTGCCGCGGCCGGCTCCCGTGGCGATAGCCGCTCCTCGCGACTCCGGTCCGCTGCGACTTCGCCGCTCCCAGCGCCGCTTCGAGCTCCTCGTCGATCAGCACTTCGATCGTCGCCCGGATCCTCTCCCGCATCATCGTCTCGATTGCGTCCGGACCGAACCCCGGCGCTTCTTCGCTCACCCCAACCCTGCTATCGCTTCCCATGGCGTCATCCTCCGGCCCCGCCGCCAAGCGGGTGCGAGTTGCGGATCAACTCGCCGGAGAATGACGCCTTTTTCTTTTTCCACCAACTACGAGACACTACCCTCGACCACCTTCATCCATCTCTGCCTCCCCGCCCTCTACACACTAAATTATGCTACCCCGACTGTCTCACCCTCGTTGGCAGAGAGGGGTCTTCGTGGACTCGAAGAAGTTCACTGGGCTCATGGAGCTGAAGGTGGCCGAGCGGAAGCGGTTCGAGGATCTCGAGAATCGACTTAGTGAAGCCCTCGAAATCGTCAAGCCTTATCGTAAGCGGGTGGACGAAATCCATGCCTCGCCGAGCTCGGGCGGTATCTGAAGGTGCAACCGCCTCATTTCGTGTCGTGCCATGGGCCAAGACGCGGCGGTCCACCGATGATGTCGGCGATCTAGCTGCCGCAGACCTCTGCCTCGACTGCCGTGGCGCAGGGGAACGCCCCGGAACCACATATAGCCGACGGCGTCAGGGTAGTAGTACGGCATATTCCTCGCGCGCGCTTGATAACAGCCGCCGCTGGGGCAGGTCCCCGGCGCTCCATCGCCGGCGCTTGGCAGATCCGATACCTCGACCACCGGCCCATGCGGCACCTCGGCGTCGGTTAGGCAACGACCGTTCATGAGTACGTAGCCGCGCTCGCAGGCATACAGACCGTAGGCGACTTCCTCAAAGTGGGGTGCGAGCGTCGGCTTGCGGGAGAGGTTCATTGCTGCTGGAACCGGCCCCCGGCGTGCTGCGCAAGCCGCTTCGAGAAGCGCAAACGAGAGAAGAAATCCGCGTCGCATGTTGGATTGGCTCGCCATCTCGAGCTCCCCATCTCGAACTTGCCCCGCGGCTCGGGAGCACCATACCACTTACCGTTGCGAAGCACATATCCCGCCGAGCTTACTCGGCGGTAAGCTACTCCGACGTATAAGGAGAGCACGTCGCCCTGTCTCGACCTTCAGGTGGCGTCGGGTGAAGTCGAGTGTCCCGCGAATGCCCTCACCAGGTCACCCGCTCGGCGAACTGCTGCGACTCTTCAGCGATCGCCGGAGCGGCGGCTTCCTCCGCAAGCCGAGCGAGCTCTTCGAGGCTCGAGATTTCTTCGGAGCCGCGGCGGAGTGCTCGTGTCGCGGACTGACCCATCACTCTTCCGAGCGAACTACGAGAAACGCACGAGCTGCGCGAAGCGCTCGTCAGCGCGATCAGAACGCCGAGGCGCGCCCCCGAGAAGATGTCCACCCTTCCAAGTTGGATCCTCCTTTCTCCGCGGAGGATCCGGGCAGGTAAACAAACCCCCTACCAGGCCTCCTCGACTGCTCGGCTCCCCCCACGCTTCGGTATAGGTCCTCTTAAGGCGCGGCGTGCGGCCGGGCGGGCAGGTGCTGGAGCTGCCCAGGCTCCATGTCCGGCTGCTCGGGCCAGCGGGGGCTCGTCACCTCGATCCGCCAGATCGGCCCTCTCGTGTAGAGGGGACCCTCGAACCTCACGAATGTCGGCACCACATCGGTGACGAGCCAGGCGTGAGAGTCCGGCGGCATGCGCCCGAGCAGGGCGGCGATCCGTTCGATCGCGTGCGCGAGGTCGCGGCGGCGGGGCGCCTGCGCGTCGACGCGCGGCCTCCCGACCAGGGAGGCGAGCTCGACTACCGCTCCGAGTCCGTCGAGGGGTTCTGGGAATCCGGCGGATGGAGCTTCTTCCAGTTCGCCTGCCGCTCCGCCGTGAGCGTGCGGATCTGGTTCTCGAGATCCTTCTGCGCCTCCTCGTCGCCGCGTTGCTCCGCCGCGAGGCGATCGAGGCGCGTGGCGACGAGCTGCCGGCCGAGCTCGCGCTCGCGCTCCGCCGGATCTTTGACGGGGGCCGGCGGGGCGACGCGAGGCTTCGGCGACGTCGGCGACGATGGCGCCGGCTCGCTCGGAACGGAAAAGCTCTGTACGTCGCCTGCCGCCGAGCCCGAATGCTCCTGGATCGAGCGCACCGCCGCGCGGTCGACTTCGACCGCCCCGGACGGGCGGTAGATGACGAGCTTGTCTCCCTGCGCAACGTAGGAATCGCCGATCATGTGATGGCCGCCGTCGAGCTCGACGTCGACGTAGGCGAAGCCCGCGCGGGCCGCGAGGGCGGCGGCGAAGAGCGCGAGAAGAATCGGGGATCGCTTCATCCCTGGCTCCATCCGAGAACTTTTACGCGTTGGGGCAGCAAGTGCGGGGTGCCGCCGTTGCCGAGCGTATTCGCGAACGATAGCGCGTCGCTGGAGTAGCGGACGCCGGCATTGCCCCCGACGGTCAGCGACAGGTCGGTCGTCCAAATCGCGCCGTAGACCGTAGCGCTTCCCTGGATCGTCGTCACGTCGCCGTTGATCTGGGTCGCGCCGAGCACGATCACCAGTCCCGTGAAGTCGAGGCTTCCCGAGATCGTCAGCGAGCCGTTCACGATCAGGATGCCGTAGCCGCTGGCGTTGCCGGTCGCGGTGATCTCCGTGTCGCCGTCGAAGTAGGTGACCAGCGGATTTCCGGACGTGCCGAAGTGCTGTGTGCCGTTGATCTTCATCGCGGGGTTCAGTGAAACCTTGGAGTTCGGCAGCGCCTTCATCGGCGGCACGATGGAATTGGCGATCCGCGAAGGCGACGGGCCGTCACACGAGCCGACGCTCGCCACCTGGCCGGGGACCGCGGTCCCCTTGACGGCCTGCTGCTGGCCGCTGCTGAGCGCCGAAACGACGCTGTTGGCATCCGATTGCGAGCGCGTGCTGATCCCGAGCGTCGGCATGCTGCCGGACGTTGGCGTCGTGGCACCCATCGCGAAGTCGTCGCCGTCGACGAGAAACGAATTCCCATTGAAGGTGGCGTTCACTCCCGACCCCGGGAGATCGATCGCGCCGCACGTGAAGGGCTGCGAGACCTGGAGCCGCACGTTGATGGTCCGCTGCGATTGGCCGGGCGCCTGTCCGGACGACGAGAGCGTCATGTTGTTCGCGGAGGGCGTCGGGCTCGTGGCCGGCGACACCGTGTAGCTGATTCCCCAGGATCCCGGCATTGGCACCGCCGAGGAGCCGTAGAGCGTGTTCCAGGTGGAGGTCGGGGTCACGTCGGTGGTGAACGAGACGACGCCGTACTTGTTGATCACCTTGACGGCGTCGATGAGTCCCGATTCGGCGGCTAGCTCGGCCTGAAGGCTGTTTCGGTAATTGTTCGACAACGTGAGGCCCGAGGTCGCGCCGGAGAGCGCCGCCACGCTGAGCGCCAAGATCGCAAACAGGATCAACAGGGACATGACCATCGAAGAGCCGCCTTCGCGCCGGCCGCGCCGAGTCAGATCGATCGTGAGGCTCACGCCTATTCACCTCCAATCCGGACGAGGACCGTCGAGGTGTTGCGGAGCGCGACGCGGGACGCGAGAGTGACGGTCGTGACGGTCGTAGCGCGCGCGGCTTGGACCTTGACCGTGATGAGAACGGCCACGGCGTCCGCTGTCGTCGTGGTCGCGGTTCCGGTCGCGTCGAAGTATTGAAACGACAGGCCGCCGCTCGGCACGTTCTTGATCAACGCGGTTGCCGAAGACCCGTTCGCCTGCCTCGTGATTGCCTTGTTGGTGGAATCGTAGGCGTAGGTGATCGTCTCGCTCGAGTCGAGAGTTCCGTTCACGTTGATGTCGGATTTGACTGTCACCGTCGTGCTGCTGAGACTGCTGCTCGTGCTGAGGGCCGAGGTGCAGCCGGAGCAAGTGCCCATCGGGTTCGCGCCGGCTTGTCGGATCTCGTTGCTCATGTAGTCGAGCGCGGCGCGTGCACCCTCGATCGCGTCGAGGCCCGCCGCCTGGTCGGTGAGCGAGCGGACTTGGGAGCGGAAGAACATAAATCCGCCTGCGCCGAGCGCGAGCGAGGTGATCGTCGCGACCATCAGCTCGAGCAAGGTGAAGCCGCTCGAATTCGTCAGCGTGCGTCTGCGAAGGCTCATTGGAAGAGCGTCACGAGTGTGATCGTGTTCGTGCCCTGGCGGTCTTGCCAGGAGACGGCGACCGACGCCTCGTTCACACCGATCCTCGGCGTATTGGACGTGACCGTCCAGCTCCGGCTGAAGATCCCGCCGCTCGTGCCGTCGGCCTTGAGTGGCCCGTCGTTGCCGTTCGATACGGACGAGAGCGTTCGGATCTGCTCGAGCTTGTCCTCGGCGAGCGCCGTGGCGATCGATTGGTTGGTACTCAGGTCGGCGAACTTTCGCACCGACAAGAGAGCGGGGGACAGACCGCTCACCACGACCGCGAACACGGTGACGGCCGCCATGATCTCGATGAACGTGGCGCCGCGCTGCGAGCGGAGGGTCTGCATCAGGAGATCTCGACTCCGCCGAGCAGCCCGATGGAGATCGTCTTCGTCGCTCCGCTCGTGCTCTGCACGGTCACGGTGACTCCGTTCGTGACGGTACCGAGAGTGCCCTTGTTGTCGAAAAGGATCCCGCTGCTGGGAGACAACGACGACACCGACACGCCGTCGAGCACGATCGGCGTGCCGACCGACGTCCACGTAGAGCCGCCGTTCGGCGCCGTCTCGACCGTGAGGGTCTTGTTACCGTTGCTGCGCGAGATCCGCGCTTGCTGGTTTCGCGAGATGGCCACGCTACGGGCGACCCGGATCACCCCGACCGTCCGGCGCAGGCCCGCGGTCATCTGGTGTGCGGTCAACGAGCTGGAGATGTTCGGAATCGCGATCGCGGTGAGCACGCCGAAAATCGTCGCGGTGACCAACGTCTCGAGGATCGTGAACCCGTCTTGCCGCTTCCGCATGGCACTCCATTCGTCGGTCATTCCCGTAGCGTCCATGCCTGGCGGTGCATAGCAGGTCCCATGCCACGAAAACGCGGCCAAACTGTGGGGGTTTTTCGTCGACTTTGCTGGGCGGGGTGTCAAATGAATGCCGCCAGCCCAAATCCGCCCCCGGAAATTTTGTCAGCGGTGCCGTCTTTTGACCGAAGAATTTACGACAAGCCCGGAGATCCTAGACTACCCGGGTTCCGAGGTCGTCGCGGTCGTGGCGCGAGAGCGGGTTGAAGGGCGCACGGTTCGCGGTCAGGGCATCGAGGGCTCGAATCCGCGGGCGTTGGGTCGTAAGTCTCCCAGACGCGCCAGGCTGGCATGTCCGTTTTGGTGGCCGCACTCGCGACGCTGGCGCGTCTCCCTCTATGAAGGTCCTCCCTCTCCTCCGGAGCGACGCCGTCGTACTCGTTTGCAGAATTGCAGACGGCTGCAAACCCGCTTTGCAACGATTTTTGCAGCCGGCTGCAACCCGATATGATCATTTGCAGCCAGAAGCGTTCGCCGTGAAACACGCCTGCTGTGACGTCTTGTCCGTGCTCCTCGAGCGACGCGGGTTGGTAGTTATCCGCAGCGAACGATTTTCCTCGGTATTTCCTCGCGTTTTCTGGAAGCCATTCGCCGCAGATATCGGCTGAAACCCCTGCTATTCGCCGCGTTTCCGCAGTATTCGGCGAGCTTTTCAGACCTCGCCTACTTCTGGCGCGGGATCCGGATCCGATACCCGCGGCTGAAGCAGATGTACCCTGCCGAGTCCTGAACCGACTCGATCTCGTCTCTGGCCACGAGGCCGCGTGTCAAAAGGAGAACTCGGGCGACGCAATGTTGGGCGCTAAATTCGGCGAGCTTGCCCGGCGATCGCCGGGTGACGTTCACAGCCTCGCGAGCCGTCTTCAGCGCCGTCTCGCCGTCTCCGAGACCGAGATGCGTGAACGCGAGGCCGCAGAGAATGAAGGGCTTCCACTCAAACCCTTCCTTGACGGCCATTGCCCTCTCGTACGCCGCCAATGCGTCTCCATATGCCGAGCCGACCCGGCGGAGCCGCCTGTCCGAGCACGATCGCGATCCGTAGCGGCGGCGACTTCCGGCGGTTCTTCGACTGACTGCCTCGCGCGACCATCGCTACCTAGAGTCCGGCGCTCGCACACATGCCGCCGTCGATCGTGACGATGACGCCGCTCGTGTAGCTCGACCGCGGCGAGGCGAGAAAGGCGATCATGTCGGCGATCTCGCGAGTCGTCGCCGGCCGGCCGAGAGGAAAGCGCGCCATCAGGTCTCGGTAGCGGCTTTCGTCACCGAGTCGGTTCCGCGCGATTCCCTTCATGAGCGTGACGATGCGCTCCGTCTCGACTGGCCCGGGATTGACGCCGACCACGCGGATGTTGTCCGCGAGGCTTCGGCCGCCCAGCGCTCGCGTGAAGGCCATGAGCGCGGCGTTGCCGGTGCTCCCGGCGATGTAGTTGAAATCGTAGTGCTCTCCCGCGGCGCCGATGTCGTTGACGATCACGCCGCCGCCGCGCGTCTTCATGCGCGCGTACACGAGGCGCGTCAGGTTGATGTAGCCGAAGACCTTGAGCTCCCAGCCGTGTCGCCATGCTTCCTCGCCGACCTGGCCGAGCGACCCGGCGGGGATGTCACCGGCGTTGTTGACGAGGATGTCGATGTCCGCCGCGGATTCGGCGAGCCTTTCGACGTCCTCGCGCTTGCGGAGGTCGGCAACGTGCGCTCGCGCCTCGACGTGGTGAGTGGCGCGCAGCCGCTCGGCGAGCGTGTCCAGAGCGCCGGCACTGCGCGCGGCGAGGAGCAGGTGACACCCTTCCTCCGCGAGGGCCTCGGCGATCGCCGCGCCGATGCCCTTCGAAGCGCCCGTGACGAGAGCGCGCTTGCCACGTAGACCGAGATCCATGCGTCCTCCGTCAGTCGATCGCGTATTTCTTCACGGCGCGCGGATCGAGCTCGATGCCGTTGCCGGGCCGGTCGGGATCCGGCTTCCAGGTGCCGTTGTCCGGATGCGGCGGATCGATCAGCCACTTCGTCATCGGCTGCCACTCGATGTCCAGCATCTCGACGACCATGAGGTTGGGAGTGGCCATCGCGGGATGGAGGTGGAGCAGCGCGTAGGCGTGCGGCGCCATCGGCAAGTTGAACGCCGCGGCGAGGTGGGCGATCTTCATCCACTCGCTGACCCCCCCGACCCTGCCGACGTCGGCCTGTACGATGTCCACGGCGCGGGCGGCGATCAGATCCCGGAAACCGTACCTGGTGTATTCGTGCTCGCCGGTGGCGACGGGGATCGAGATCGCGCTCGCGATCGCCGCAAGCCCCGGAATGTCGTCGGCGAGCACGGGCTCCTCGAACCAGCCGACGCCGTGGTCCGCGAACGCCTCGGCCAGGCGAATGGCTTGCTTGGCGTAGTAGCCGTTGTTCGCGTCGACGTAGAGGGTCACGTCGTCACCGAGCGCCTTGCGGACGGCGGCGAGACGGGCGAGGTCTTCCTTCTCGGCGCGTCCGAAGTCGCGCGCCACCTTCATCTTGGTACGCGAGAACCCGCGCTCCACGAAGCTTCGCTGCTCGCGGACGAGCTCCTTCTCGGTGTAGTGCGTCCAGCCGCCGGAGCCGTAGACGGCCACATGATCGTGAGCCGTGCCGAGCAGACGAAAGAGCGGCACTCCGAGCGCCTTCGCCTTGATGTCCCACAGCGCGTTGTCGATCGCGGAGATGGCCTGGAACGCCACACCTTTGCGCCCGTTGCCGCGTGTGCGCCAGAACATGCTCGTCCACAGCTTCTCCGTCTCGAACGGATCGGCGCCGACGATCAGGTCCGACAGCTGCTCGTGGATTAGTGAGCGTACCGTGCCCGCACCTTCCGAATACGAGATTCCGGTGATGCCCGCGTCGGTCGCGAGCTCGACGAACATCCACGGCAGGCCCCGCCCGCCCGGCATCGGCATGGTGGCGTCCTGGAACGTGCCTCCGTCGGGATCGTGCAAGCGAGTCGTGCGGATGCGGGTGATCTTCATGAGCGAGCGGCCTACCTACCAGGTCCTGGGCTCTTGGTGATAGGTTTCGCCGTTCGTCGAGTCGCCTTTCGCTCGGAGGCGACCTTGGAGGAGTGATGAACAGTTGGTTACGCGAGGTTCTGAACCGTCGGCCGCCGTGGATGAACGCGCTGCTCGTCTTCTGCGGCTTCATGGCAGGCATCTACGTGCCGTGGAACCTCTTTCTGAAGCCGTCGCGCACGATCAGGAAGTCTGGTTCGGCATCACCTTCACGGGATGGGAGGCCAAGGTTGCGGCGCTGCCGCACTGGGCGATCTACGTCACCCCTTGACCGGAAACCATACTTCCATCCCGCCCATCCCGCTGGCCGCGTCGAACCGTTCGCCGTAGCGC
>JBKPDV010000177.1:0-15731 GCA_046728075.1 Acidobacteriota bacterium | reverse complement strand
CTATCCGGGCTTCGTCTCGAGCGACCCCGATCTGACGCCGAGAATCACGTTGCGGGATATGGTCTGCGACTGCACCGGCATCCAGCGGCACGATCTGGAGACGTATTTCGCGGCCACGCGGCCCACGGCCGAGGACGTGATCCGATCGCTCAAGACCTTCGCGTTTGCCGGCGACTTTGGAAAGAGGTTCGGGTACGTGAATCAAATGGTCGCCGCCGGCGGATACATCGCCGCCTGGTCGGCGCGCGGCCCGAGCTCGGATCTCTATTCGAACTACGTGAATCAGATGCAAAGGCGGGTGTTCGATCCGGCCGGTATGGCCAGCACGACGTTCTCGTCGGAGAGGGTCCGGTCGACACCGAACCACGCGACGCCTCACGGCTTGAAGCAAACGTACGAGTACGCTCCGATTCCTCTGGACATGGAGAAACCTCTCGAATCGGTCGCCCCGGCGGGCGGCGCGTGGTCCAACGCGGAAGACATGACGCGGTACCTGATCGCGCAGTTGAGCCAGGGAATCTCCGCCAATGGGATCCGGGTCGTCTCGGCGAACAACCTGAAGGTGACATGGCAGCCGCAGATGGAGGTCCAGCCGGGCTCGGCCTACGGGCTCGGTTGGGGAGTCGCGAAGTACAAGGGGCAGCGGGTTCTCTCCCACGGCGGCGGCACCGCGGGCTTCTCGAGCGACCTCACCCTTCTCCCCGACGCGAACCTGGGAATCGTCGTGTTGACCAACGCTCAAAACGCGAATCTCTTCGGCGTGGCGGTGCGCTCACGCGTGATCGAGCTCGCTTTCGGCCAGCCGATGGAGATGGACGCCCGGTACGCCGCCGACGTCGAGTACGCCAAGGGACGATTTCACGAGAAGAGCCTGAGGCGGCTGTCTCTCGATCCGACGGTCGCCGCGGCCTTCCAGGGGACCTATCACAACGAGGCTCTCGGCGAGGCCGGCGTGACGTTTGGGGGCGGCAAGCTGAAGCTCGTCGCCGGCGGATTCACGAGCGAGCTGAAGAACGTCGGAGGCGGGACGTACATCCTCTGGGATCCGCCGCTGGCGAGCGCGCTGGTCCATTTCGCCCGGGACGATCAGGGGCAGACGCGTTTCGTCTTCGACGCCGACGATCCCGACGCGCCGGAGAAGTACGTCTTCGTAAAAGCCGCTGCTACGTCGTCTTTGCCGTCCGGCCCGGCCCTCTCCGCGAGCGCGCCGGCGCAGCGCCCTTGACCGGCCGACGAGAAGCTGGCCACCCGGAACCGGAAAACTACTCGCTCCTCAATGCGGTCATCGGATCGATCCGTGCCGCGCTGCGCGACGGAAGGTATGTCGCCGAGAGCGCGACCAGCGCGAGGAGAAGCAGAACCGACGCGAACGTGAGCGGGTCGTTTGGCTCGATTCCGAACGTGAGCGATCGCAGCAGTCTCGCCGCACCGAGAGCCACGAGGGTCCCCGCGGAAAGGCCCCCCGCGGCCACCGCGAGTCCCCTCTTCATCTCGAGCCTCACGACGTCGCCGGGTGTCGCGCCGAGCGCCACGCGGACTCCGATCTCTCGGGTTCTCCGGCTCACGGAGTATCCGACCAGTCCCATCAGACCCACGGCCGCCAGGAGAAGACCGATGCCTCCGAGAGTCGCGGAGACTCCGAGCAGAATCCGCTGGGGCAAGAGCGAGAACGCCATGTGGGTACGTACCGAGTAGACGGCCCCGAAAGGAATGGCCGGATCCAGGCGGCGCAGCTCCTGCCGGATCGCCGGAGTGATCAGCGTCAGATCGCGCCCCGTGTGGAGCACGAGCGCGGGACGCATCGTGGGCTCCTGCCGGGACGCGACGTAGAGGAAAGATCTCTGCGGCTCTCCCGGAGTTCGGTACTTGCCGTCCTGCGCGACGCCGACGACCCTGTACGACTTCCCCTCGGAGACAAAGCTCCGGCCGACCGCGTCCCCCCGCGGCCAGAGACGCCGGGCGAGCGTCTCGTTTACGACCGCAGCCAGCGGAGCTCCGTCCCGGTCCGATGGAAGAAACGCGCGGCCACGAAGGATCGGAATGCGAAGAGTCTGGAAGTAGCTGTCCCAGACATCGGCTGTGTCGACGTCGACCGCGTCGCGCTCCGCGGCGGACTCCGGCAGCCGCACGGTCGTGCTGCGGTGCCCGGGTCCCAGAGGAACGACCCCGGCCACCGTCGCCCGGTCCACGCCGGGCACCGCCGCAAGGCGCTCGACGATTCTCTCGTCGAAGGAACGAATCTGCGCGGGCGTGTAGCCGAGGACCGACAGATCGGCCACTGTCATGACGAGATTGTCCGGTTCGAATCCTGGACTTCTGTTGACGGCCTGGAGAACCGTGCGGAGGAAGAGACCGGCGCACGCGAGCAGGAGCACGCAGGCGGCCAGCTGGATCGCGACGACGGAACCGAGCACGCGCGAGGCGCCGGGCAGCTCGGAGCGCCCCCTCAGCGCGTCGCTCGACACGCGCCGTGTCGCGAAGATCGACGCCGAGAGGCCAAACACCAGGCCCACCACGACCGAGAGAACGAGAGCGAAAACCGCGACCCGTGGGGACGGGCTGAAATCAAAGCGCAAAGGAACCGGAGCGGGAATGTCGAAACGCTCCAGCAGCTGCGCCGTCCAGGCCGTGAGGGCGAGCCCGAGGCCGCCGCCTGCGACGAAGAGAACCATTTGCTCGAGAAGAAGCGGCCGTATGAGCTCGTGCCGCCGCGCGCCGAGGGCGGCGCGCACCGCGATCTCGCGCGTTCGGGATGCGCTCCGAGCGAGAAAGATTCCGGCCACGTTGACGCAGCCCACCAGGAGGATGAGCGCCGCCATTGCCGAAAGGACGCCGAAGACGCCGAGCGCGCCGCTCAAGAGGGAATCCTCGAAACCAGTCACCGGGTGCGGGTCGTAGCCGACGCCGCGATAACTGCCCGGGTATTCTTTCTCGAGATGTCGCGCAATCGGCTCGAGATCCGCGCGAACCTGCGGCAGCGTGACGCCGCTCCGCTTGCGGCCGACGAGCTCCAGCCAGAGGCGGTCCCTCTGATCGAGTGGGGCATTGGGTCCGATCATGGCCCAGGCGGAGATCGGCACCCAGACGTCGAACGGTTGAGCGAGGAAAGTGCCGCAGAACCCGGCGGGGGCGACGCCGATGACGGTGAACGCCCGGCCGTTGATCTGGAGCGTCTGCCCTACCGCCGAGGAGAGACCCCGCAGAAAATCCCGCGCGAACGTCTGGCTGACGACCGCGACGAGATCGCCGCCGGCCCTGTCGTCGCGGGGAGCGATGAGTCGGCCGGACGCCGCCCGCGTGCCAAGCACGTTGAAGTAGTCGCCGGACACGATCTGGACGACGCCCAGACGCGGCTCATCGCCCGTGGCGAGACTGACGAGCCGCGACGAGAACGCGGTCAACCCGGAAAGAGAACGGCTCCGATCGCGGAGGTCCTTGTAGGTCGGGTAGGAGACCGAGTGAAACGTCGAGCCGTCCGCGGCCGTCGCGTGAACGTTGACGAGCTCGGACTGCTGCTCGACGCCGGGCAGCGATCGCAGCAGGAGTGTGTCCGCGATCGAAAAGACCGTCGCTCCGGCAGCGATTCCGATTGCCACCGTGGCGGCAATCACCAGGCTCGTGACCGGGTGGCTGCGAAGCGATCGAACGGCTCGGGAGATATCGACGAGAAGATTCCTCACAGAACTCCTCCTGGCTGGGTGCGGCCGTGTGGATTCAGACTCATTGTCAGAGCGAAGGCCGTGCCGTTGGCTGTTGAGGTTAAGTCATGGAGACGCAAGGAGCTGGGGCAATCCCCCCTCTCAGGGATGTTCGTTTCTGGGAATCGGGTGTCCAGAACCGACCAGTCTGAGAAAAGCCCCGGTCGGCACTGGGAAGAGGAATTCCTTCCCGACGGGGCCCTCCCGTCTCGGCCAGGCGTCGAAATCCTCGGGATTCGCCGGCGCTTTCCCCGTCCGAGGCGTTCGATGTGGGTCCCGATCCGGAAAGGCGGGCGAGATGGTCCGGACGGAATGGGGACCTGGTTCTCGCGGCGTCCCGGCTCACGTGACGCACCTGCTTGACACGTAACAGTCGTTACATGTAACGTTCGTTACATGAGACGGCGTCCGCCTGGCCCCCGGAAGGCTCTGCTGGCGGCGGTCGCGGACTACCTCCTCCAACACGGGCTGGCAAATCTGTCCCTGCGTCCTCTGGCGGCGGCGACGGGGACGAGCGCGCGAATGCTCGTCTACCACTTCGGCTCGAAGGAGCGGTTGATCGCCGAGGCGATGAACGAGATCCGGACGCGCCAGCAGAAGCTTGCCGAAACATGGATCCGCAGCCATCCGGCTGCCTCCTTCGACGAGTTCCTGGAGCTCGTCTGGTCCTGGGTCGCGGCTGCCGAGCACGAGCCTTATCTCCGATTCTTCCTGGAGGTGCTCGGGCGCGGGATCGGGGACGCGGAGCCCTTCGCGGAATTCTCCCGGAGCACTTTCGCGGACTGGGTCTCCTGGGTCCAGCGCCGCTTCAAGAAGGCCGGCCGGCGGGCGGAAAAAGCAAAGGCCCTCGCGATCCTGACTGTGTCCACCATCCGCGGGTTGGCGCTCTATTCCGTCGCGACGAAAAACAAGCGGGGCGCGAAGCAGGCCTTGCGCGCCTTCATTCAGCTGTCGCGCGAGCGGCAAGGAGGGTGAGATGCGGCGATTCGTTTGGATCGGCCTGGCGGCGTGGCTCCTTGCGACTCTCGCGATCCGTCTGTGGGGCCAATCTGTCTTTCATGCGGGGAGCACGACGAAATGGGTGGTTCTCTTCGGCGTGACTGCCGTCGGGATCGCGGTGCCGATCGCACTCCTGGTCCGCAGCCTGCCAACGCGTGACGCCGGTCTGCGAGCGGCCGTTCTCGTCGTGCTGCCAGGAATGCTGCTCGATACCGGCAGCGTGCTGTGGTTCCGCTCCGTCTTTCCGAACCTCCCCGAAACGGCCGGAATGCCTTTTGCCGCGCTTCTGCTCTGGGCCTACGCCATCGCGCTTCTCGCCGGCGCCTGGCCAGGGAGGATTCCCGGCTCCTCATCCTGAAAAACGCGAGCAGGCCGGTTCCAGCGGGGATCCGTTTCGAGATGTCCGCTACCGCGCACAATCGGGCTTCGCGTCGGCTAAACTGTCGGCACGCACTCGAGAGGTCAGATTTGAGGCAACCGCGCTCGCCGGTCTTCGACCCGGCGAGCTGCCGGCGTTTTTGCCGATCCGTGAGCAGAGAGGCCGCACCCACGATGCTTGAAACCCGGCGAACGCCGGGAGAAGGGAGCGAGACATGAAACGGTTCCTCATCCTGACGGGAGCGTTCGTTCTGGCGTCGCCGCTGTTTGCCGAGCGCATCACACACGAGGCACCCGCCGTCGCGTTTGGGCCGCCCGCCACGGTCGGCGACATGCTCGCGAGCCGGCCCGCTCCTCGAGCTCTCGGCGCGTTTCCAACCCAAAGCTACAGCTTCAACCCTTCGCTGCTCGTGACGGTCGTGATCAACGCCGCCGGCAGGAACGGGACGTTTTTCCGCACCGACTACTTTCTGATCAACGGGCGGGGCGCCACGCAGGAGATTCTGGTGGGATTCCTCGCCGCGGGCGTCACCAACTCCGCAGCGCCGACGCAACGGTTCACGCTGAACGCGAGCACAGCCTACGCGGTCGACGACTATCTTGGAACCGGCACCGGGCGCTTGAACAAGAGCGGCGTGGGCTCCCTCTTGATCGTCGGCGTCCTTGCCGGCACGAACACGCCCGATGGAAACGCGCTTCTCTACGGGTCGGCCCGGATCTGGACGAACGAGCCCTCCTCGACTGGGACGAACTCGTTTTCCACCTGGGCCCTCGCGCCCGGAACCATTCACGGGGACGTCAATGCGATCTCGGTCGGCGGCCGGCAGAACGCCGACTTCCGTTCGAATTACGGCATCGTCAATCTCGACGCCTCCACCCGCTCGTTTACCGTCATCATCACGAGCGGAGGTGTGAACACGACACTCTCGGTCAACGTCCCCGCCGTTTCGATGGTGCAGCTGGCATTTCCCACGACGCTGCCAACGGGCGGCAATGGATACGTCGTCGTGCAATTCTTTCCAAACGACAATGCCGACTATCAATGGAACGCATTCATAACCACCGCCGACAACCTCACGGGAGATGCCTATCTTTCTCCGGTGGCCGTTTATCCATCGTCGGTCTTCGAATACTGATTCGGATCAAATCCAGGTCGCGGCGTGCGGAGCGCGGCGCAGCAAGAACTCCCTCTCCCTCCGGGAGAGGGGCCGGGTGATGGGGGAATCTCGAGTCGGTGGTCCCCGCCTGAACACGGGGTATGAAGGGCTTGCGTAAGATCGAAAGCGACTAAACCGCGCGCCCCCGCTCCGTCGGCCGGCGTGTTCGCGCGAATCTCAGAAACCACCGCAGCAGCCTCGTCGTGCCGACGAGCAGGAGCGAGCCGACGATCAGACCGACCGGCACGATCCACCAGCCGAGGACTTCGCGCGCCGCGGGATTCGAGTTGGTGCCGAGGCTCAAACCGCCGGGCGTGACCCACGCGCCGACTTCGTGAGGCCAGATGAATTTCGCGACGGCGCACGCCAGAAGCCCGAGCGCCAGCGAATACCCGAAGAGCCCGACGAGGAAGAGGACGAATCCCTTGACCGAGAGCATAGCCCATCGCAGCATCCCCCGCAGAACCAGCGCCGGCGAGAAGCTCGTGCGCGCCCGGGCCATGAGCGATTCGGTCTGGTAGAGCGGGGCGATCTCCTCGGGCTGGCCCAAGTTTTTCAAGATCGTGACCAGCCTCTCCTCCGTCAGCTCACCGCTCGCCTCGGCGCGCTCGAGGATGTGGCCGCGGATCTCCTGGAGGATGTCGGAAACTTCTTCCGGCGGCAGCTCGCCCAGGCAGCGCCGCAGCTCCACCACGTAGGCGTCGATTTTCTGCTGGAGTCGTTGGGGTTGATTCATTTCTCCTCCGTCTCGAGCAAGGGCGCGATCAAATCGTCGATGCTCGAAAGAAAGGTCGAGGCATAACGGGCCATTGCGACGGCGCGCCGCCGGCCGGCGGCGGTCAACGAGTAGTACTTGCGGGGATGCCCGGCCTGGCCCTCGACCCACCTGGAGTCAACGAGCCCGTCCGCCTTCAGGCGATTCAGGATGGGGTAGATCGTCCCTTCCGCCAGGATCAGGTCCGAGTGGTTCTCGAGCCGTCTTAGGATGTCCAGGCCGTAAAGCTTTTGCTCCCAGAGACTGGCGAGAATCGCGAGCTCCAGCCAGCCTTTCCGGACCTGCCGCTCCCAGTTGTCCGCGCTCTCGATTTCCTGCTTCGTAGCCATGCATTACAAGATACGTAGTAATCCGATGTATGTTTCAGGCCGAGGCGGCAGCGCGCTGCGAGGCGGCAAATATGGAGAAAGACCTTCCAGTGTGCTTGACGTTTGCACCGACTGCGTGTCTTTTGCCCTCATGCGCCGCCACGATCTGAACCGGGCATTCACCTTCGACCGCCACTTCGCAGACGCCGGCTTCGAGGTCGTGCCCCGCGTCTGAATCCATCCTCGCTTTATCTTTGGTGCGTGCCCCGGTGAGGGCTCGGAGGGCGGGCATTCGCGTCATATCCTGCGCTCGATGATTACGCGTTCGAGTTTGCTTTGAGCCTCCAAAGACAGCAAGGCGCGCCCGAGCCGGACTCCACCTCCGTCGAATTTCGGCGAATGCCGCGGGCGGGCGTCGTCCTGCCGGCGTGGTGGCTCTTTCTCGGCGCCTGCAACATGGGCTGGCTGGCAAAGGACACGCGCCCCCCCGCGTGGGATCCGGCGATCCATCTCCTCTCGAGCGTCCGGTATCGCCAGGTCATCGAGAATTTCCTGTTCGGCAGGGTTGCCCTGTGGGAATCGATCCGCCGCCTTTTTTCCGTGGATGCTTTCTATCCACCGTTCGCTCCGTTCGTGGCCGCGTTCGCAACGCTTGGGCTCAAGCCCAACGCGGATATCTCGACCTGGGTTCTCAATCAATTCTTTCTCGGCCTGCTGATCTTCGCGACGTACCGTCTGGGACGAAGGGCCGCGGGCACCATGGCGGGAATCGCAGCGGCCATTGCGGTCACAACCTTCGGAGCGGTGTGGAGCGCAACTCACATCTTCATGCTCGACCTCCCGGTCACGGCTGTGACAGCCCTTGCGCTCGAGGAGCTGTTCGCGACCGAACGGTTTTCCAAAGCGGACGGCTCTCTCCTCTTCGGCCTGATCGGCGGAATTGGAATGCTCACCAAATGGACGTTCCTCTTTTTCCTGATCGTGCCGCTCGCCGTGGAGATGGGACGGGCTGCCGCGCTGCCCGACCGTTTTCGAAGGCTGCGCAACGGGTGCGCCGCGCTTTTCGTCTGGGGATTGGTCGCGCTGCCCTGGTACCTCGTGCACGCGCCGAGTCTGGCGCAGGACTTCCTCGGGCACGGTCCCAATTCGCCGAGCGACTGGAGGAGCTTTCCAGCCGTCCTGAGCCTGCCGGGCCTCTCTTTTTATCCTCGGGCGGTCTCGAGCCTCATGCTCCTTCCCTGGGCCGGCATGCTCTTGATCGGGGGAGCGCTCGCGTGGCGCCGAAAGCCGGAAGCTCGCCGGTTGTTTCTCCTGTCGATCGCCGGACTTCTCTTCCTGACACTGTTTCGCACGAAGGGCGAGCGCTACGCGATGCCGGTGCTGCCGGCCGCGGCCGTGCTCGCGACGGCCTGGGCGGGAGATCCGCGCCGCAAACATCTTGGTCCTCGTCTGCTCGTTGTGGGAGCCGCGGCGGTCGTCTCGCTCGCGCTCGCGCTCGTCCGCGATCCTCCCATGCGGCAGTGGTGGCCGATCGAGGAAGCGCTCGCCGCGATTCCGAACCGTCCGGGTTTCTCCCCGCCCTGCGTGAGGGTGATCCCCGATCTGGCCTCTTTCCACCGCTTCGCGTTCGAGTACGCCGCGGAAGCCGGAGACCGCAACGTCGAAATCGAGGGAGCGGGCAGGATCCCGTGGTTTACCGACGGTTTGATCGTGAAGACAGGAGATCAGGGGGCGCGACCCGGAGCCGCTCTGATCATGAGCCGCATCGCGAAGAATGAGGGGAGCTTCCAGCAGATCTTCCGCAAGACCTGGGATCATCCGCTCCCCGACGGAAGCCGGGTGGAGTTGTACCGCCGCGACATCCGCCCGCTGGAGGGAGTTGCTCCGAAGGAGCTCGTCGAGAAACTTCGAAGCGCGGTCCGGAACGAGATCTCTCGAATCGCCCACGCGTCCTTTGACGGCCGAATCGAGATCGACGCCACCTCCGACGAAGAGACGGTCCGGGGCCGCTTTCGCCGGATCGCCTTCTCCGCGGAGAACTTCAAGATCGCGGGTAGGTCACCCGAGGACCCCGCCCTGCTCGCTCGCGAGATCGGGTTCGAGCTCCTCGGCGTCGCCGTCAATCCCTATCGGCTGCGAGACGGAGAGCTCGAGCTGCTTTCCCTGGATGAGCTCGCTCCGCACCTCGTCATCCGCGAAGAGGACGCGAGCCTCTGGCTGCGCGCGGCTGTCCGAGACGGAGGAGCCCGGATCGCTTTTCGCGACGGATCGATCCACGCGACCGCGCGCCCGGAGAAGTGGCCCGCTCTCGAGCTGGATGTCGCGCCCCGCATCGTCGCGGGAAGCACAGGCAACAACGTCAGCCTCGATTTTGCGGCTTTCCGCGTGTCGGGCGTGAGGCTTCCCACGTTTCTCGCCGAAGCGCTCGCCTCTCAGTACAACCCGGTCGTCAAGCAGATGCCCTGCCGCGTGCGGATCGCGACGCTCGCCTGCCGAGATGGGATGCTGACGATCAGCGGACGAATCCGGTAGTGTTCGACAAAGGTTCTTCCGCGGCGCGGCCGGCGGGGTGACCGCCGAAGAGAGTGGTTTCCGTTTGACGAGGGGCAAGAATGGGTAACGATCTGGTCGGCGCCTGCCTTTTTTGCGCAGGGCTCCTGCTTGGCGTCGATCTCGCCCCTCCCCCGGGATGGAACGCGGAGCTCGGAGCCTCCTATTCGGCTGTCGGCCGCCGGCTTGATCTCGCCAGCGGCAGCGAGGACGTCTCGCGGGTCATTGGCCGATTTGGTCTCATCGGAATCGGAGCCAACCGCGCGGCGAAGGACGGTCTGGGAGCCGGAACCCCGGAGCTCGAATGGAAGCTGCGGGTCGCGCTCGCCCCGTCTGGCTCGGACCAGAACCAGGGCTCTCGGGGACCGGGCCAGACGAGCGCGACAGGGGATGGACGGTTCGAGAACTACGCGCTGCTCGTGCGGCTACCTCTGGGACCGCGCGATTCCGTCGAGGCCACCGGAAGCCGGAAGAATCATGACTCGACCGAGCACTTCGTCTCCAACGGAGCCGACGCTGTGCTCGGCGGCTCGCGGACGCTCGGAGCCGACCGAATCGACGTGGCCCTGGGCTGGAGGCACAGGTGGACAGGGCTCGAGGCTTCGGCTGCCGCAATCTACGTCCAGGCCGATGGCACCAATGGCACTTCGGGCGCGTTTCACTTATCCGGCGGAGGGGTCTACGGCGGCGCGATCGAGGCGCGCGCCTGTTTGTCGGACTGGACGCTCGTGCTCGGCGCGCAGAGAGCGAGCGGCTCGGTCGATGCTACGGAACAGAGCCTGCCCTCTTTTGTCCCACGCCACCTCTCGTCCGATGCCTCGCTCGAAGCGTATCGAGCGGGTGCCGGCTGGTCCGGCCCGAGCCTGAGTGTCTTCCTGTCCGGGACGTACGACCGCACGGTCCTGCCCTTCGTTTCGCAGGCTGTCCTCGGGACGGAGGCCGCCGCGTTCGAGCGGGGCTTCCATCCCAGCTCGCGAGCGCACCATTTCATCGCCGACCTGGTCGTCCGTGGAAAGTTGGGAGGCTACGTCTTTCCCCGGGTTTTCGTGCGCTGGGCGCGCGGCGACGAGACAGTGACCCTGTCTGACCCGACGGGCGTCTTGCCGACGCAGCGATTGGACATCCGCCGTTCGGCCGGTTTCTTCGGGTGGCAGGGGGCCGGCGACATTACGGTCGGCCTTGCGGCGGAAGTGTCCGTGCCCGGGTTTTAGAACGCTGATGCCGCTCGTCAACGGCCAGAGCTCGGGCTCAACATCTGCGGCGGCAGGCGGCCAACCGGCCGCGATTCGCGATCGAGTCGCCGCGGTCCTCGCCGTGACTGCCGTCTGCCTCGGTCTCTACCTTTATCTGGGCCGACTCTCCAGCTCTCCGCTTCAGACCGGCAACGAGTCGATGTACGCCGTTCCGCCGATCTACATGCTGCAGTCCCGGGACTTTCTTGTTCCTCGTTTCGAAGGAGGGATCTTCCTCGACAAGCCGCCGCTGGCGCACTGGTCCATCGCGGCGAGCTACGGCCTTTTCGGCATCACCGTGGCGAGTGAACGCCTGCCTGGCGCCGTGGCTTCGCTCGCGACCGTTCTCGCCGTCTACCTGTGGGTCCGTCGCCGCAGCGGCGAGCGTGCGGCCGTTCTGACCGGCCTGATCCTCCTGTTCACTTATTCCTTCTGGACCTTCATGCGCTATTCGTCGGGCGACGTTCTTCTGACTCTCTTCGTGACGCTCGCCGCCTTCGCGCTGGACGCGACGAGCCGCAATTCCGAAGGGTCGGATTGGCGATACGCGGTTCCGGCCGGAATCGCGCTCGGTCTCGCGTTTCTCTCCAAGGGGCTCATCGGCCTCGTGCTGCCGGTCGGCGCGGTCGCGACGGGCCTGCTGCTCGACCGCACGCGGCCGATCCGAGCCTGGCGCCGCGGACTCGCGGCGGCGGTCGTCGTCCTGGCCGTGACGGCACCCTGGCACTGGGCCATGACCCGCCGGCTCGGAGCCGACTTCTGGAAGCAGTTTTATTGGGAGCAGCAGTTTCTGCGCGGAGCGACATCGCGGTTCATGCCGTCCGCGCGCGGGATCGTCTATTACATTCCGGTCCTGGCGCTCGCGGCTTTTCCCTGGAGCCTTTTCCTGATCCGATCGCTGGGCCGGCGCCGGCCATCGAGCCTCCCTCTGGGCTGGTTCCTCTTCGGGATTGTCTTCTGGTCGCTCCTCGTCATGAAGCGCGAGGTCTACATGATGCCTCTCTTTCCCGCGATCGCGATCCTGGTCGCCGAGCGCCTGGAGAGCGAGGCCGCGCGCGAACGTCCTTCCGGCCGTCTTGCCTGGTTCCTCGGCGCCGTAGTCGTCATCCTGGCGCTTGGCGTCGTCGTGTGGGGCTTCCGTTTCTTGAGCGACACGCTCGGCAGAGGCGCCGTGATTCTGGTCGCGCCGTCGCTCGCGATCCTGGCGGTCGTGCTGTTGGCTGGGGGACTGACACTGGAGCGCGTTCGAATCCCGATCGCAACTGCCCTGGCGTGCGGCCTCGTGTTCTTCGCGCTGGAAAAGGTCGACGAAGGGATCAACCGGTTCGATCCGATTCCGGAATTCGGGGAAAGGGTGCGCAGAGAGTGCCCGTCCGGCTGCGACGCGTTCTTCGTGAGCCTGAACGCCGCGCATCAGGAGTTCTACTCGCGATCGCCTTGGATTCCCTTGGGCAGGCCCAGGGAGCTCATCGGGCGCACGCATCACAAGGAGGCCTACCTTCTGATGCGAACCGCCGACGAGCCGCTCCTATCCGAAGTTCCCATGCCGTCGGTCGTCCTCGAACGCCGCCCCTGGCTGGCAGGAAGCTGGATGAAAGCAGCCCGCACGCCGGGCAAATCCCCGTTCGAGTCACTCTCTCTCGTCCGACTGGACCTTCCTTAGTGAAGTCGCGGCAGCCTCGCCCTCTCCCTCCGGGAGAGGGCCGGGGTGAGGAACTCAAGTCCAAGTCGCGGCGTGCGGAGCGTGCCGCAACGAGAACTCCCTCTCCCTCCGGGAGAGGGGCGGGGTGAGGGGAAGACTCAGCCGCCATCTCGCTCATCTCCCTCTGGGGTGATGGTCAGGATGAGGTGGAGTTACTTCACCGCGAGATTTCTTTTCAAGAACTCCACCGCCTCCCGAACGATTTCGCGTGATCGCGGATCGCCCTCCTGGTTGTCGAATCCGTGCTCACCGTCCGGCTGGTTGTAGAGCACGAGAGGAGCGTTCCGCGCCAGGGCTTCCGCGACAAACCGATCCAGGCCCGGCAGCAGATCGGGAATCTGATCCTTCCCGGCGCGCGCGACGAAGATCGGCGGGAGCTTGCCGGTGCTCTCCGTCAGAGCGACGGCCGGCGAGAACTGCCGGACCTGCTCCTCCGAAAGAAACTTGCGATGGAGCGCCGAGGGACGGAGGTCGAGAAAGGAGTAGAACGCCACGAGGCAGCGAACGTAGGGTTTGGGCTCGCGGATCGGCGCGGCGAGTAAGGGGCCCCCGGCCGAATAGGCGGCCAGCGCGATGCGCTCGGGGTCGATTCCAAATTCCGCGGCCCGGCCTCGGACGAACGCGATCGCATCGGTCAAGTCGGCGGCGCCCTGGGCCAGGTTCGGATCCGGGAATCCCACACGGTGGTTGAAGGTCACCGCAGCCATTCCGGACGCCGCAATGAGCCGGCCCCACGACCTGTAGATCCCCCAATCCTTCGGCTTGACCGGAACATCGGCAGGAACGCCGCCATGGATGAAGAAGACGACCGGCAGAGTCTCGCCCGGCCTTTGCTTCTCCGGCGTCGCGATGTCCATCTTCAGCTCGACTGAGCCGTCCTTCTTGTAGACGAGGTCCTTGCGCACTCGGACGCGGTCCATCCCCTCCACCTGGTACACGACGGGTTTGCTGACGCGCTCCGCCATGTCGTTGGGCCCCTTTGCTTGCCCGGCCGCTCGGCCGTTCGCCAACACGAGAACGAGAGCCGAAAGAACAGATGCCCAGCGGCAAGTCTTCATCGGATTTCCCCTCCTCGAAACATACGTGGACTCGCTTCAAGAGTTTGGTTCGATCCGTCGGAGCCCGACGCAAAAGCGAGAGATTCCAGTCAAGGCGCCCGCCCTTTTCTTCCCCTGCCGGCAAGTTTGGGATAAAGATCGCACCGCAACCGCCGCAAGACATGCCAATCGCAATGCAGGAGAATGCTCCACGCGTGCTCGGGTTCTGGTCCGCGACGGCGCTCGTCGTCGGCCACACGATCGGCGTCGGTATTTTCCTGACTCCCGCGGAGCTGATCGGAGCGCTCGCCTCTCCCGCGCTGACGCTCGGACTCTGGCTCGCGTGCGGCGCGCTGGTTCTCGCCGGAGCTTTCACTTTCGGAGAGTTGGCCTCGAGGTTTCCCCTTGCTGGCGGCCCGTACGTCTATCTGCGGGAGGCCTGGGGCGAGCGGGTGGCTTTTCTCTACGGGTGGCAAAGCCTCCTCGTCATGGATCCGGGCGTCACGGCGGCGCTGGCGTTGGGGCTCTCGCAGTACCTCGTCCTGCTGTGGCCGGGTGCGTCGGGGCAGGAACGCTGGCTCGCGGTGGGAACAATCTGGGCGCTCGCGCTCGTGAACATGGCCGGGTTGAGATTGAGCTCGCGCGTGATCAATCTGATGACGGCCGTCAAAGTCGGCGCGCTTGCCGCGATCGTTCTCGGCGCGCTGGCGATCGGCTCCGGGAGCTGGTTGCATTTCGTGCCATTTGTCGCGCGGCGCCCCGGCGCTCCGCCCATCGCCGAGGCATTGGCGCTGGGTCTTCTGGGCGCGTTCTATTCCTTCGGAGGATTCTGGGAGGCGAGCCGCGTCGCCGGTGAAATGCGTGATCCCCGCCGCCAGTTACCCCGGGCGCTGGCGCTCGGGGTCACAGTAGTGACGTTGATTTACCTGACGACAACGTTGGCGTTCGTGTATCTCGTGCCGCCGGAGCAGGCGGGCAGCGCCTCGGAGTTCGCCCGGCGCTTCGGAGAGGCTCTCCTCGGCCCGTCCGGACCGCGGTCGCTGGCCGCGGTCGTCGTCCTCTCGGTTGTCGCGAGCGCGATGGCGCTGCTCCTGATGGCCCCGCGCGTCTACATCGCCATGAGCCGGGACGGGCTGTTTCTTACGGCCCTGGCCTCGCTCCATCCGGTGACGAAGGCCCCGGTGCGGGCGACCGCGCTTCTGGCCGCGATCGCGAGCGTGTTCGTCCTGACCGGTACGTTCCAGCAAATCGTCGCGTTCTTCTTGTGTACGACGCTCGTCTTCATCGCCCTCGCGGCGGCGGGCCTGTTCCGATTTCGCCGGCGAGAATCGGATGCGGCCGGATTCCGCGCCCCCGGCTATCCCGTGACTGCCGCGCTTTTCGTGGCGTTCATTCTCGCAGTCGTGGCCCTGGCGGTACATGCGCGGCCGCTTCAGGCATTCGCAGGCTTCGCGCTCGTGCTGACCGGCCTGCCGGCTTACCGCCTGCTGCACAAGCGAGACTGAAATCCAGGTCGCAGCGTGCGAAGCGTGCCTTAGCAAGAGATCCCGCTACGACTGTTCAGGGCAAGCCGCGAGTGTGCGAGTCTATCCATCGCTCCGCCGCCGAGACCGACTTAGAATCGAGCGCGGAAGGAAGAATCCGTCGTGAAGAAGATCATCCACTTCGTTCACATCCACGCGTCGCCGGAGGCGGTGTATCGATCGCTTACGACGGAAAAGGGCCTCTCGGGTTGGTGGACGAACCGCGTCCGCGCTCCCGAGGCGGTCGGCGGGGTGATCTCCTTCCGGTTCACGGGTGACTTCAGCCCGGAGATGCAGATCACACAGCTGGAGCGCAATCGCCGCCTCGACTGGAAGTGCGTCGGCGGACACGCCAACTGGAAGGACAACACG
>JBKPDV010000176.1:0-8282 GCA_046728075.1 Acidobacteriota bacterium | reverse complement strand
CTTTCCCGGCTCGAACTCGACCGCGGGGAGGCGCCTCTCTTCGAGCGCTTCGGAGTCGAAGCGGAGATCGAGCGCGCGCTCCAGAACCGCGTGCCTCTGGCCTCGGGCGGCTCTGTCGTCATTCAACAGACGGAAGCATTGGTCACGATCGACGTGAACACGGGAAAGTTCGTCGGCAAGGACGCTCTCGAGGACACGGTGTTTCGAACCAACCTCGAGGCGATCCCCGAGGTCGCCCGGCAGATCCGCTTGAGAGATCTGGGAGGATTGCTCGTCGTCGACTTCATCGACATGGAAGATCCCGAGCACCGCCGCGAAGTCTTCGAGCGTTTCGAGAAAGAGCTTTCGCGCGACCGCTCCCGCGCCCGTGCGCTGCCGATGTCCGAATTCGGGTTGGTCGAGATCACTCGCCAGCGCTCGAGAGGCAATCTGGAGAGAATTCTGACGCGCTCTTGCCCCGACTGCGGAGGGAGCGGCCGCGTCAAGACGGACCTGACGGTCGCTCTCGATCTGCGCCGCTCTCTCCAGCGGCACCTGCCTCTCTATGTTTCCGGCGAGACGATCCGCGTGCGGGTCACCCCGTCGCTTGCCCGCATGATCGCCGAGGAGGAGCCGGACTTTTTCGGCGACATGGAAGCGGAGAGTAGCCTGCGAATCGAGCTCTCCGAGGACCCGACGCTGCCCCCTTCGACCTTCGAGATTCTGCCAAGGTAAACCGTTCACAATCAGTATTTAAGGCGCTGGAATGAGGGGCCAGGCCCATGTGTTTTATGGGTCAGCACGCGATACCTTCCTTCCCGGCCCCGGCGACTGACAGCCGGGGCCGCCTTTTACACGTCGCTTCCGCTCGGTCGGGATCTGCGCCTGTCGGCGCACCGGCGATCGGCTCGCCCACTGGGCTCGACCGCTCGCCTGATCCCTCGCTCGCTCTCGCTCCCGCGGCGCGCGCCTCCTCCCCTCTGGGAGACTTCGCGCGCCGCGAGCTCAAGTAACGCGGCCGCTCGTCGAGTTCGGCAGAATACAATATATATATTGTGCCTCGAACAACTCAAGGCGAAGAAGTGGGTTCGGTGTCGCCGGTCAGGCGGGCGTAGAGGGCGCGGACGTCATCCAAGGTGTTGGCGTCGGCGGGGGATTTGTCGGGGCGGAGGCGGGCGATTCTCGGGAAGCGCAGGGCGAAGCCGGACTTGTGGCGAGTGGACTTCTGGATAGTGTCGAAGGCGACTTCGAGGACGACCTCCGGGGAAACGGCGCGGACGGGGCCGTAGCGCGCGAGAGTGATCTTGCGGAACCGAGCGCCCAGGGTTCGAATCTCTTCGTCGGTGAGTCCGGAATAGGCCTTGCCGATGGTGACGAATTCCTCTCCGTTGCGCACGGCGAAGGTGTAGTCGGAGAGCATTCCGGCGCGCTTGCCGTTGCCCTGCTGGACGGCGGTGACGACAACATCCAGAGTCGCCGTGGCTTTTTTCCACTTGCGCCAGGCGCGGCCGCGCTTGCCCGCCTGGTAGAGAGAGTCCCGGCGCTTCAAAACGAGCCCCTCGTTTCCTCGGTCGCGCGCCGCTGCGAAACGGTCCTCGAGCTCTCCCGGTGTGGCGGCCGGGAAAACATCCGAGACTCGCAGCCCCGCACCAGCGAGCTCCTCGAGATGCCGGCGCCGCTCTTCCCAGGGCGCTTCGAAGAGCGCCAGCCCGTCGTGGAAGAGACAGTCGTAGCCGATGAAGGCGGCCGGGATTTCGGAAAGAAGCTCCGGCGCGGGGGCCTTGCGCCCGAGCCGCCGCTGGAGCTTGAAAAAGGAGTCGGGGCGCCCCTTCCCCCAGGCGACGATCTCCCCGTCCACCAGGAACGAGCCCTGCAGAGTCGCGAGCGATGCGGCAATCTCCGGGAACTGCTCGGTGACGCTGTCGAGTGTGCGGGAGAAGAGCTCGACGCGGCCTCCCTCCTTATGGGCATGCGCGCGAATGCCGTCGAACTTATCCTCGACAGCGAGGAGAGAAAGCTCCTCGGCGACCTCCTCCGCGTCTTCGATCGGCGAGGCGAGCATGAACCCGATCGGATGGAAGAGGCGGAACCGAATCTCGGAAAGCCTTCCCTCGCGTGCGGCCCACGCGGTCTCGCCGATGTCGCCGGAGTCCCGGCGGGCACGCGCCACGGCCTCGCGCTCCGCTTCGAAGGCCTGTGCAACCGCCTCCTCGATGGTCGTGACGTCGGCGCCGATGCGCAGTCCTCCCGAGAGAGTCTTCAAGAAATACTTCGCCTCGACCGGAGTGGATCGGCGCAGGACCTCCTCGAGCAGGGCCTGCTTTTCGGCGGCTTTGCGCAGCGTCGCGAGCCGCCGGAACAGAAGGTCCGTCTCGCCGATCGTCATCCCCGGCAGACCCGGCGTTTCCGCCAACAGCAGCGCGATCGCCTCGCCCAGGTCGCCGATCGCGGTAGCGCACGCGCCGAGAGTCTCCGAATTCCAGCCCGTCACGGCCGCCGCGGCGCGGGCCACGGTGGCCCAACCGGCCGAGGTCACGGTCTCCTCCCACTCGGCAAACGGCGAGCCGGAGAGCAGGCGCGCGCCCACGACGAGCTCCTCGCCTTCCAGGCGGCGAAGCGTTTGCGCGAGGCGGTCGATCTTCGCGAGTTTCCCGCGCGACTGGGACACGGCTTCGAGAGTCTCCGCGAGAAGCCGGTAATGCACGTAGCCCGCATTATTCATGAACGACTCCGGCCGCCGCTCCGATCTTTTCCGCCGAATGCTTCGTCATCGCTCCTCGCCGATGCGCTGCGGCATCGCCGTCGTCGCGCTTCCTCGCCTCGACGAAAAATCTCTGTCGCGGACATGCTGTGTCCCTCTAACCGACGATGCCCTTTTTCGCAGAGCGTCCGTGGCGCAGTCAATGCGCGTGTCTCGGCCGGGTGTCCATGAATAATCCGGGCTAGTCAGAATCCTCGGCCCCGCGCTCGCCTCCCGCGCTGAGCGCCTGAGCTTCCACGCCGCGTCCCTGGAGGATGCGCGCGAAGTCCCGCGCGTAACCGTGATGCGTGACGACGCGTTCGGGCGCGACCCGACCGATGTGCGCGAGGAGCTCCGGAAAATCCGCGTGGTCGGAAAACGGGATGAGGACGTCCGCGTCGAAATCGGCTCGGGAGGCCGCTCGCACGGCCCAGCCGGAGAGATAGACGACGCGCCGCCTCTTCAACTTCTGGACGATCGGCGTCCGTGCGCACCGCGGCGGGACCAGCAGCGCCTCTCCAGCGACAGGCGGGCCCGACTCGTAGGCGCGCGAAAGCGGAAACGAGAAGCCCGCGGCTTCGTATTCGGGGAGGAGCTTCCAGGCGGCGCCGTGGAGGACTGTGGGGATTCGCGCGTCGCCGAGGATCAACGCGATCTCCTGGGCCTTGCCGAGCGCATACGCGAGCAGCACCGGCGTCTCGCCTTGCTCCATCGCCTCGCGGCAGACCTCCACGATTCGCTCCTCGAGCGCCTCCCGCGCGGGAAAGTGGAAGACGGGAAGGCCAAACGTCGATTCCGTCAGGAGAACGCTCGACCGCGGGGTCTGAGCCGCGACCGCGGTGCGTCCCAAGCGGCGCTTGAAGTCTCCCGTGTAGAGAAGCGACGAGTTCGCGTTGGAAAAGCGCCACTGCGCCGAGCCCAGAATGTGACCGGAGGGGAACGCCTCGAGAAGAGTTCCGAGGTGATCGCGGCGATCTCCAAACCCGATCTCCTGGACCGGGCCCGTCCACTCAGGGTTCCGCCGTCGATAGATCCGAATGGTTTCGGGCGTCGCCCAGATTTCCCCGTGCCCGGCCACTGCGTGGTCCGCGTGCGCGTGCGAGAGGATCGCGCGGGGAGCGGGAACAGGAGGATCCAGGTATGCGTCGAAGGCGGGGGAGTAGATGCCCTCCGAGCGTTGCTCGAGAAAAGGAAGGAGGCCGTCAGTCACGAGAAGATTGAATCATTGGAGATAGTTATTAGTTATCAGTTGTCCGTTATTAGTTCAAAGCAGACTCCGAGCGATCTGGAACTGGAAACTGATCACGAGAACTGAAAACTCGTCAGGGTTCCGGGAACAGGCCGAAGAGCGGCAGCGTCACGACCTTGTGAAGCCCGGGAGTCGCCTCGACGAGGAAGGGGATGGCGTTGACGACGCAGCCGACTGTCGCGCGGTCTCCATGGAAACCGCCGGAGATCCGCATGTGAACGGGAGGATCCCCATCGATCTCGATCGAGTCGGACGGATCGGCCACGCCGACTGCCATCGTCAGGTCGAGCACGACTTTCGGCTCGTCGCCCGCCTGGACGAGCGCGATCTGGTGCAGGCCGAGAACGTGACCTTCCGGGACTCCGTCGGTCTCGCGCGTCGCGATGACCGGCTCGATCGTCTCGGTGATCTCGTCGATGGGGAGTCCCAGACCCAGGGCGATGATCGCCGCGGATTCCGAGAGGCCGACGTGCCCCAGGCGGCGGTCGGCGACTCCCTTGAGAAAGTCGCGCCGCGTCAGTCCGGCGCCGACCTTCGCCCGCAGCGGCCCGCGCCGCTTGGCGGCGTCCACGACGCGCGTGACGGAGACTTTCTCGACGCGGACACACGCGGCGGCGGCGGCCAGTGCCAGGCGGTCCATGACGAGGCCGGGATTGACCCCGGTCCCGAGGACGGCGACTCCCTTGGCGCGGGCGTGCTGATCGATCCGGTGCCCGAGCAAGGCGTTTCGCAGCTCGGGATAGGCCAGCTCCTCGCACGTCGAGACGACGTGAAACCCCGCTTCCACCGCCTCCTCGATCTGCGGCGTCACGGAATCCAGCCGCGAGCCGGTGCAGAGAACGACGACGTCCCGCTTGCCCCGGGAAGCGGAGGACCGCGCGTAGAGTTCGCGAGCGAGCGCGTCGATCGGTCGGGAACCGGCTTCCCCCGCGATGGGCAGCAGATCCATCAGCCGTTTATTCGAAATCTCAGAAGCCGGATCGGCGGCTCCGAGGAATTCGAACCCCCCTCGGGAGGCGAGCGCCCGGCCGACCTCTAGTCCGATCGGACCCAAACCGACGAGCGCCACGCGGGTGCGGTCAGGAGTCTTTTTCACGATTCAAAGGATGGGATTCTGTTTGCGGTTACGTCTTACGTTTCACGTCTTTCGTCTCACGCACGGTCAGCCCGCATTATTCATGAACGACTCCGGCCGCCGCTCCGATCTTTTCCGCCGAATGCGTCGTCATCGCTCCTCTGCGATGCGCACGGCATCGCCGTCGTCGCGCTTCCTCGCCTCGACGAAAAATCTCTGTCGCGGACATCCTGCATCCGGCTCGACCACAACCCTCCTGTCGCATAGCGACTGTGGCTCGTTCACTTGCGCGTGTCCGGCCGGGTGTCCATGAATAATCCGGGCTAGCATATACGGACACCGGAGGAAGGTGAAAGATGGCCGCTCGCATTCGGAGACACCTCGCCCGGATCTTCTGGTTCGCCGCTTTCAGCGCCGCTCTGGCCGGCGCACAACCCGCGCCGGCCCCGACACTCGCGCTGGTGGGTGGCCGGATCATCGACGGGTACGAGGGCCGACCCATCGACGACGGCGTCCTCTTGATCGCTGGCGAACGGATCGTCGCCCTGGGCCGTCGGGGAGAAGTCGCCATACCGCCGGGCACACCCACGATCGACACGCGCGGCATGAGTGTCCTGCCGGGCCTCGCGGACATGCACGTCCACTTGATGATCCTCGGGCATGGCAATTACGAGCATTGGGATGCCGCCTACCGCCCGCGTTTCCGCAAAGAGATCATGCCGGCCGCTGCTCGGCAGCTGCTCGAGAGCGGGGTGACGTTCGCGCGCGAGCTCGGGGCGCCGCTCGAGGATGTTCTGGAAGTGCGCGACCGCATCAACCGCGGCGAGATCCCCGGCCCCCGGCTCTTCGTCTCGGGCCCCTTCATCCAGCACCGGCCTTATGCCGATCATGAGAAGGAGTACCGCTGGGGCGTCAACGGGCCGGCGGACGCGCGCGCGAAGGTGCAGAAGATCGTGGACGCGGGAGTGGATCTGGTCAAGCTGATCGACCAGGACCAGATGACCGAGGACGAGGTCCGCACCGTGGTCGAGACGGCGCACCGGGGAGGCCGCCCGGTGGTGGCGCACGGCCATCGCGAAGAAGAGATCCGGATCGGCCTGAAGTACGGCGTCGACTGCTTCGAGCACACGGGCCTCGCGACCGAGCCGGGATATCCGGAAGACATCCTGCAGGGGATTCGCAAGCGCAACCAGACGCTCGCCTGGTGTCCGACGATCGAAGGGCTTTTCCTGTCCGAGTACACGGCCGACACGTTTCCCGAGCGTTTGAATGATCCACGCTGGCAGGACGCTCTCGCGCCGGACATCGTGAAGGACATCCGCGAGTCGCTCGTCAACCTGCCGGGTCTCCCCTATTTTCAGCTCGTCCGGCGCCGGATTCCGACCCTCGCCAACAAGTTCCGGCAGCTTCGCGAGACCGGCGTGACGCTGCTTGTGGGGACCGACTCGGGAATCCCCGGCAACTTCCATACGGACTCCACCTGGAGAGAGCTCGACACCTGGGTGCGTCTGGGGATGACCCCGATGCAGGCGATCGCCGGCGCGACTCGCTGGCCGGCCCTCTGGCTCAAACGAGACAAAGACTTCGGCACGCTCGCGCCCGGCCATTACGCGGACATCATCGCCGTGCGCGGAGACGTTCTGACTCACATCGCTCTACTCCAGCGCGTGGACATCGTCATCAAGAACGGCAAGCGAATCCGATAGCGTTGGATCGTGTTCTGACCTTGGGGAGGTGCGAGATGGAAGAATCCAGAAAGACGCCGCCGTCGCCCGGAGGGGATCTGGTCGAGGAGCTGCGCCAGCTCGGGCAATCGTTTTCCGCGCTGGGACGCACGATGTTTCGGGAGGGGCGCGGAGTGACAGTCGAGCTCTTGCGCTCGGCACGGTCGATCGTGGATCGCGCTCGCGAGGAGATCGAGCGGCTGGGAGAGCGAAAATAGGGAGGAGGCCCTCATGGGCGTGCGTGGAATAACGGTCCTCGGAGTCCTGACTGTTCTGGCGTTCGCCCTGTCCGCGTGCGCCTCGGCGAAGCCCAATCCCGCGAGCGGATCGGAGGCGGGAAAGGGATTCCGCGTCCTCGAAGCCGTCGTCGTCGATCGAAGCTACTCCCCGCCGGGCTCGCCCGGCACGACCATGGGCGGCGCCGGCGCCTACTTTCTCGAATTCGAAGCACAGGACGGCGGAGCGACCGCCCACTACCGGTTCGAGGTCACACGGACCCAATACCAGCGATACGTCGAAGGCACGCACGTCCAGCTCGTAATGGCCGACAACCAGTTGCGCGAGATTCGTGCCCGTCCCTAGGGGGTTTGGGGGACCGCAGGGTCCCCCGACAACTCCCAGGGGGTTTGGGGGACCGCAGGATCCCCCGACAACTCCCAGGGGGATTGGGGGACCGCAAGGTCCCCCGACAATTCTTGACCCGGCGGGAGTCTCGGGATTTTCAGAAGGGCAAGCGCGATCCTGGACGCTCGGCGTCGTGGTCGCGCTCGTCGCCTCTACCGTCCTCTTCCTTCCTCTTCGGGAGGGAGTGCCGCGGGCCGCGGACCTTCCCGATCACCTCGGAACTACCGCCCAGTTCTTGGAGTCGCTGCGCCACGGGGATCTGTACCCCCGGTGGATGCCGGACTTCCACGACGGAATGGGAGAGCCCACGCTCGTTTTCTATCCGCCCGGGCTGTACGCGATCGCTTCCTGTCTGGCCTGGGCGGCGGGAGGCGACGTTCTGTTCGGTCTCTTCGCGGCGCTCGCGCTCTTCGCGTTTACGGGAAGCCTCGGCATGTTCGCGCTGCTGCGCAGGCGCTTCGGCGACCTCGCCGCGGCCTGCGGCGGGCTTCTCTTCGCCGCGCTGCCCTACCGCGTCTTCGAGCTCTATGCCTCTGGTCTTCACTCCGCGTTTGCGGCCGGTTCCCTGCTGCCCTGGGTCTTCGCGGCGCTGGCGCGCGAAGCCGATCTCGGGCCCGCCGGAAGCGGCCGGATACGATTGGGGCTGCCGCTTCTCTTTGCAGCCATCGTGCTGCTGAACCTGCCGACCGCTCTTCTTCTCTGTTATCTGACCGCGATCTGGCTGGGGGTCGAGATGGTCTCGACGCGACGCTGGAGGCTCGCGCGGCGCGTTGGGATCTCGATCATGGCCGGGCTGCTTCTCGCAGGCGTTTATTTGATCCCCGCGACCCTGGAGCTCTCCGAGATTCAGATTCCAATGAACTCCCGGGCGGTCTACACCTCGAACTTTCT
>JBKPDV010000175.1:0-7088 GCA_046728075.1 Acidobacteriota bacterium | reverse complement strand
CGGCATACGCGATCGGCAAGCTCGTCTCGTGGGCTCGGAGATGTGTATAAGAGACAGCGACGGAGGCGGTCTCCGACGCGATGGGTGCGGCGTTGCGGGCGGTGTGTCCGGAGGACATCCTGGGCTGGTTCAAATCCTGTGGCCTGTGCGCAACCCAAGGGTGAACCGCTGTAACACGTTAGACGCAGCCGGAGGCCTCTTCTGCCCTTTCGCATAGTGAAAGGGTGCTCAACTGGAATTAATGACTAACCGGGTGTATACCTCCTCCGAGAGGCCCAGGTAGCGCAGGACCTTCTTCACCAGAACGGGGAGGGCCGTCAGGTGCCCGCGGCAGCCGTGCTCACTCTCGACCCGGATCACGCTGATCCGCGCCCGCGAGATCGCTTCCAACACGCGCTTCGCTGTGGGACGATCAGTCGTTCGTTTCGCCTGGCCGGGGTACAGGTCCTTCAACTCCTCGCCGTCCTGATCCTGGCCGCGGCGCACCAGGACCTCGAACAGCAGCAGGATCCGCAACGCCAGCGTCACCAGGTGGGTCAGGCCTTGGATCTGGTCGTCGCGACGCACGTAGAGCGGACGGATCCCCAGCGGTTGGTCCTTGAGCAGGTGAAAGCCACGTTCCAGGCAGCAGCCTCCGCGGTAGGCCTCCAGCGAATCCGTCAGGCCCAGACGAGTCTCCGGGGCGTTGGTCACCTGCGCCTGCCAGCCCTGACGCGCCCTCCGAGCGGCGATCGCCTCCGTGTTGCGGACGATTGTCGTGATCTGGTAGCGCACGCTGTGTTCGGTTGTCTGGAGGCGGTTGGGGCCGCCGCGACCGCGACCCACGTAGTGCGTCCGGGTGGTTTCCTGGCACTCGTGGCTCACTTCCAAGAGTCCCTCGACATCGTGTTCGGCCAGGATCGTGGCAATCGCTTGATCCAGTTCCGAGGCGGTTGTGAACTGGGTCCGTCCTGGCCCTGGTGGCGGAGTCAGGCCGCGAAGGGCCGCCTCGGCCTTCGCCAGCCGGCGCTCCAGCGCCGTCGCCTGGCTCTGGGCCAGAGACTCGGATCGGAGGATCTGCACCCGCTCCGTCCAGGTGTGTTCCTTCGTCAGCGACTCCACCAGGGTGGTTTGCGAACGCGTGAATTCGTATCCTGTGCCGAGGAGTTCCCCGTCCCGTCGGAAGTCGGTCAACTGGGTCGCCTGCTCGCCGGTGACGGCCGCCTCGACCCAGCCCGCGAACTGGGCCTGGACCGTTCCGGTCAAGGGGAGTCGGGTCAGGTAATAATCCCCGGTGGCGGCGATCTCGGCGCGGGTCTCCAGAGCGGCCATCTTGCAGTCGCCGGTGTAGAGCAAGCCGGTCTGGCCGAGCAGCTTTCGGACCCGTCGATAGAGCGGGAGGTACAAGGGATCGTCGGCGGCGTTGCCGGGAGAGACGTCGGCCGCCAGGAGCAGTCCGGTGGGCTCGGCGGCGGCGGCCATGAGCTTGAACTGGGGCAGGTCGGGTCGATGATCCTTACTGTGCCCGAGTTGCATCAACCCGTCGTCGTCGGTGGCGTGATAGCCATAGCTGGTGGTGGCGTCGAGCCGGATCCGCTCAACCGGGAGGGCGTAGACGTCGCAGTGCGTGCTCCAGAGATCGGCCTCGAGCGCTTGCCACGCCTGGAGATCGCTGAGTCGGCGGAGGACCAAGGTCAAGCGATCGTCGTTGAACTCGACGGACCGGATGGTCCGTCCGAGGAGCGACTCAAAGGTCCGCCCGAGGCTCTCGACCCACGCCTGGACGTGCGACTTGCGGTGGTCGGCCTGGGAGAGGATGTAGACGATCCAGACGGAGATCAGCCAACCGTTGGAGAGCCCTTGATGGAGCGGATGAGGGGGGAAATGGCGGTCGAGGATCTCGGGCAGCCGAAGCTGGCTCAAGAACCCCAGGAGCATCGGCACGTCATCGACCCGCTCGTGAGTCAGTTCCAGGGCGGCATCCACGTTGAGGCTCCAACGAAGTGTTCGGGAAGACCTTCGTTGTACCGCGGTGGACCCGGCGGAGGAAAGATTCAAGAAGCAGGCCATGAACATGGGAAGTATGGGAAAGTCAGGTAAGGATATAATTCGTGGATTACTGGACGTATGCTACGCGAAAGGTAAGAAACAAGGCCCCAGATCGCCATTTTGGCGATTAAAATGCCTGGCAGAACCTGGGGGCATCCAGGGTCAGTAGATCATGTCATGATGTAGTTGTCACTACGACGGAGTGCTGCTTCCTCGGGAAATGCCGCAAAACAAGGGGTTCGGCCTAGCATCCACGTTTTTGATGGTCATCATACTGTTGATGGGTCGTCCGAGTCCTTGCCCAGCATCGACCGGGAGAGTCCTCTTTTGATGATCCACCGCGCCCCTTAATTTATGCGAGTTGCGACCACTTTGCAAAACTCCAGTTTGAACTCGTACAGGCCCAGGTTGTCGAGCGCTTCTTGACCGTTCGGGCGGACGAACTTGACCCAGTCAATCGTCTTGTACGGCTTGGCGTCCTCTCGAGCTTGATCTCGCCGGTGATCTCGTACTCCTGGCCGTTCTTCGCCACGATGTTGACCGTGGCGGCGTTCCTCCAGATCGTGAGGACGATGGGCCGTGAGGAACGCCCCGACACCCATCCGACTCGGCCCTTGCGACCGCCTCGCGCGCGGCTATAGTGATGGGCCACGACGCCAAGCCTCGAGACGGAACGCGGGGCCTCCCAAATCAATCCAGGTGCGAGAGGGGGAACGACACGATGAGCCAGCGTAAATTGCGGGTCGGGATGATCGGCGGCGGGGGACCGGCCAACTTCTTCGGCGGGCCGCACCGCCGCGCGATCCTGATCGACAATTCGGCCGAGCTGACCGCAGGCGCCCTCCGCAGCAAGCCCGAGGAGTCGATCGCCTCGGCCCACGAGCTCTTCTTCACCCGCGGCTATCCCGACTGGCAGACGCTCATCAAGGAGGAGGCGGCGAAGCCCGAGCCGGAGCGGATCGACTACCTGACGATCGTCACCCCCAACGACGCCCACTTCGGCCCGGCCGACGCCGCCGCCGGGGCCGGCATCGCCGTGCTCTGCGAGAAGCCGCTGACCACCACGCTCGACGAGGCCCGCCGCCTGCACGCCACCGTCGCCGCCAAGAAGGTCCCATTCGTCGTCGCCTACACCTACACCGGCTTCCCCATGGTCATGTTCGCCCGCGAGCTGGTCAAGGGCGGCGCGATCGGCGAAGTGCGCAAGGTCGAGGCGTGGTATCCCCAGGGGTGGCTCGCCGTCAAACTCGAGGCCGACAGCAAGATGGTCGCGCACAAGCAAGCGGCGTGGCGCGTCGATCCGAAGAAGGCGGGCGCCTCGGGCTGCGGCGGCGACATCGGCACCCACGCCTACGAGTTTGTCCGGTTCGTCGCCGGCCGCAACGCCACCCGCCTCCGGGCCCGGCTCAAGACGTTCGTCCCCGGCCGCGCGCTCGACGACGACTTCACCGTCCTGGCCGAGCTCGACAACGGCGGGATCGCCACCATCGCCGCCTCGCAGATCACCATCGGCGCCCAGAACGACAACGGCTTCCGCGTCATCGGCGCGACCGGCACCCTCGAATGGTCGATCACCGACCACACCGTCTTGAAGCACTCTCCCGGCGGTTATTCGGTGCGGATCTACCGCCAAGGGGCCGAGTACGGGGACATCCCCGGCTCGATCAAGCCGTATTTGCGGCTCCCCTCGGGCCACCCCGAAGGGTTCCACGAGGCGCTCGGCAACCTGCACCGGACCCTCGAATGGACGATCCGCGCCGCCCGGGGCGAGACGGTGCCGACCCCGTTCGAGCACCCCGGCATCCTCGACGGCGTCGCCGGCATGGCCTTCGTCGAGGCCGCCGTCGCCAGCGCGAACCGGGACGGCGCCTGGGTCGAGATGCCCAGGATCGGCTGACGCTACGGTCGAGGCCCCGCACACCGGACCTTGCGGGGCCTCCACCCTCCCCAGTAGAATGGGGAATGGCATGGCATGGGACGGAGGGACCGCGCGATGAACCTCGGCACATCGACGACCCCGAGGGCGACGCTCGACGACCTGGCGCGGGTCGAGGGCAAGGCGGAGCTGATCGGCGGGAGGATCATCCATTTCATGCCCACCGGGTTCGAACCCTACCGCATCTCATTCCGAATCACGCGAAGCCTGGATGACTACGCCGAAGCGACCGGCTGTGGTGTCGCCTTGGGCGAACCCGTGGGATTCGCGGTCTCGGAGCTTTCCTCGGGTCGCCAGTCATTCTCTCCCGACGCGGCGTACTATGTCGGCCCCTTGCCGACGAACCGGATGAGGTTCATCGAAGGTCCTCCAACGTTCGCTGTCGAGGTCCGGAGCGAGAACGATTACGGCGGCGCAGCCGAGCGAGAGATGGCCGCCAAGCGCGCCGACTACTTCGAGGCGGGCACGCTCGTGGTCTGGGACGTGGACCCGATCGCCCGTTGTGTGCGCGTCTTCCGGGCCGACGCGCCCGATCAGCCGGCCACGTTCCTCTCGGGCCAGGAGGCCGACGCCGAGCCGGCGGTCCCGGGCTGGCGCCTGGCGGTGGACCGCCTCTTCGCCTGACCCGGCCCGGACGCTCGGAACCGAATCATCCCCGGGACGTGGGAGCGACCGCGACCGTGAAAGACCCGCTCGTGCGCTTCAGCGTCGCCATCGGCGGCGAGCTGCTCCAGAAGTTCGACCAGTATCGCGAGACCCACCATTATCCCAACCGGAGCGAGGCAGTGCGCGGCCTGATGCGCGCGGCGTTGATCGAGGACGTGATCGCCAACGATGAGAACGAGGCGATGGGGGTCGTCACCCTGATCTACGACCACCACGCGGGCAAGGTCGCCGAGCGCTTGACCGAGCTCCAGCACCTGCACCTGAACCGCGTGGTGACGACCACCCACGTCCACCTCGACCCGCTCCGCTGCCTCGAAGTAATCCTCCTGCGCGGTTCGGCCAAGATGGTCCGCGAGCTGGCCGACTCGCTGATCGGGACCAAGGGCGTCGAGACCGGCCGGCTCGTCCTCGCCTCGGCCGCCCCGGTCTCCGAGCGCCACCCGGCGGGCCATTCCCACCTCCACGGCCATGAGCACGACCACGGGCAAGGGGCAACCCATCTCAGTTAGGTCGACGGGTGGCAACGGTTGGGAGTAGGTAGTAGGCTGTGAAGAAAAAGACACCGCCGACATCCGAGCCCGTGTAAGAGAACATGGCGAATGCATGCCGTCTTCTTCTTCTGCCTCCTGCCGACTCCGAGTCTTTTGTAATGCCCGAGCGTTATTGGCTGGTCCATCCCAACGGCGGTCGGCAGTTGATCGACCCCCGTCAGTTTGATCTCGACCGCCTGGCCGAGCAGGCGCGGCGGATCGGCGGACGGCTGGTGGTCGAGAGCGAGACGATCGTGCTCGGCGTGACGGAGACAACTTCCGCGCCCGGAGCCGAGACGGCGACGCCGGAACCCAGGTCCACGCTCGCGCCGCGCCGGTTCGAGCCGCCGATCTCGGCGCTCGGGCCGCTGTTCCGCCACCGGCTCGACAAGATTTACGAGTGCCTCTCCCCGTACGAGCTCGACATCAACACTCGGCCGACGACGCGCGTGCTCGGCGGCTATTACAAGGCGCGGCGGCTCGTGCGCGTCTACTCGCACGACCGCGCCACCGGCCGACGGCCGCTCGAGGAGCTGTTCGACACGTTCCTGCACGAGATCGCGCACCACATCGAGTACACCGAGCCCGACTCGTTCCAGGCGCGGCAGTGCGGGCGCGTCCCCGGCCGCATGCACAGCCGGCTCTTCTGGCGCATTCTGGGTGAGCTGAAGAGCTGCTGGGCCGACCTCCAGCGCCGGCGCGGGCCGAACGTCTGAGGACGGGGGACGGGAACGGCGGTCGGCGGATTCAGAGGAGGTGCTCCAAATGCCCTCCATCCCGGCGTCGAACGAGCCGCTCGAACCGTCCCTGCTTCCTGGAATCTCTGGCCGAACCGTCTGACATCGGCGATGATGGCTTGAGGAATTCCGATGGGATTCCTCTCGTCAGGTCCTTTTTACGCTTCGGTCATCTCGGGTCTGTTAACTGGGGCTTTCCTGATTTAAATTATCGATAAGATAATATAAAGTTACGATCCGAGGGAAGGAGATTAATGATGGAAGTCCGGCGCGACTGCATGCGTGCACAGATCCGTCGGGTGTTGCTGAAGCGGATTCTCGACGGGACGTACCGGCCTGGGGACCGGCTGAAAGAGCTTCAGATCGCGCGGGAGTTCCAGACGAGCCAGGGGCCGGTGCGCGAGGCGCTCCGGGAGCTGGAGACGCTGCGGCTGGTCGAGTCGGAGACGTACCGCGGGACGCGGGTCCGCGCGATCAGTCCGGAGGAGATGCGGGAGGCGGCGGAGGTCCGGGGCATGCTGGAGCAGGCGGCGGCGGCGAAGGCGGCGGAGCGGTTGAAGGGGAACGCCGCGCCGCTGCGAGCCGAGCTGGACGCGCTCCGTACGGCGGCCGCGGCGGGTGACCTCGACGCCTACGCCCGTCGCAACATGGCCTTCCATCGTCGGATCGTCGAGGCGTCCGGCAACGCCGTGATGCTCCGGGTCTGGGACTCGCTGATGCTCGAGGTGCGGACCCGGATCGGCCTGAACCAGCTCGACCTCGACCTGCCGGCGGTCGCCGAGACGCACGTGCCGATCGTCGAGGCCCTCGAACAGGGCGACGGCGTACGCGCCGGGTTGTTGCTCCGCGAGCACGCCGAGATGTTCGTCCCGGACCCGGCGCGCCCGGGCGAGGCGACGGGGTTCCCATCCAAAGCCGCCACGTTGACCGCGGGCGACACCGCCACGGTGGGTTGAGCCGATTCCACGGCCGCGCCTCGACCCGCCCGGCCCGACCCGCTATGATGGTCCGGCGGGAAACGGCGACCGCACCCTGTCGCTTTCCGGCAGGCGACAGCCGCGAGAGTTGGTCCGACAAGGGAGGCGGTCGTGGCGAGCGGTACGGAGACATTGCGAATCCTCTCATCCTGGCCGCTCCGCCAGAGGCTGGCCCTGGCCTGGACGGCCGTGGTCCTCGCGCTCTGTCTCGCCC
>JBKPDV010000174.1:0-10780 GCA_046728075.1 Acidobacteriota bacterium | reverse complement strand
TCCCAAGTGGGTCGTGAAGGGGATCGGTCTGGCGGCCAGTGCGGGCCGGATCACATCCGGGCAGGTCTCGAGCGCTTCCGGGCTCTGCCTCGTGACGGGCCCCGATGAGGAGGCGCCGACCGACCTCGCGATCGGGCGGGCCGGTCAGCGCGCCTGGCTGGCTCTGACCCAGGAAGGGCTCGCGGCGCAGCCGCTGACGTCTCTGCTCGTTCTGGAAAACATGCTCTACCACGGGACCCGGGAGCTTTCGACACTCGGCCGCCGCAACATCGAGAGGCTGCGCGACGAGCTCCGCCGTCTCGTCCCCGAGCTCGGCGGCGCGCGGCCCGGCTTCCTCATGAGATTCGGTCATGCGCCGTCTCCCAGCGCCCGCTCCGGGCGACTTCCCTTGGACGTCGTGTCGGAGAGCGCGTCGCTTCCCGGCGCCGCCACGGTCGTTCGCGGGACCGACCGAAAGAGAATCCTCTTCGTCGCCGAGGCGGTCACCCTCTCAACGGTCGCCCGGCCGGCCACACTCGCCCGGACCCTGGACCCGGACCGGTTCGACGTGACCTTCGCGACCGCCCCGCGATTTGCTCCGCTCTTTCCGGACCTCCCCTTTCCGGTTCGGCCGATCTCTTCGATCTCTCCCGAGCAATTCCGCCGCTGCCTGGAAAAGGGCTCTCCGATCTATGACGCGTCGACGCTGCGGGCATACGTCGAGGAAGACGTCGAGCTCCTGCGATCGATCAACCCGGACGCGGTTGTCGGCGACTTTCGGATTTCCCTCTCGATCTCCGCCCGCCGGCTCGGGATTCCCTATCTGGCCATCACGGACTCCTGCTGGAGTCCCTACGCCCGCGAGCCGCTCGTGCTCGGAGAGAATCCGCTGCGCCGTCTCCTCGGTTCGGGCCCCGCGAAGGCTCTCTTCGGTCTCCTTCGCTCGATCGCCCTCGCGCATCACAGCCATGCCTTGAACCGCGTCCGCAAGGAGTACGGTCTGCCTCCGCTCGGCCACGACCTTCGGCATCTCTTCACCGACGCCGACCATGTGCTTTATGCCGACGTCCCGGAGCTCGCGCCCGTTTTCGACGAGCCTCCCCGGCATCACTATCTCGGTCCGATCCTCTGGTCCGCGCCCGTCGCTCTGCCGCCCGGATGGAACGATCTGCCGGCGGACCGGCCGCTCCTCTTCGTCAGCCTCGGCAGCACCGGGAGAGCGGAGCTCCTTCCGGAGATTCTCGCCGCGCTCGGAGACCTGCCGGTGAACGTCGTCGCGGCGACCGCCGGCCGCATTCGAATCGATTCCGTTCCGGCGAACACCCTGATCGCGGACTTCCTGCCCGGCGACCGAATTCTCGCGCGGGCGAGGCTGGCGATCTGCAATGGAGGGGGGCCCGCCACCCAGCAGGCGCTGTCCGCGGCGGTTCCGATTCTGGGAATCCCCGGAAACATGAATCAGATTCTGAACATGCGCTCGGTCGTGGCGGCCGGAGCGGGCGAGGCGCTCGAAACGACCAAGGTGTCGGCTGCCTCCCTTCGCCGGCTGGTTCTGAAGATGCTGGAGGACCCCGCCTACGGGGAAGCGGCCCTTTCTCTTTCCCGCACGTTCGAGAACTATGACGCGGCAGAGCGGTTCGGCGTCATCCTGGACCGGGTGCTGGCAAAGCTGACGGCTGCCGCATAAACCGTCGCTCCGCGCTCCGCTCCCGCGGCGCGCGCCTCCTCCCTCGGGTTACTTCGGGACACTGCGCGAGCCGCGAGCAAGTGCCAATGCATGGCTCAACTAACGGAGCGCTCGGCTTTACTCTTAGCGGCCGGTCGCGTAGCGACTATCGAAACCTCGGAGGTCGTCATAGCATCTCAACGTCATGAAGAACAGATTTGTGTCTCTGCCTGTCGTCGTTGTCGCCGCCGCGCTGGTCGCGGGAGTCCTGTGGGCCGCCGAAAAGGGACCGGGGACCCTCGCCGTGGCCCCGGCGGGGCCTGGCGGCGCGTCGGGTCTGACGCTCGCGCCCGGTCTTTCGTTCACCGACGATTCCTCCCCGAACTTCCCGATTCGCGGCGAGAATCTCAAGGAAGGGAAGATCGCTTCCGACCGGCCGACCGTGATTTTCTTCGGGACCTCGCACTGCTGGAATACGAGTCGGGAGGCCGAGCGCTTCGTCGCGTTCTACGCGAAGGAAAAAGAGAACGCCCGATTCCTCGTGGTCGACCTGGACAGGCCGACGGCCGACCAGAAGCCGCTGGTGTCCCGTTTCTTCAAGGGCTACATCCCCACCCTCGCGTTTCTGGACCGCAGCGGCGCCGTCGTCTACGACCAGTCGGGAGAGACGGCGAAGGAGCGAGGAGACATCTCCAGGCTCGAAGAGATTCTTCGGAAAGCGAAGGGACAATAGCTGTCAGCTGCCACGTGTCAGCTTTCAGCCGGGCAGCGAGCGAATCGTATTGGCTGAAAGCTGTGAGCTGAAAGCTGTCAGCTGCTCACGAAATTCTCTTCCGGCTCGCCTCGTCGTACATCTCCGCGACCCACTCCGCGTATCCGTTGTAGGGCAACGTCGGCCTCTGCTCGACGCCGCCCGGGCCGAAGAACTTCTCGGTCTCTTGAGACCATCGCGGATGCCCGACGGCGGGGTTTACGTTGGAAAGAAAGCCGTACTCATTCGGAGAAAGGCTCCCCCAGAAAGTCGGCGGCTGCTCGGCGGTGAACTCGAGACGGACGATCCCCTTCGGGCTCTTGAAGCCGTACTTCCAGGGCATCCGGATGGAGAGGGGCTGCCCGTTCTGCTTGGAAAGCTCTCGTCCGTACATGCCGATCGTGACGAAAGCGACGTCGTTCCTCGCCTCGTCCAGGCGGAAGGCCTCGAAGTAGGGGAAGGGATACCAGGGCTCGAGCTGGGCGGGTGCCTCCGAGGGGCGCTTGAACGAGACGGTGCGCAGATACCTCGCCGAGGAGAGGGGCCGGGCCAGGTCCACCAGGGCCTTCAGAGGAAAACCCGTCCACGGCACCGCGATCGACCAGCCTTCCACGCAGCGGTGGCGGTAGAGCCTCTCCTCGACGGGCATCTTGCGGACGAGGTCGTCCCGATCGATCTCGAAGGGTTTCTCGACGAGGCCCGCGATCTCGACCGTCCAGGGTCGCGTCGTGAGGCGTTGCGCCCCTGCCGCGGGAGATCTCTTGTCATCCCCGAACTCGTAATAGTTGTTGTAAGTCGTGACGACCTCTTCGGGGGTGACGGGACGATCCAGCCGGAATTTCCGATTGCGTCGGGCCGGATAAAGGCGCGCGATGTCCGGCGGGAACGCGCCGGGCGATTGCGGTTGCATCGCGATTGCAGGCGCCAGCGCAATTCCCGCGAGACCCGCAAGGAACCCTCGGCGGTCGAGAAAAAAACTCTCGGGGGTCGCGTCGCGGTCCGGGATTTCCCAACCGCGGCGGCGGCGAATCAACATGGCGTCTTCGACTGAGGACCGAGGACCGAGGACTGAGGACTCGAGGGGCTTTCGTCCGGATGGGACTGTTTTTCTGTGGCGGTTGCCACTTCAGTCCTCAGTCCGCAGTCCTCAGTCAACCCGCGAGATGCCAGTCCGTGTGCGGCGCCTTGTTGTCGAAGATCCAGGCGCGGAAGAGCCGGCCGTAGGTTGTCGGATTCCAGCCGATCGAGTCGAAGAAGGGGCGCAGAGCAAAGTGCAGCCGGCGCAGGTTGTAGAACGGAACCGCGGTGAAGTAGTGATGCTCGAGGTGGTACGCGGAGTAGAGGTACCAGAAGTCCCACCAGCGCGAAGGCTTCAGCAATGTCCCCCACTTGGCCGGATCCTCGGGCCCTATGGCGTAATGCTGTCCGAGCCGGTTCAACGCGAACGCGATCGGAAAGACGAGAAAGGTCGGAACCAGATAAACCCGGGCGAGGACCCCGAAACCTCCCGCGAGATACAGGGCCGCCATAACCGCCACGTGAAACAGGATCGTTCCCCGTCTCTCCCAGGCGATGCGATTGCGCAGGGTCTCGGGATAACTTGCCGTCTCGCGGCGCGCCGCGCGGAAGTAGATCGGAAAGAGGGCGGGAGTGAAGTAGAGCAGCTTGTACCAGGGCTTGTTGATCTTGGGAGAGAGGTAGTGGCGCTTGGGGTCGGCCACCTCGTCGCCCAGCTCCGCGTGATGGGTCAGGTGCCAGCGGGTGAACTGGAGGGCGGAGATGCCGGACGGAACGGCATACAGGATCCCGAGAAACCTCTCCGCTCGGGGGTGGGGGCCGTCGAAGACGGCCCGGTGAATCACCTCGTGCAACAGAATCGTGAAATTGAAGATCGTCCAGCCCGCCACGAGCGCCGAGGGGATCCAGATCACAGGCTCCCGAAAGCGCCAGGAGACCGCGCTCGCCAGACCCAGAATCAGAAACTGGCGCGCCGCGATCGCCAGATGCCGGGCGGGGCTCTTGCGGTGGAGCTCCTTCAAGACCTCGTGAGGGATCTCGCGCGCCAGGCGCGCCCGCAAGTCCCGCGAGGCCTTCGTCCAGTAGTGCTCCCCGCCCGCCGGAGGGTACTCCTCGGGACGGGTCGGTCGGGGAATGGGGTTTGCGCTCATTTCAGCTACGGCCGCAAAACGGTCGGCGGCCTCTCTATTCTAGTCCCGGGTCACTGCGATCTGGATCCCGGGCTCGAGATCTCTCTGGACCCGGCCCCCACAACAGAAAAGCCCCGCTTCACGCGGGGCTTTTCAGATCAAATCGCGAGAGAGCGACTATGAACCTTCCATGGTCGCGACGTTGATTTCCTTCTTCTCTTTGTTCATGGTGCCCTTGACGGTCACTTTCTTTCCCGCCATCGAGGGCATCTTTGCCATTGTCGCGTCGTCGCCCGAAAGCACGAAGATCGACTTGTCCTCCGGGTTGTAGAGCGCCCACTTGGCGCCCTCCTTGACGCACTTGACGGCGCAGTCGGTATGCTCCGCCTTGGCGCCCTTGGCGCCGCAGTGAGTTTCCGTCACGTATCCCGTCATCTTCTGATCTTCTGCGAAGGCCAGCGTGGAGACTCCGAGCGCCATCGCGAGAATGAGAAACCTTGAAACGAGCTTCTTCATGCTTTTCCCCCTTTTGTCTTGCGGCCCCACTTGCTTCTGGATCATATACGGCCAAATCATGAACGGCGGATGAACTCTTCCCAACGGCATCACCTGAGAGTCGTCTTAAGAGATCTCTACGGGGCAGCCCTTGCCGGTGTCGACCCCAAGCGGTCTACTGCCAGTGCTTTGATGCCGCCGGCCGTGACGGGTTTCCTGGCATCGGGGCGGCGGCTGGGGATCTTTGCCGTAGGGAAGGCGGCCGCGGGGATGCTGGAGGCAGTCCCTCCGGCCGACAACGCTCTCCTGGTTCTGCCGAAGGGCTACCCGCCTCCCCGGCGGCGAGGCGTAGAGGTTCTCTTCGCGGCGCATCCCTTCCCGGACCGCTCGAGCGAGCGCGCCGCCCGCCGGGCGCTCACCTTCTTTCGATCGTTCTCGGAGCAGGACGCGATCCTGTGCCTCCTCTCCGGGGGAGCATCCTCTCTTTTGTGCCTGCCGCGGCCCGGGATCACGCTCACGGAGAAGCGTGCCGCCATTGCCCGCGCGATGGCCTCCGGCGCTTCGATTGTCGAGATCAACCGGCTGCGCAAACGCCTTTCCGCGGTCAAGGGGGGCAAGCTCGGCCGCGCGACTCGGGCGCGTCTGGCGACGCTGGTTCTCTCCGATGTGCCGGGCGACGATCCGGCCATCGTCGGATCTGGTCCGACTGTCCGGGGCCGTCGCGGCGACTTGGTCGCCGTCGTCGCCTCAAACCGCGCCGGCCTTCTCGCCGCTGCCGCCCGGGCGCGAGGCCAAGGAATGAACTGCGTCTTTGCACGGCGGCTCCAGGGAGAAGCGCGCGAGGCGGGCCGGCGTCTCGGCAGAGCAGCCCGGCAGTTGGCGCCCGGCGCTGTTCTGTTCGCAGGAGGGGAGACAACCGTGACGCTCTCCACGCGCCCGGGAAGGGGAGGGCGCAATCTCGAGCTCGCCCTGGCCGCGGCGATCGAGCTGGACGGCCATCCGGAGGTCGCGCTGCTCGCGGCGGGATCAGATGGCATCGACGGCTCCTCGCGTGCCGCCGGGGCCTTTGCCGACGGAACCACACTCGAACGCGCCCGGGATCGCGGGCTGGATCCCGACGAGGCGCTGCGCCATCACGACACCGAGCCCTTCTTCGCCGAGCTCCACGATCTCTTCGTGACCGGTCCGACCGGGACAAACGTGTGCGACTGGGTGTTTGCGATTTCGCGCTTCGCGTCCGTGAGGCGTAAGGGTGAGGCGTGAGGCGGGGGGCGGAATTTCACGCCGGACCCGGACCACCGTCTATAATCACCGGTTCCGCATGAAGCCGACGGCCAAGACCACTGAGCTCGCCTCTTTCGAGCGCTACCTGGAGGCGCCCCATCGCTTCGGGGCCTACCGGATCGCGCTCGGTTTCCCGAACTCCTACGAGATCGGGATGTCCAACCTCGGCTTCCAGTGGGTCTATCGCCTCTTCAACCGGGTCCCGGACTTGGTCTGCGAGCGATTCTTCTACGAGGAGGGGGGCGCGGCCGTCTCCTTCGAGAGCGCAACGCAGCTGTCGGAGTTTGGTCTTCTCGCCTGGTCGCTGTCGTGGGAGATGGACATCGTCCACATCCTCCGAACTCTCGGGGCTGCGGGCATTCCGCCGCGGGCAAGCGAGCGGGACGAGCGGCATCCTCTGATCTTGGTCGGCGGGGACATCGCCCGCATGAACCCGTCGGCTCTCTCTTCCTTCGTCGATGTCTTCGCGATGGGAGACGGGGAGCGTCTGGTTCCGCCGATCGCGGAGCTCGTCTCCTCGGGCCTGACTCGCGACCAGTTCCTCGAGGCCGCCGGCAAGCTTCCCGGCTTTTTCGTGCCCGCCGTGCATGGCCCGCGTGCGGAGACCGCCGAGAGCGGAAAAGTCGTGGTCCAGCAGCCGATGTCGCGAAAGGAAATCACCTCCTTCTTCGAGGTCCCGCACACGACGATCCTCACACCGCGCACCGAGCTCTCCGACAAGCTCCTGATCGAGATCTCGCGCGGCTGCACCGAGATGTGTCGTTTCTGCTGGGCCGCCTACGCCATGGCCCCGATCAAGCAGTACCCGGCGGCGTCGATCCTGAAGGTGGCGCGGGAAGCGCGGGCCACGACCGACCGCGTCGGCTTGATCGCCACGGCTGTTTGCGACCATCCGGAGATCACGGAGATCCTGCGGGGTCTCTCCGCTCTCGAGTACCACATCGCTCTCTCCTCCATCAAGATCGATGCGATTTCCGACCCGATTCTGGAGGTCCTGGCCCGGCAGGGAGAGAAGGCTCTCGCGATCGCGCCGGAAGCGGGCAACGAGCGGCTTCGCCGCCACATCAACAAGAAGGTCTCCGACGAGATGCTGCGCGAGAAAGCGAAACTGGTCTTCGCCCGCGGCTTCACCCGGCTCAAGCTGTATCTCCAGGTCGGACTGCCCACCGAGACCGAGCAGGACGTCGCCGATCTCGTCCGGCTGGTGGAAGACCTGCACGAGATCGCGGTCGCGCAAGGCCGCCGCCTGGGACGCGTCGCGCAGCTGGTTCCATCGGTCAACGCCTTCATCCCCAAGCCGCACACGCCCTATGAAGAGGAATCTCTCGCCGACACGGATTACCTGAAGGAGCAGCTCGCCTTTCTCGCCCGCGAGTTCGAGCGGATGCCAAACGTCGTCTTCCGTGGGATGTCGGTGTCCGAAGCGCTCTGGGAGGCCTTCCTCGCCAAGGCGGACGAGTCCCACGCCGATGTCCTCGAGGAGGCGGCCGCGGGAACACCCGTGCGGCGGCTGCTCAAGACGCATCGCGATCGGATCGCCGCCGTGGTGCGGCCCGCCGCCGCTCGACTCCCGGCCGGCCACTCTCCGTGGTCCTTCATCTCCAAGAGATGAGCGATTGAGCCCGCGTGGCTTCGCCCTCTTCCCCCGGGAGAGGGCCGGGGTGAGGGGGATACTCGCAGTCCTCTTGCCGTTCTTTGCGGCGAGCGTCTTCGCTCTCGACTCCCCGGTCCTGAACCCTTCCGCCGAGATGTTTCGCCGCCACCGGGAGCAGTTTCTCGGCAAGCTTCCCCCCAACTCGATCGCGATTTTTCACGCGGCGCCGGAGCGCCTCTTCTCCAACGACACGAATTACACCTACCGGCAAGACTCGAACTTCTATTACCTGACGGGCATCGAGGAGCCGGGCACGATCGCGCTCTTTCGTCCCTCGGCCTCGGACGGCAAGCGCTACATCCTCTACGTCCGCTCCCACGACGGGCGCCGCGAGACCTTTCAGGGTCCGAGCTTGACGGCCGAAGTCGCCGCGAAGGAGAAAGGAGCCGACGCCGCCTTTCCGGGTCCCGAGCTGGAGACGAGCCTCTGGCGCAACGATGCGGCGGCTCCGACCCGCCCGCCGTCGGGATACCTCGTCGGCGCCCAGGCGATCTATCTCTCCGACGGAGGCGACGCGGAGTGGGCTGAGAGATTGCGCGCGCAGCTCGACCGGATTCGGGCGGCGGACCTGACCTTCCCGACCACGGTCGATGCGCGCGCGATTGTGCGCGAGATGCGCCTCGTGAAGGATGCGGACGAGATCGCGCTCCTGCGCCGCGCCGCGGAAATCTCAGCCAGGGCCCACGTTCTGGCGATGCGGGCGGCAGGCCCCGGTCGATACGAGTTCGAGGTGCAGGCGGCGCTCGACGGCTACTGTCTGGCCAACGGCGCTCATCGCATGGCCTATCCCTCGATCGTCGGATCGGGACCCAACTCGGTGATCCTTCACTGGGACAAGAGCAATCGCCAGATGAAGGATGGAGAAGTGCTCTTGAACGATTCGGGAGCGGAGTACGCCGGCTATGCGGCCGACGTGACGCGAACGTATCCGGTTTCCGGCCGCTTCTCGACCGAGCAGAGGGCTGTCTACGAGGTGATCCTGGCGGCCCAGAAGGGCGCCATGGCGATCGTGAAGCCCGGAGTGACGCACGAAGAGATCGAGAAGACATCCGCGCGCCTCCAGACGGAAGGGCTCGTCAAGCTGGGCCTTCTCTCGGGAGACGTCGAGAAGCTGGTGGCGGAGAACGCGCACCGCCGTTTTACCCTGCACGGAATCTCCCACTGGGTCGGCCTCGACGTGCACGACGCCGGCGCCTACCGGGCCGGCACCACCTCGCGACAGCTCCTCCCCGGCATGGCCCTGACCATCGAGCCCGGCATCTACATTCCCGCCAACATGTCGGGCGTGGATCCGAAGTGGTGGAACATCGGCGTGCGCATCGAAGACACCGTGCTCGTCACGCCTGCCGGTTTCGACTGCCTCTCCTGCGCGGCGCCGAAGGAGATCGCCGACGTCGAGAAGGCGGTGGGAAGGAAATAGTCGGTAGTCAGTAGTCAGCAGTCAGTAGTCAACGGCCGACAGTCACGTGGCAACGGGTCTAGTGCGCGGGCGCGATAGTGTATGGGCGTGATCGCCGGCAGTCGCGTCGGCCCGTACGAGATTCTCTCGCCGCTCGGATCCGGCGGTTTCGGCGAGGTTTACAAGGCGCGCGACACGCGGCTGGAACGCACCGTCGCGATCAAGATCCTCCCGAGCGCTGATCCGGACCTGCGGGCCCGATTCGCTCTTGAAGCGAAGGTCATCGCGGCGCTCACGCATCCTCACATCTGCGCGCTCTACGACGTCGGTCAGCAGGATGGCACCGACTACCTGGTTCTCGAATACATCGAAGGCCAGACGCTCGCGGAGCGATTAATCCCCGGGCCGCTGGGGATCGACGATGCCTTGAGAATCGCGATCGAAATCGCGGCCGCCCTCGACAAGGCGCACCGCGCCAGGATCGTCCATCGCGATCTCAAGCCGGCCAACGTGATGCTGACCCAGGAGGGCGCGAAGCTGCTCGACTTCGGCCTGGCGAAGCGGCGTCGCTCATCGAGTGTGTTTGGCGACAGGAGCTCGACTCTGACTCAGACTTCGCCCCTCACCGCCGAAGGAAGCATCGTCGGAACCTTGCAGTACATGTCCCCCGAGCAGCTCGAAGGCAAAGAAGCGGATGAGCGGAGCGACGTTTTTGCTTTCGGCGCCGTCCTCTACGAGATGACGACGGGCCGCAAGGCGTTCGAAGGAAAGAATCACGCGAGCCTGATCACGGCGATCATGTCCGCCGAGCCCCCAGCGATGGCGTCGCTTCAGCCGATCACGCCGCGCGCGCTGGACCGCCTCGTCAAGAAGTGTCTGGCGAAGAATCCCGAGCAACGCTGGCAATCGGCGAGCGATCTGGCCGACGAGCTGAAGTGGGTGCGGGAAACCCGGTTGGAGGCGGACACGAATGCGTCCGCCGCCGCGGCACGAACGAACCCCCCGCGCCGCAGCCGGCTGGCTTGGACCCTCGGCTTCCTTGGGGCGCTGGCCCTGGTCACCGTTCTGGCGGTCGTCGCGCGGAGCCGTTTTGCGAGCGTCCCCTCCCGATCGGACGTCGTTCGCTTCTCCATTTCTCCGCCCGACGGCTGGGACCTCGCGATGCCGGCCTCCCTCAATGTGGGAGGGAAGACGCCGATCGCGGTGTCGCCCAATGGCCAGCACATCGCGTTCGCTGGCGCTGCGCGAGACGGGAAGACCCTCCTCTGGGTCCGCTCGCTCGAGTCGCCGACTCCCCGCGCGCTGGCCGGGACCGATGATGCTTCGTCCCCCTTCTGGTCGCCGGACAGCCGGGCGCTCGGGTTCTTCGCGGGCGGAAAGCTCAAGAGGGTCGACGCCTCGGGCG
>JBKPDV010000173.1:0-7172 GCA_046728075.1 Acidobacteriota bacterium | reverse complement strand
CCGGCGGCTTTCAGGGCCACGTCGTCCCGGTGGTAGTAGATGGAGTCGATCAGGCCGTACTTGCGGGCGTCCTCCGCCTCGAGGATGTAGTCCCGATCGGTGTCCTTCGCGATCTTCTCGATGGACTGATTGGTGTGTTTCGACAGGATCTCGTTGATCCGCTGGCGGGTCTTCAAGAGGTCCTTGGCGTGGATCTCGATGTCCGCCGCCTGGCCCTGCAGGCCGTAGCCGAGCGGCTGATGGATCAGGAAACGTGAGTTGGGAAGCGCAAACCGCTTTCCCGGCGCGCCAGCCGCCATGAGCACCGCCGCCATGGAGGCAGCCATGCCGATGCAGATCGTCGAGACGTCCGGTTTGACGTACTGCATGGTGTCGTAGATCGCCATGCCTGCCGAGATGATGCCGCCGCCCGAGTTGATGTAGAAGGAAATGTCCTTTTCCGGGTTCTCGGATTCCAGGAAGAGCATCTGGGCGATGATCAGATTGGCGATCGTGTCGTCGATCGGTTGTCCGAGGAAGATGACATTGTCCTTGAGCAGACGGGAGTAGATGTCATACGCCCGCTCCCCTCGGCTCGTCTGCTCGATGACCATCGGTACCAGAACCATGCCGCCTCCCTCGTGTTCTTCTTCTTCCATGATCAGTTTCGCTCTCTCGAACCGACCCTCCTGGCCGCCAATTCCCGGTCCCTCGGACGAACCGGCGGGACTGTCAGCAGTCGACAGTAGACAGTCCCGAGCCGAAGCCCCTCGAAGCCGGACCGGAAAACTGTGGACTGACTGTCAGCCGTCGACTCATTTCACCTCTATCGGCTCCATCGAGGGTAGCACCTTCGCCGAGCCGATCAAGAGGTCGAGCGCCTTGCCGAGCCGCATTTCGTCGCGCAGGGCCTCCATGCCGTCATGCTTGGCCAACTGTTCTCGAAGCGCGGCCGGCTCGATGCCCTGGCGCGCCGCCATGCGCTTGAACTCGGCTTCGACCTCGGTATCGGTGATCGTGATTCCTTCCCGGCGGGCGATCTCGTCCAGAAGCAGGTACTCGCGCACCCGTCTCTCGGCGCCGGGCCGCGCATCCGCTTCGATCTTCTCCCAGTCCGCCTCCTTGGGATCGACACCCTGGGAGGCCAGGTAGCGCGCGTAGTCGCGCAGGGCGCCTCCCGTTTCGGACTCGACCAGGACATCCGGCGCGGGTACGGAGACGCGGGCGAGCAGGGCGTCGAAAAGGACGCGGCGGAACTGCCGGCGCCGCTCCGCTTCCTTTTCTCGACGCAGTCCCGCTCGCACTTTCTCCCGCAAGGTTTCGGCCGTCTCGCCGTCGGCAACGAGCTTTGCGAAGTCGTCATTCACCTCGGGCATTCTTTTTTCTTTGAGCGCCACGAGCGTCAGATCGTAATCGATCGTCTTCCCGCGGAACTCCTCGTTGGGAAAGTCGTCGGGAAACGTCTTTCGAAAACGGCGGGACTCGCCCGGCATCGCGCCGCGAAGAGCCTCGTTGATCTCCGGCATCGAATCGGGATGCCCCACCTCCAGGGTCAGCTTTTCGTCGCGGAACGTGCGCGGATTCTGACCCGGCTCGAGGATCTCGACGAACGTGCCCGTGATGTCGGCCACCGCGAAGTCCCCGGGCGCGGCCGCGCGTCCCTCGATCGGATGGAACTCGGCGTGGCCTTCCCGCAGGCGGTCGATCAACCGGTCCACTTCCTGCGCCGTCGGCTCGACGGCGATATCCGTGACCGCGATCCCACGCCATTCTCCCGGATCGATCTGGGGCTTGCGGTCGACGCGCGCTCGAAAGCGGATGGGCCCGGGAGGATCCCACGTGAGATCCTCGATCCGAGGACGCCCGAGGACCGCGAGCTTCCTCTCCTCGACCGCGGAACCCAGAGCCTCGGGAAGAACCCGCTCCAGCACGTCCTCGCGAATCTCTCCCGAGAACCGTTTGGCGATGACCGATTCGGGCGCGTGGCCTTTGCGGAAACCGGGAATCGCGGCGCGCTTCATATAGGCCCGCGTCACGGCTTGCCAGGTTTTTTCCACCTCGTCCGACGGCACCTCGATCTCGAGAATCGTGCGCGTGGGAGAGTCTTCTTGGGCGCTGAGAACGACCATGGAACGCGTGAGTCTATCCGCTTTACCTCGCCGGCACGACTCGCGGCGAGCGGCCTCTGTGCGGCGCCGAGGGAACCCCGCGCGCGACCGGGAACGCCAGAGCCACCGCACCGGCAATATCCAGCCGCCCGAACCCGAAGACCGCGTTCGGCACGACAGCTCCGGGATAGGGCGGGCAGTCCTGCGTCGAAGTGAGCGGCACGGCCGTCGCCTCCAAGAGATCGGCCGTCGCGGAGACCTGGCCTTTCAAGGCGGGCGCAGCCGACCAGAGAAGCGCAACCGCTCCGGAGACCTCGGGAGTCGAGCCCGAGGTGCCGGAAAATCCGCCCACGTAACCGCCAGTCTTGTTGGCCACACGCAACCCGACACCGGGCGCGCAAAGGTCCGGCTTCAATCGATTCGAGCCGTCCGCGGTGATCGGCCCCCGGCTGGAAAAATTGGCGATCGTGTCGGCGAGCGTGGTGGCGCCGACGGAGAAGGAGGCCTCGTAGAGACCGGGTATGTCGACCGTCGCGCAGCTCGGGCCGTCGTTGGACGCCGCGACCGCGACGAAGATTCCGGCCGCGCGAACGTTCTCGACCACCGCGCGGAGCACGTTCGGATCAGTGCAGCCTTCCGTGTCCGGACATCCCCAGGAGTTGCTGATGATGTGAGCGGCCAGGTCCGGCCGCGGGTTGGCGCCGTTGTGGTCGGTCGGAGCCAGAAAGAACTGGAAACACTCGGTATACCGGGCCGGGGTTCCGTCCCCTTGATCCATGTTCCGGCAGGCGATGAACTTCGCTCCGGGCGCGACTCCCACCTGGTTTCCCGCCCCGTCGTCCCCGACCGCCAGACCCGCCGTCGAGGTTCCGTGCCCGTCGTCGTCGCAAGGGGTCGATGCGCTCGAGCCGCAAGGGTTGGCCGCCCGCGCGTCATGGACCGCATCGTGCCAGTTGTAGTCGTGAGAAACACCGATTCCATCGAAGCCCCGATAGTGCGCCTTCAAGGCCGAATGGTCCCAGGTCACTCCCGTGTCGGCCATTCCGATGACGATGCCCTGCCCGGTGAAGCCGCGCGCCCAGACGTCCGGCGCTCCGATCTTCGCGATATTCGGCTCGACCGTCGTGGCCGCGAGGATCCCGGCCGCCGCGGTCAACGCCTCGGGCTCGCGCGGAGCCGGAGCCGGCGTAAAGGGAGCGTTGGGCGCGACGCTCGAGACCTCGTTGCGAGCCGCGAGCGCGGCCGCGAGATGGCGGTCCCCCTCCACCTCGATCATGTTGACCAGGAAGTAGGAGCGATAAGGGACTCGATCCGCGTTCAGCCGGGCGCGCAAGGCAGCCTGCGAGAGCTCCGCCTGAGCCCGCAAGGATTCGTAGACGAATCGGACGCGGTCGGTGGGGTCGGCGATCGATTCCGCGCCGGAGAGATCCGCCTGGTCCCGCAGGACCACGAGGAAGGAGGTCTTCTCGAAGTCCGCCCTCCCGGCGAAGATCCGGGGATCGACCTTCTGCTCGCCAAAAACGATCGTCGCTCCCGTGAAGATTCCTAATACGAACGCCGCGATTCCCAGAGAGTCCGAACTCTTGCGCATCACGGATACAGTAACAGCGCGGCGTTGAATCCTCATCCGATTGCTCTTACGATGTCTGGACCGCGAGAGTGGCGGAACTGGCAGACGCGCGGGACTTAGGATCCCGTGGGGTAACCCGTGAGGGTTCGAGTCCCTCCTCTCGCACCACCGTCGCTTCCGCTTGCTCGGGATCTGCGGCTTCGGCGCACCGGCTCGCGGCTCGCCCAAAGGGGCTCGACCGCGAGCCTGATCCCTCGCGCGCTCTCGCTCCCGCGGCGCGCGCCTCCTCCCCTCTGGGAGACTTCGCGCGCCGCGACCCGGACTGTGACCGGGTCGGCGCAGCCAGGAGTTCTGTCGCTATGTCTCCCGGCCGGCGGGCCGTAATGGTCTGAGTGATGACTCTCCCCCGAAGTCTTCGAATCGAAGGGCTCGCGCTTTTTGTCACTTTTGGAGAGCGGTGGCGCGCCAAGCCTCATCGACGGAGGCGCTTGCGTGGTTGGTCCTCTCCTTGCTCTGGCAGAAGCCAACAACGCCAAGGAGTCCGCTTGGAAGAAAAAGAACAGAGAGTGATCTACGACGTGGTCGTGGATGCCGTGGGACTCAACTGGGAGCAAGCAGGACCGCTCTTCGACCGATATGCGGTCTCTCTCACGGGCCGGCTCGACCGGCGATGGGCCGAATGTTATAGGCGTTTCACGGCGGGATCCGACGAGTATGCCCGCTTCCGCCTTGACCCCGGCACGAGCGAAGTCTCGTTCACGGCGCGGTCGACGGATGGTCCAGTTGAAGTGATGGGCGTTTTGAAGAAGCTTGAAGCCTTAGTCGAACGCGTCAATCGGGAGGCCGTCCGCGTCGCTACTGCACCCGCACCTCAGGAGACCCCGACCGAGGCCGCGAAGGCGCCCGTCTCGGGTCTCGCCGCCCGACTCGGCTTCAAGGGCCGCGGGCGCCCCTAGCCGCCTCACCACACCGCCCGCTTCGGCCGCCCGGCGCCGGTTGACAAACCAGTCGGTCAGTCCGCTCGGGCATCTCGGCGCGGACCAGGCGGCTCCCCGAACATCGGAACACCGGCCTCTCGCGGCTCTCGAAATAGAATCGACCCCGCTTCATGTCACTTCAACCGGGCGTCAGGCTCGGTGTCTTCGAGATTCTCGGCCCGTTGGGCGCCGGCGGGATGGGAGAGGTCTATCGCGCGCGAGACACTCGGTTGGAGCGCGAAGTCGCGATCAAGGTCCTGCCGGCGGCTTTTTCCGGCGACCCCCGTCGAGTGGCCCGCTTCGAGCGCGAAGCGCGCTTGCTCGCTTCGATCAATCACCCCGCGATCGCCGCGATATACGGAGCCGAGGAAGCGGGGGACATTCGTTATCTCGCCATGGAGCTGGTGCCGGGCGAAACGCTGGGGGGTCTGCTTTCCCGCGGACCGATTCCGCTCGAAGAATCACTCCAGATCGGTCGCCAGATCGCCGACGGACTGGAGGCGGCGCACGAGCGGGGGGTCGTCCATCGCGACCTGAAGCCCGCGAATATCAAGGTCACGCCCGATGGAAGAGTCAAGATTCTCGATCTCGGCCTGGCCAAAGCGATGGAGTTGCCGGCCAGCGACGAAGGGTTGTCCGAATCGCCGACCAGGACTCTCGACCAGACGCGGCCCGGCACGATCCTCGGAACCGTCGAGTTCATGAGCCCCGAGCAGGCGCGCGGGAAGGATGTGGACAAGCGCACCGACATCTGGGCGTTTGGCTGCGTTCTCTTCGAGATGCTTTCGGGCCGCCGCGCCTTCACGGGCGAAACGGCCTCCGACATTCTCGCGTCGATCCTCACCAAGGAGCCGGATTGGAGCGCGCTGCCTCCCGCGACGCCGCCGCGTGTGCGAGAGCTCCTCGCCCATTGCCTCCAGAAAAACGCCAACGAGCGCCTGCGAGACATCGGCGACGCGCGCTCGGGACTTGAGCGGTCCACCGAGTTTCCCTCCAGCGAGGCGCCCAAGATCATCCCACCGAGGCGCGTGGGTCGGAGCGCCGCCGTCGTCGTGGCGCTGATTGTGGCGGCTGTTCTGTTGGGGTACCTGTTCCTGCGCGTGCGCGGAATGTCGCCGGGCCCGCCGGCATCCGATCGGTCCATCGTCGTCCTGCCGGCCAAAGTCATCAGCGACTTCCCGGGGGGACAGGTCATCGGCGACGGTCTCGTGGAAACCCTTTCGGCTCGCTTGAACGACGTTCCTGGAATCCAGGTCGTCACACCGACAGCCGCCGTCGCCGCCTCCGACAAGAATGCAGATCCGTTCGGCGCCGCCCGCAGCGTCGGTGCCCATCTCGTCGTGCGGCCCTCCATCATGCGCGACGGGGACCGCGTGCGCATCATCTACCTGGTCTGGAACGTCCAGTCGCGGGTTCAGGTGGCCGCGGGCGCCATCGAGGGTTCGGCCTCCGATCTCTTTGGAATGCAGGCCCAAGTTGCCGAACACATGGCGAGTCAGTTGAAGCTGCCCATCCCGGCCCGGAAGAGTCCGACGCCGACCGGCCTCGAGACCGCGAGCCAGCAGATGCGCTACATTCAGGCGCTCGGACTTCTTCAGCGCTACGACAGATCCGCCTCGATCGAGGAGGCCATTCGTCTGCTGGAAGCGCTCGTGGCCGAAAGTCCCAATGCGGCACTCGCCCACGCGGTCCTCGCTCGAGCCTGCCTGCTGAAGTACACGCTCACGCGCGAGCCTTCGCTTGCTGAAATGGCGGTGAAGGAGTCGGCCCGCGCGCAGCAGCTCGATCCCGACCGTCCCGAGGTCTATGCCACGGCAGGAGAGGTCCACTTGCGCATGGGAGAGCCTACGGATGCTGTGAAGGCGTTCCAGCAGGCTCTGGCCGCACAGCCAAACAATTTCGACGCCCTCTTGGGCCTGGCGCGCTCTTACGACGCTGCGGGCGACGCGAAACGTGCGGAAGAGTCCTACCGCCGGGCAATCGCGCTCCAACCCTCCTATTTCGGCGGGTACAGCAAACTCGCCGGCTTCTTCTTCTACCGGGGGAGGTACGGTGAAGCGGCGGAGACATTCCGACGAGTCACGCAACTCGCACCTGACAGCGCCCGAGCGTTCGGCAACCTCGGCGGCGCCTACGAAATGGCCGGGGAGCTGGAAAAGGCGGCCGAGGCCTATCGAAAGTCGCTGACACTCGAGCCGACGACGCTCGCCTATACCAACGCCGGCGCCTCCGAATACTTTCTCGGCCACTTCCGGGAGGCGGCCGCCCTGCAGGAGCGAGCCGTGCAGCTGACCCCGGGTCATTTTCAGGCCTGGGCCAATCTCGCGGACTCTTACCGCTGGGACAAGGGATATGAGTCGAAGGCTGCCGAGACCTATCGCCGGGCGATCGCCCTCTGCCGGGACGAATTGCGCAGGAATCCACGCAACGCTCTCGTCCACTCCGTCCTCAGCCTTTGCCTGGCAAAGACCGGCAAGCTCGAAGAGGCGAAGCAGGAGGCGCAAGATGCTCTGCGCCTGTCATCAAACGACCCTCAGT
>JBKPDV010000172.1:0-10349 GCA_046728075.1 Acidobacteriota bacterium | reverse complement strand
CGGCCCCCGGACGCGGCTTCGGGATCGCCTGCGGGGTCGAGAAAGGCGGCTACGTCGCGACGTGCGCGGAAGTCGAAGTCGATCCCGCGAGCCGCCGCGTGTCGATTCGGCGCGTCGTCGAAGCGTTCGAGTGCGGCGCCGTCGTCAATCCCAACGGGCTGCGTAATCAGATCGAGGGAGCGATCGTCCAGGGAATCGGCGGCGCGCTGTTCGAGCAGATTCGGTTCGAAAACGGAAAGATCACCAATCCGCACTTCTCTCAGTACCGCGTGCCGCGCTTCGCGGATCTGCCGGAGATCGAGGTCGTCCTTGTCGATCGAAAGGATCTGCCGTCGGCCGGCGCCGGCGAGACGCCGATCGTGGGGCTGGCTCCCGCCGTCGGCAACGCCATTTTCGCCGCGACCGGGATTCGCTTACGAAGCCTCCCGCTGGCGCCGCAAGGTGTTCTCGAAAAGACCTGAGTGTCCGGGCACGCGACGAAGCTCGCGAACGCCACAGGAGTAAGCCATGCAGCGGAGAGCCTCTCGCAGAATATTGTGGGTCTTCGGCCTTCTCTTTCTGCCGTCTGCTGCGCGGCTCGCGCAAACCGGGCAGACCGCCGAGCCGACGTTCGCGCCCGACCTGCGCTCCGCCGTCGACCGGATCACGCAGGAGGTTCTCGTCTCCACCGGAGTCCCGAGCGCTTCCATCGCGATCGTGCAGGGTGGGCGGATCGTCTACGTTGCCGCGTACGGCGACGCGAGGCTCGAGCCGCGCACCCCGGCGCGGCCCGAGATGCGATACAGCATCGGATCGGTCTCGAAGCAGTTCACGGCGGCCGCGATCCTGATGCTCGCGGAACAGCACAAGCTTTCGCTCGACGACCCGGTCTCCAAATACCTTCCCGACCTGACTCGCGCGAGCGAGGTCACGGTCCGGCAGCTCCTGTCGCACACCTCGGGTTATCAGGATTACTGGCCTCAGGACTACGTGCCTCCTTTCATGACCCGCGAGGTGACGGCCGAGGAGATCCTGAGCCGTTGGGCGAAGAAGCCGCTGGATTTCGCTCCGGGAACCGAGTGGCAATACAGCAACACCGGCTATGTCATCGCCGGGTTGATCGCCGAGAAGGCATCCGGTGTGCCTCTGTGGGAGCTCCTTCGGTCTCGCGTCTTCACGCCGCTCGCGATGGAGAGCGTCACCGATATCGACCGGGGCCGCCTGACGGAGAGCGATCCCGTCGGATATCTCCGCTACGGTCTCGGGCCGCGGCGGGTCGCGCCCAAGGAAGGAAAGGGCTGGCTCTTTGCCGCGGGCGAGATCGCGATGACGGCCAGGGACCTCGCGAAATGGAATATCGCGTTGATCGAACATCGCCTCTTGAGCCCCGCCTCTTCCCTGGAGATGGAGACCGCCGTGCGATTGAAGAACGGCCTTGGAACGCGCTATGGGCTGGGCCTGAACGTGGCGCCGCAGCTCTCTCGCCGCGCTCTCTCGCACGGCGGCGAGGTGTCCGGCTTTACCGCATCGAATACGATCTTTCCCGACGATCGGGCGGCCGTCACCGTGCTGACGAATCTGGATGCCGCCGCGGCGTCCTCCGCGATCGCCAACCGGATCGCGCCGCTCCTCTTCAGGGACCGGGCCTCGAGCGCCGCCGCGCAGGAACGAGCCAGGCGCATCTTCGAGGGACTGCAGACCGGGAAGATCGACCGCTCACAATTGACCGACAACGCGAACAGCTACTTCACGGAGCTCGCCCTGCGCGACTTCGCGGAGGGGCTCCGGCCGCTCGGCGCTCCGCTTCAGTTCGAGCCGGCCGCGCAGCAGGATCGCGGCGGAATGACCTTCCGTCGCTTCGACCTCAAGTTCGGCAAGAAGACACTCCAGATCTGGGAGCGCGACATGCCCGACGGCAAAATCGAGCAATTCCAGATTCTTGCCGCCGACTAACCGCGCGAGCGAGAGTGCGTGACGAACCGGCCTCGCGGTCACGCTCGCGGTCCGGAGTTCAAGTCGAGAGCCGTCTCACTTGGCCGACCCGGTGACAGTCCGGATCGCGGCGCGCGAAGTCTCCCAGAGGGGAGGAGGCGCGCGCCGCGGGAGCGAGAGCGCGCGAGGGACCAGGCGCTCGGTCGAGCCCCTTTGGGCGAGCCGAGCGCCGGTGCGCCGCAAGGCGCAGGTCCGGAGCAAGCGGGAGCGACGGTCTAAAGCCCGACCTGAGTCTTCGCGACCACCTGGTCGTTCAAGAAAGTCACGGTGATCACTTTGCCGCCCCTGCGCCAGACGAAGACCTTCGTCGACACCGTGGTGCCGGGGGCGCCAATCCCGGTCGCCGTGCCGGTGGCCGTTCCCGGAATCGTAATGCCCGAGCTCGCCTGCTCGGACCCTGGCCCAAGAATGTTTTCGACTTGCGCGGGAGACATTCCGTTAACCACTTTGTCGTAGTTTGCTTTCGTGAGTTTGCCGGCGCAGGCGATCGCGGCGATCGCCGCCATCAGAACGGCCACTGCCGCCCCCGTTCTTGCGGAACGAGAAAAGATCACCACGATTCCACCGGCTTCGACTCCGTTTTCTTCGTTTCCGTCGTCTTGGTCTGTGCGAGGACTGCCGCTGAAAAACCGAGGATGATCGCGAGACCCATCCACCGGGGCAGAGCTGTTCTCATCTTCTCCTCCTTTCGAATCGAGGTGTTGGTCGCGGGCGAATCTTTGAAGGCATTCTATCGACGGGCGGGAGTGACGGTCCACGCGCGGCGCAGGCCGCTCATCAGGCGATAATGACTTCCGTTTCGGGAAAGGGGGACAGCATGATCCCGGCGCGGCGCGTCTTCTTCACTGCAGGGTTGATCCTGGCATCCGCCGTCTGCGGCCGGGCAGAGGAGAAATGCGTGGTCCGGGCCGTCATCGGCGGCAAGGAGGTCACTCTCAAACATTGCGCGGTCGCTTTCTACGAGGGCGAAAACAGCGTGACGCTCTACTTCACGGAGATTCCCTTGTCCGCCGAAGAAGCCAGGACATTTCAGATGAACTCCTATGCCAAGGACAGTGATTCAACGGGCAAGCCTCGGACGATGGCGCACCTGGCCTTTTGCCCGGGAGGCGGAAAGGCGACGCCGGACGCCGCGGCCGTGAAATCAGTCGAGATGAGCATGAACCACGCCTCGGGTCCGCTGCTCGGGCGCCAGTGGGTCTTTGAGCTTCCCAGGGACAAGGAGTTCAAGATCGAGAAACTGTCCGGAGACCTGAAACTGGGAGGAAGGCTCGCCGGGAGGGTGACGGGGGGCAAGTTGAGCGACCAGCTCAAATATTCGTGGCAAATCGATTTTGAATTGCCGCTGCCCAAGAAGGCCGCCGCGGCCGGGCCGGGCTGCGGATCCTAAACTTCATCACGGAGGCAGGCCGATTCGCCTCTGGATCTCCGCAAACCGCGGATCCGCCCGAAGCGAGTCGTACGCCGGCTCGACCTTGACGTAGATCAAATCCCGAGTGTGCGACTCGAAGGCTCTTTGAAGCCACGCGATCGCTTCGTCGACGTCGCCGATCAGCGCGTTGAGCAGCGCGGGCGCCGAGGAGCCGAGCGGCCCCACGCGTCGCGGGTTGGTCAGCTCGATCAGCTTCCGAAGCGCTGCCGCCAGGCCCTTCTCGCCGTACTCCCGTCGCAGGAGCGCAATCTGATCCGGAGAAATCCCCTCGAGCGCACAGGCTCGCTCGAGGTGACGTTGCGCTTCGTCGAAACGTCCCAGCTTTCCATAGACATTAGAAAGAAAGAGGTGGGACCAATAGTCATTGGGGTCCAGTTCCAGGATCTTCTGGAACTGCGCCACGGCCTCGTCGTAGCGTCGGGCGAAGTAATAGATGCGGCCCAGGTAGTGGCCCACGCTCGGAGAAAGGGGGTCCAGAAGGAGCGCCTGACGGCATTCCGCAATCGCGGGATCGAACCTGCCGAGTGCTGCGAGCAGGTGTGAATATCGGTAATGCACGTCGGAAGAGGCCGGATTGAGCTCGAGCGCCCGCTGGAACGACTTCTCGGCGGCGGCCCAGTCCCAATCCAAGAAAGTCTGGGCAAGACCGAGCACGACGTGGGCCTCGGTCAAGTTCGGGTTGAGCTCCAGGGCATGGAGCGCCGCGGCCTTTCCCTGGGGCATCTTCTCCTTGGGGGGATAGCTGAAGAGCAGTGATTCTCCCAACCGCGCCCACGCGGGAGCAAACGTGGGATCCCGGCGGACCGACTCTTCGAACTCCTTGACGGCGCGCTCGGTCGCCCAGGAAACCGATTTTTCGGCGTAGAAGCGGCCCTTGAGGTACGCGGCGTATGCCTGCGGGTCCACCTGCCGCGACCACAATGCGCGCGAACGCTCTTCCGCGGTCGCTTTCGCCCGGATCCCTTCCGCGACTGCGCCTGCCACCTGGCTCTGCAGGCCGAGCACGTCGCGCAGGTCCCCCTCGTAGTGGCCGGTCCAGAGGTTGCGATCCGCAGTCGCGTCGACGAGCCTTGCGACAATCGCCACGCGGTCGCCGACGCGCTGCACGGTTCCTTCGACGACGGCGTCGACCGAGAGGCGCTTGGCGATTTCGGGCAGCGGCTCCTTGGCTCCTCGGTACTGCATCACCGAGGTCCGTGAGATGACGTGGAGCGATTGGATCTGCGAGAGGCGTGAGATCAGCGCCTCCGTGATCCCGTCCGCGAAATAGTCCTGTTCCGGATCGCGGCTCAGGTTCTCGAACGGCAGCACGGCGAGCGCGCGGATCGGATCGCGCGACCCGGATCGGCGGTCGCGGCGCGCGACGAAGACGGCTCCCGCGATCGCGAGCACGACGGCGATCGCGGAGACGGCGAGGCCGAGCCGCCGTCGCGCCGCCACCCTCCGAGGCTTCTCGCGAGGCGCCGTCTCGACGATCTCCGCAGTGGGAGCCGGCACGATCGGCGGGGCCGACTCCGGCGGCGCTCCGTTAGCGGCTTCCACCGGCGCGATGAACCGGTAGCCGCGGCGCGGCAACGTCTCGACATAGAGCGGCCTGTCGGCGGAATCCGAGAGCGCCTCACGCAGCTTGTTGATCGCGGCGTTCAAGCTGTGCTCGTAGTCGACGTAGGTGTTCTGCGGCCACAGCAGCTGGCGCAACTGCTCGCGCGTGACGACCTCTCCCGGCCTCTCCAGGAGCATGCTCAGGATCTCGAATGGCTGGCCAGCCAGCCGGATCTTCAAGCCGCTCTTGCGCAGCTCGCCTGCAGGCAGGTCTGCCTCGAAAGGCCCGAACCGCACTCGTCCCTCCGCGAGCCTCATCGCTCTCTCAGTCTATGGCGCCCCGCTCGTTTCGGCTGAATTTCGAGACCCCCTCTCGGCGATGACACCGAGAGTCAAACCCCGGCCGGTCAGCAGATTCCACGGTGACCTCCGATCCATCCAGAAATGACTCTCCGTGCATGGAGGTAGGGGTCGATGTCCGCCAGCGTTGCCTTCGCCGGCTCTGGGCCGGTCCAGGAGGTGTCGCGTGAAAAAGACAGGATTGGGATTGCTCGTTCTGCTGGTGAGTGCCTCGACCGGACTCTGTCAGGATCTGGAGCTGCCTTTCGAGATCTCCGGTTCTCAACCCGGGATTCTCGTGCGCGGAACGGCCAACGGAAAGCCGGTTCTCCTGATTCTCGACACCGGGGCGAGCCGGACGATTCTGGCTAGAGGACTCGTGGCTCTGTCCCGGTCGGTCCCGCCGTCGCGATTCTCGACGGATGGACCGGGATTCAACGCTCGCGGGACTTACACGGAGGCGACGTTGGAGCTCGGTGGCCGGATGTGGCGCGGCCGCAGCGTCGTCGCGATGGAGATGGAGGAAGTCTCGCGAGCCTTCGGGCAGCGCATCGACGGCCTTCTCGGTCAGGATCTCCTGCGGGAGTTCGACCGCGTTACGATCGACTTCCGGGCGAGACGGATCGTGCTCTCGAGGGGCGTTGCCTCCTCCGACGAGCGGGACGGTCCGACGGCTCGAGACGCGAGGTGACTTAGGACGGTGGAGCGCTTGCCGCGACGGCCTGAACGAATCGCTTGTAGCTCTCGCTGTCGCGTATCGCGAGAGCGAACCCGTTTGGAGGCTGGTCCGGGGGAGGGATGGGCTCGCGGAACGTGCGGACGACCTCGCCGCGAAAGAGGAACTCGCGCTGATCCGCCAGGCGCAGAGTCACGAGCAGCTTCTGCCTGTCATACGGAGCCCTGCTCGTTCGGACGAAGAAACCTCCGAGGGAAACGTCGCGGGTCATGCCGCTGATCCTGGAATGGACGGAAGTGAAATCGACAGTCGCGTTCAGCCGATATCTGGAACTGTCTCTTGTCGGTCATGGCCCACCTATGTGGGCAGGTCGGAAATCCGCTCGGTCGGGCGGTGGGAGACCTCGGCTCCGCGGCCGCCCCGGGCCCGGTAGACGATTTGACGGGACCGACCGGGTTTACGACATGCCTATCCATTCCCATTCTTTCCAATAAACGGGATGACGCGCAAGCGGAAAGGCTCCTCCCCGGAAGCGGCCGCCCGCGTGGCGGCCGCTCGAGCGAATAAGGAAGCTCAGACTCCGGGCCCGGGGGGAGCCCACTTCCGGATGCGCTGGGCCAGTTTTTCGGCCGCCGGGGGATCGAGATTCGCCAGAACGATCACGATGAGACCGTCGGGGCGCGCCTCGACGACGGCGTTGGCCCCTACGGTTCCGCCGGCGATCCCCAACTGGGGCGCGCCTGCCGTCGAAGGCGTCGGCCGCTGCAGGATGCGGCCGTCGCCAACAGCGCGCACGAATCGGAGCAGGTCTCGAGTCGTCGAATGCACGCCGCCGGCCGAGCTCGCGCGCGCCGGGAGCGCGAAAGTGTTGGCTCTCCAGGTTCCTTCCGGCGTCTTCGTGTAGCCGATCGCGCGGTTGGCAACGACCTCGTTTGGCCCAAAGGGACCCGTGTCCGTCATCCCCGCCGGAGAAAAGATGTGTTCTCGCACGAAATCCCAGTAGGAGCGGCCTGAGATCTTCTCGACGATCAGGCCCAACACGACATAACCCGCGTTGGAGTAAGCCTTGCCCTGGCCCGGCTCGAACTTGAGCTTTTCCCCTTCGAAGAGAGGAAGGAAATCGGAGAGAGTCTTCAGCCGCTCCTTGGGCGTCGCTTCGTATTTTTGCCCGAAGACGTCGCCGAGGCCGGAGGTCATCTCGAGCAGCTGGCTGACGGTCATTTTGTCGGAGGAGGGAATGCGCGCTTCCGGCAGGTGCTTGCTCACCGTGTCGTCGAGCGAGAGGCGGCCCGAGTGGACGAAATCCATGACGGCGGCGCGCGTGAAGGCCTTCCCGATCGAGCCGACGTTGAACTTAGTGTCGACGCGGTTGGGAACAGCCGTATCTCGGTCGGCCATTCCCCAGGCCTTTTGGAAAAACGGCTCTCCTCCGCGCGCGAGCAGCACGACTCCCGAAAAGGCCTCGCGCGCCGCAAGCGCCGAAACGGCCGCGTTGACCGCGGCGGCGAGCTCGGCGTCGTTCTTCTTCGGCGCGTCGTCCGCGGAGCTGTCCGCGACCTCGTCCAGATCGACCCCGAGCACGCCCCGGCCGGCCCCTTCCTCGAGCTCGAGAGAGACCTCGAGAGTTCCTCCGGTCTTGCGCGAACGGACGCGCATGGAAGCGCGATTGGATCGAGCCGGCAGCGCCTCCAGCAGATCGAAGGGGCCGGAGCGCGTGATCAATCCCAGGATCCGCTTGAGCCGCGGCTCGACTGGCGTCTCGGCCAGCGCCGAGGCGGGGAAGTTCTCCACGATGAATGCGCGTACGGCCGATTCCGTGCCGGCCTCCGCCGCCGCGAGAAATGCCGCGAGCCGTTTGCCTTCGGGCGTCTGAGGAAGAGCGGGCGCCGTCCGCGGCCCCGGGTTGGCGGCAGAGCTCGCCGGGGACGCGCCGGGAGTGGTGAGAGGAGGGAGCGGCGCCGAAGGGGCAGGGACCGGAGAAGGGGAGAGCCACACCGCCGCGACCGGGAGAAGAGCCAACAAGCTTTGCAGACAGATCATCGAGACCTCCATCAAAATTTCGGCCTGAGCGGACTCTGGCCGAGACTTATGACGGTTCGATGACGGCCGGCAGAGTGAAGAAGAAAGCCGCGCCGGCCCCGGGCTCACTCTCGACCCGCACGTCTCCGCCGTGGGCCCGCACGAGCTGGCGCACGATCGCGAGGCCGAGTCCCGCTCCACCGGCGGCGCGGCCGCGCGCGGGGTCGGCCTTGTAGAAGCGCTCGAAGACGAAGGGAAGGTGCTCCGGCGCGATCCCTTTTCCTTCGTCACGGACAGCGAGCTCGACAAAGGCGCCGCAGGGGCGCCCGGTCACGACGATTCGCCCGCCCGCGGGCGTATGAGCGATCGCGTTGGCCAGCAGGTTCCGGAGAATCTGAGCGAGGCGCCCCGGATCCGCCGCGACACGGGAAAGGTTGGGAGAAAGCTCGATTTGAATGGGTCGGGGCAAACCTCCCGCCGCCGCGCCGCTCGCGCGCACCGCCCCCTCGACGGCCTGTGCCACGTCCACGGGCTCGCGATCAAGACGCAGCTGCCCGGCTTCGGCAATCGCCAGCTCCTGGAGATCGTCGGCCAAACGGGAGAGCAGGAGGACCTCTTCGTGAAGCGAGTCCACGAGATCCCGAGTCGGGACCGCGAGGCCGTCCTGTACCGTCTCGAGTTGTCCGCGGATGTTGGTCAGCGGCGTGCGCAACTCGTGAGCGACATCGCTGACCATGTTGTGGCGCAGCTGTTCCAGCCGAGCCAGGCCGTCCGCCATACCGTTGAACGCCAATCCCAGCTGGCCGATTTCGTCCTGCGACTCCACCTCGACACGCTGCGACAGGTCTCCCGTGGCCAGGCGTTGCGCGGCGTTGGTCAACCGGTTCACGGGGCCGAGAATGCGCCGGGACAGCGCGAGCGCCAGAGTGAACGCGAGCGCTCCCGAAATCGCGACCGCGCCGACGAGCCATCGGTTGACGGATCCGACGAACTGTTTCTCCTCCTCGAGCAGCTCGACCGGCGGCGGCGGAAGAGCCGTCAGGATGCCGACCTCGCGGCCGTTCGCGTCGCGCACCGAGACACGTGGCCCGCGAATCAGAAGACTCGTCTTCCCCTGCGGCCCCGACTGCTCCACCCGGACTGTCACTCCAGCCGGCCGGTCGAGCTCCACCCGCGCCTGTGACATCCCGGCCGGCGCATAGAGAATTCTTCCACTCGGATCGACGAGCAACAGCCGTGGCGCTCCCGCGGCCCGGGGGGCCGCCAACAGCTCGCGCGCGGCGTTCCAGTCTCCCCGCGAGCGGTAGAGCTCCTCCAACGACGCCCTGGTCCTTTCGAGCAATCCAGAATCGCCCTGGCCACGCGTCTGCTCAACGCTCCGGAGTTTCTGCAGGCGATGGAACTCGCGTCGCGAGATCTGGCTGGAGAGCATGGCGACCGCGACGAGCGCGATGACGGCAACCGCCGCCATCATTCCGACCAGACGCCAGCGCAGGCTATGCACGGCGAGAATCGTCCAGCCGGTAACCAATCCCGAAGACGGTCACGAGAAGAGAGGGCTGGCCTCTTTGCTCGATCTTGCGCCGCAGGCGCATGACGCGAGCGTCCACCGTGCGAGCCAGCACGTCGGGTTTGTCCCCGAAGACCCGCTCGACCAACTCTTCCCGGCTGAAAGTCCGGCCGGGTGCGCGCACAAAGGCCGCGAGCAGATCGAACTCGGCGCGGGAAAGGGAGACAGAGCGGCCACGCACCCGGGCAGCCCGTTCGGCGAAGTCCAGCTCGATGCTTCGGCTGCGAGCGGTGTCGGGCGCGCTCTTCTCTGATTTCGAGCGTCGCAAAACCGCGCGCACGCGCGCCAGAACCTCACGCGGGCTGAAAGGCTTCGAGACGTAGTCGTCGGCGCCCGCGCGTAACCCCTCGAGCCGGTCTTCTTCGGCGGTGCGCGCCGTGACCAGGATGATCCCGATGTCGGACTCCGCGCGCAGCGCCCGACAAATCGCGATCCCGTCCAGGCCGGGCAGCATCCGATCGAGCAGCACCAGATCGGGCCGCCCCGTCCGCGCCTGCGAGAGAGCTTCGTCGCCCGTCCGGGCGACGGTGACCTCGAACCCGCCGTGCTCGAGGTAGAGCCGCAGGACCTCGGCGGTCTTTTTCTCATCTTCCACGACGAGGACGCGGGCTTTTGGCGGAGTCGGCATCAGTCGGCTCGCGGCTATTGTCGCCCGCGGTTGTGACCGGGTCGTGACGGAGGATGGCCCGAATGCCGCCTCCGCTCCCTGTTTCGGCGGGAAAGGGTCGGGGTGAGGGGCGCCCCTTACCCGCTTCTACTCCTCGCTGTGTCTCTTGAGTAGAGCGACGAACCCCTCACCC
>JBKPDV010000171.1:0-14827 GCA_046728075.1 Acidobacteriota bacterium | reverse complement strand
TGGTGGGCTTCTTAATAACGCACTTGCTTTTTTTTACCGGGTCGTATCTTCCAAGACCCGGAGGGGGTGAGGGGTTTAGGGGGGGACGGGGGGAAACTTGACGAGACCGGATCGAGCAAGCAGATTTTTGCCCCGACCCCCAGTCCCCCAGTCCCCCCGTCGGACGCTTGAGCGCGGAAGAGTTGGAGCGCCGTGTCATGACTAGAAAGGAATTCACCGGCAAATTGACCTGGCTCGGCCACGCCGCGGTTCTGATCGAGGCGCCCGGCGGAACGCGGGTCGCGATTGACCCGTTCCTGAGCAATCCGAAGTTCCCGAAGGGCTTCGATGTCGGAAAGATCGACGTGATCGCGGCGACTCACGGCCACTTCGACCACTTCGGCGACGACGGCGTCCAGCTCGCCCGCAAGACAGGGGCCACGGTCGTCGGGATCTTCGAGCTGGCGCTTTGGGCCGCCTCCAAGGGTCTCGAGCGGGTCGCCGGCATGAACAAGGGCGGAAGTCAGACAGTCAGCCGCGTTTCGTTTCGCATGGTGCACGCCGACCACTCCGCGGGCGCTTCGCCCGGCAACGCGCCGGCGCAATACGCGGGCGAGCCCTGCGGCTACGTGATGACCTTCGAGGATGGCTTCCGCATCTACCACGCGGGGGACACCAACGTCTTTTCCGACATGGCCTTGATCGGCGAGCTCTATGAGCCGGACCTGGCGCTGCTTCCGATCGGAGACTTCTACACAATGGGCCCGCGCGAGGCGGCGAAGGCCTGCGAGCTGCTGCGCGTCCCGCGAGTCATTCCCATCCATTGGGGAACGTTTCCGGTCCTGACGGGGACGCCGGGCCTGTTACGCGAAGAGTTGAAGAAACGCGGTCTAGCTACGGAGGTGATCGAGCTGGCTCCTGGCGATTCATGGCCACGTTAAGTTCAATGTTCAAAGTTCAAAGTTCAAAGTTGAGATCCGAACAGCTCGGTTCCAACCTTGAACCTTGAACCTTGAACGTTGAACTCGCTTATTGAAGCGGTAGCCTCCCCGCGAACCCCTCCTCGTAGCCGTGGAAGTACTCGAGCGCTGGCTCGGGATATTTCCAGCAGTAGTAGCCGGCTCCGGAGTCGAAGTCGACGAGCCACAGGCCCTTGATCTCGGCTCCGAGAGTCGAGACTTCGCGCACCCAGGTCCGCACGATGCCCTGCCGCTCCTCCTCCGTCTCCCCTCCCTCCCCCAGCCGCGCGTAGCGGAAAACGGCTTCCGAAGTGATCTGCCGGACTTGCGGGAGCAGCTCGCGCGCCTCCCCGAGCGTGAAGATCTTCTTGGGCGGTGTCGCGGTCTCCCTCTCTTCCGGTACTTCGGCTCCCTCTCGAACGATCGTGATCAGCTTCGCCACGGCCTCGGCATCTTCCCCCGCGGAGGACGACACATAGGCTTCCAGGGCGGCCAGCGCATCGGAGGACCTGCCGGCCCGCAGCATCAACAGGCCCCGCTCTCGCAGGAAGCTCGGATCTCCCGGAGCGAGCGTCTCTGCGCACTGGAGCGCGGAGAGCGCTTCCTCGAAATGCTCGCGCCGCTCCCAGGAACGGCGCAGGTTGAAGAGAACTCGCATGAGGATGGCCCGAGACGAGTCGGGCAGGAAGGCCTCGGCCGGGAGGGTGATGGGCGACCCGAAGATCGCCGAAATGCGCAGCATCAGGCCGTCCCGATCGGCCAGCTTTCCTCCATCGAACGGGTCGAGAAACTTCCCCTCCGGCAGGTCCGCTCCGCCGACGACGAAATGACCCGGGAGCCCGACGCCCGTCAGGCGCAGACCCGCGCGCCTGCCGGCCTCGATGGTGACGATCGAAAGCGTGATCGGCATGCCGCTCTTCTTGACGAGCACGCGGGCGACCGAGGAATTGGTCGGGTCGTCATAGCCTTCCGCGTCTCCGCGGAAACCCTCCTCCTCAAAGAGCACGCGGGCAAGCCCTTCGTGGCCGGCCGGACTCTCTGCCGCGCGGACGCGGGCCGCCAGCCGATCGATCTCCGCTCGGGTCGGATCCAGATCCTCCAGCGGATCCACGAGGCGCGCGACCAGAAGCGCCCCCTCCCACAGATCCGGCTCGCGCGCGGCGGCAAAGGCGCGGAATTGCTGGAGGATCGCGTCGCGGTCGTTCACGACAGCCGCTTGCGAGCGATCGCCACCCCGTCTCGCAAAGGCACGATCGTGCTCTGAAACTCGGGGCGGGCAAAGAGCCGGGCGTTGAACTCCCGGATTCCTTCCGTGTTCTCGTCGCGCACGGAATCGTCCACGACGCGGCCGGACCAGAGCACGTTGTCGGCAAGCAGATACCCTCCCGGCCGAACGCGCACCGCCGCCGCTTCGAGTGCCGCCGGATATCCCGACTTGTCGATGTCGATGAAGATGACGTCGAAGAGGCCCGACGATTTCGTGAGCAGCCCGACCGCCTCGCCCGTCTGCACTTCCACGCGGTCGAGCAGTCCGAGGCGAGAGAGGTATCCGCTCGCCTCCCGCGCGTTTTCGGGATTGCCGTCGGTATAGAAAACGCGCCCTTCCCGACCCACCGCCTGCGCGAAAAAGGCGGTCGAGTAGCCGACGGCGCTTCCGAGCTCGAAGATTCGCCTCGCACCGATCGATTCGGCCAGCAGGGCCAGCATTGTGCCGACGACCGGACCGACGATCGGGATCTTGCGCTGCCGGGCCTGCTCCTCGATCTCGAGGATCACCGGATCCCGGGCAGGCAGGAGGCCCTGAATGTAGCGATCCAGCGCTTCGGAGTAGAGCGGAGTCATGAGCCGAACTATAGCTCTGAGCTGTCCGCTCTCGGCTCGTCGCTGTCGACTGTCGACTTTGACTGTCGACTCCTATAATCCCCGCGTGCCAACGCCTCTCGATCCATTGGAGCAATCCGTTCCCGCCGAGGAGTCTCAACTTCTGATCCAGACGCGCCGGGACCTTCACCGCCACCCGGAGCTGGCTTTCGAGGAAACTCGGACCGCCGGCATCGTCGCACAGCGGCTCGAGAGCGCCGGACTCCCTCCCCGGCGAGGGGTCGGGCGCACCGGGGTCGCCGCCGATCCGGCGGGATCTCCGGCGGGAAGAATCCTCTTGCGCGCCGATATGGACGCGCTCCCGCTTTCGGAGGAGAGCGGCGCGCCCTATGCCTCGGAGGTCGCCGGAAAGATGCACGCCTGCGGACACGACGGCCACGTCGCGATCGGTCTCGCGGTGGCCGAGCGTCTGGCGAAAAGCCCGTCGGCGGGCCGCTTCCGATTCCTGTTTCAGCCGGCGGAAGAAGGCGCCGGCGGAGCGCAGGCGGCGGCGGCCGATGGAGCGCTGGAAGGCGTCATCGCGGCGTTCGGCCTCCATCTCTGGAATCAGCTGCCTGTCGGCAAGGTCGGAGTCAACCGCGGCGCGCTCATGGCGGCGGTCGACGAGATCTCGATCGACGTGACCGGACCCGGAGGCCACGGCGCCGCCCCTCACGAAACGTTCGACACGATTCTTGCGGCGGCGCGCATCGTCGAGGCACTTCAGTCGATCGTGGCCCGCGAGATCTCGCCGCTGGATTCAGCCGTCGTCACGATTGCTTCGATTCAGGGCGGCTCGGCCTTCAACGTCATTCCGACGCGCGTGCGGATGACCGGAACCGCTCGCTCCTTCACCCAGTCGGCCTGGGCAGCGCTGCCGGAGAAAGTCGAGCGCATCGTCCGTGGGACGGCCGCCGCCGCCGGTGTCTCGGCGAATCTCGAATACCGGAGGGTCAACCGAGCGACAGTGAACGACCCGGCTATGGCCGATCTCTTCATCGAGACCGCGCGCCGGCTGCTCGGAGAGGAGAACGTCGAAATCGAGACGCGGACACTGGGCGGCGAAGACATGTCGGTCTATCTGGACAGGGTTCCCGGATGCTTCTTCTTCGTCGGTTCCGCGCCGGAAGGATTGCACCGAGCCCACCATTCGCCGAGATTCGACATCGACGAGCGAGCCCTCGTTGTGGGTGTCCGACTCTTCGAGGCAGTGGCGCTCGAGGCGGCAAGGAGAATGTAGCTTTCAGCTCACAGCTCTCAGCTCTCGGCTTCCGTCGGCTGGCTGAAAGCTGATAGCTGAAAGCTGACAGCTCGGCGCATGTCCGCGACGACAGCCCTCTTTCTACTCGTCTATCTCGCCTCGGTCCTCGCGATCGGCTTCTTCCAGCGCAAGCGTGCCGGCAGAGACGAAGCGTCGTACTTCGTCGCGGGCCGATCACTCAACACCTTTTGGGGGTTCCTCGGCCTTGCTTCGCTGACCACCGGGGGCTCGACGACGGTCGCCCTCGCGGCGTTCGTTTACGTACACGGCCTCTCCGGGTTGTGGCTGGACTTCTCCGGAGCCCTCGGGCTCTTTGCCCTCGCTCTGTTGCTGGCTCGCCGCGTGAGGCGGGAAGGCGCGATGACGCTGCCCGAGATCGTGGGCCGGTACTACGGCGGCTCGGCCCGTGTCGCCGCCGGGCTTCTCGTTTTGGTCTCCGAGATCGTGTGGTTCGCGCTCTTGGTCGAGGCGACGCAGGTCGTCCTGACCGCCGCCTTCGGCCTTTCGCCGATCCCGGCGATCGTCGGCTCGACAGCCGTCTTCGTGCTCTACACCGCTCTGGGCGGACAGTTCGCCGTCGTGCGAACGGATCTGGTCCAGTACGGCCTCATGCTGATCGGGATTCCCGGCATCGCTCTGGCCGGCGCGCTGGCGCACTCCGGGCAATGGCTCACGCTGCCGCGGGAGGTCTGGAGCTTCCCATTCTCCTCGACTCTGGGTCCTGGTGCCGCGTTCGCTCTTCTCGTCACGATCGGCCTGCCTCATCTCGTCGGCAGCGACGTTTACGCGAAGCTCCTGTCCTGCCGAGACGAGTCCACAGCCCGGCGTGCCGCGGCTCTGGCGGGGTTCTCGAAGATTCTCTTCGGCCTCTCCGTCGCCGCCATCGCGCTCTCCGCGCGCGCCGCTCTGACACCCGGGGCTCCGATTCAGACTCTTCCGCGGGCGGTGCTCGCTTTCGTGCCGGCGCCGCTCGCCTCGCTCGTTCTTGTCTGCCTGGTCGCGACGATGCATTCCTCCGCCGATGCCGTCCTGCTCTCAGCGGTCGCCGTCACGCTGCGCGACCTCGCTCCCGCCGTCACCGGGCGCCGGGCTCCGCTGCCCGCGGCCCGCGTCCTGGCGCCCGTTTACGGGGCCCTCGGTCTCTCCGTCGCGCTCGCCCTGAATCGCGACGTGATCGAAACGTTGAAGCTCGGTTACTCGATCTTCGCCGCGGGTCTCATCCTTCCCGTCCTCGCCGTTCTTCTGGTGGGCCCGCGCCGCCTCTCGGAAAGAGTGGCGATTCTGGCGATGCTCGCCGGAGGAGCCGTCGCCGCCGTCGGGCGGTTCGTGCCGGCGATCGCGTTCGGATTGGACCCGGTGATCGCCGGAACCCTCGTGAATCTGCTCTTCCTTCTTGTGGCCCTGGCCGTGGGACGCCGCGATCCAGTTTGACGGCCTCCGACGAACCCCCGCTCGCCGGAAACACCTGGCATCGGGTTTGATAGGTCTCCAACGTGAGAAAGCGGCTCGGGGTTCTCGCCCTCTCGATCGCTCTCGGTAGCTGCGCGCCCAATCGGCCCCTCGTCCCGCCCCCGTATCCGCCGCCGCCGGCCCGCGTCCAGACCGGGGGCGGTATCCGCAGGCTGGGATCGAGCTTCTTGCGCGTCCGCGAAGGCATCCGTGAGGCGAGGCTCGCAGGGGACGCGTACTGGCGCGGATATGCTCGCGGCCGCCTCGCTTACGAGGAGATTCTCTCAGTCGAGCGGGACCTCCGCGGCATACTCGAGCGGTTCCTGCCTTCACCCTTCAAGCGCCTCCTGCTTGCGAAGGTCGTCGCGCTCCAGCTGCGGGCGTCGATCCCGGGGATTCCAGCCGAGCATCTGGAAGAGATCGCCGGGCTGTCCGACGCGCTCTCGCCGGATCCTTTCCACGAGCAATGGAACCCCTTCGCACGCTACCTGGCGCTTCACGCCCTGCACGACTTCTCGCAACGGTACGCGGAGGACACCCCGCTGGCGGCCGCCTGCACCGGCTTCGCCGCGTCGGGACCGGGCACCGCGGACGGGCACACCTGGATGGCGCGCAACTTCGACTTCGAGGGGGGCGATCGGCTGGATCGGGAAAAGATCGTGGCCTACGTGGTTCCGGACGAGGGCATTCCCTATCTCTCGGTGACCTTCGCCGGGTTGACGGGGGTGACCTCGGGCTTCAACCGCGAAGGAATCGGCATCTTTGTCAACGCGTGGAGCGCCGGGGAAACCTCCTCTGCGGGCGAGCCCGCGACGCTCGTCGCGGCGGATGTGCTCGAGCGAGCGAGCAACCTCGACGAGGCCGTCGGAATCCTCGAAAAGGCCATCGTGTTCGTCTCCGATATCTACGTCGTCGCGGATGGAAAGACGGGCGAATTGGCCGTGGTCGAGAAGACCCCCAGTCACTGGGCGGTGCGCCGCGCGGACAGCCGGATCCTCGCGGCCAATCATCCGGAGACTCCCGATTTCGCGGGTGCCCGGCTCGCCGCTTCGAGCACGTCTCTCTATCGGCGGGAACGGCTAGAGGAATTACTCGCCGGAGAGCGTTCTCTCGACGCGAAGAGCGCGATCCGTGTGATCCGCGACCGGCGAGGAAAAGGGGACCGCGAGCTTTCGCCCGGCAACCGCAACGCGATCAATGCGCTGATCTCCTCACACTCGGTCGTCTTCGATCTGACGGCTCGCCGGGCCTGGGTTGCTCAGGATCCCCACGGATTGGGACGCTTCGTGGCTTACTCGCTCGATCTGGGAATCGCGGCGGATCCCGCCGATCCGCGCTTCCAGGCCCTGGCCTCGGAATCGCTGCCCCCCGATCCGTTGCTCACCAGCGGCGGCTACGCAGATTACGTCGCGTCGCGCGGGCTGCTCGTACAAGCCGATCTCGCTCTGACGAGCAAGCGGCCGGGGCTCGCCCTGGCAAAGGCTCAGGAAGCGCTGCGCCGCGTTCCCGGCTCGGTGGAGGCACTCGCCCTGTCGGCAGAGGCGCTCGCCGCAACGGGCGATCGCGAGGGGGCCGGCCGGCTGTTGGAGGCGGCGCTCGAGCGCGATCCGTCACCACCCCCCTTCGCGCGGTCGTTGGAAGAGCTCCGCTCGGCGTTCGCGGCGGGCCGGACGTCCTCTCGACGGCCGGCCTATCCCGTCCGCGTGATGGATGGGGAAACAGTCGTTAGTCGGTAGTCAGTAGTCGACAGTGATTCCGGAGCCGGGCTACCGACTACCGACTACTGACTACTGACTGCTGTATCTTTTCGCCGGATGAAACGCCCTTCCCCTGCCTGGGTGCCGCTTCTCCTCTTTTTCGCCGCCGTGGCGGTCGGCTCTCTGCCGGAAGAGCGCTTTCCGCCGAAGGGCTCCTGGACCAATTCCACCCACCGATTTTTTCCGGATCTCGATGCGCGCATGAACGCAGTTCGTTACGGCCGCTGGAGGGCCCTCGAGATCGCCTGGGGTTCAGGGATCAACGACCGGCTCGATCAAAGGTTCTCTTCGTATCTCCTTTCAATGCTTGCCGACCCGCCCCGGTTCGCGCCCGAAGCGGATCGCGTCGCGCCACGGTTCGCCCGCGAAGCGATCCCGATCTTCCGGGCGCTGCACTGGGGACAGGTCTTCGAACAGCAAGCGCTCGACATTCTCGCAGCGTCCGACGCCTCTCCGCAGTTGAACGAGGAGCGGCTCGGGCGCATCGCCGCCCTCTATCGCCGGGAGCGATGGTCTCTCTCGGAGCCCGCGGAACCGGAGGTGTCGGGCGAGGCCATGCGAGCGGCTCCCGCGTCGGCCCGGATCCTCGTCGCCGGAACCCGGCTCTTCGTTCTGGCCGCCGAGGACCTGGCGGCCGCGGACTTCGGGCAGCAGCGCTGGCGCGTCAAGAAGACCGTCGAGGATTTTGACCAGTCCGTCGCGCAGGAGCGTTCGCCCGAGCAGGCGACTTACCACGTGGCGGCGCCGACGGTCGTCTCGCACTTCCCCATCGTCGCCGACCAGCTCGACAGGCTCCGGCGTTTCCGCGCGGAGCTCTTCGAGGCGCTGCTGCCCGGAGGCAAAACGGCGCCGGCGCGCCAGGAGCGCGACGAGCGCGTGCGCCAACTGGCGAGAAGGTGGGGCCTGCCCGTGGAGGGGATCGGTGGGCGGTAGGCTCGGACGGGGGGACTGGGAGGCTGGGGGACTGGGGGACTGGCTTTCGCCCCCTCCCCCAGTCCCCCCGTCCCCCCGTCGGGAACTCATTGGGATGTTAGTTCTCTCTGCGCTGGCGGCGAGCGCCGCCCCGATAGCCGCTCAGCAACTGAGCAACCTCGAGCCGGAGCGACCGATCTCCGTGGAGGATGCCCGTCCCGTGCCGTACCGTGCGTTCGCCGGCGCGGTCGACTGGACCTATACCGAGCGACACGACGGCTTCAACGACTACGGGCCCGGGTTCTCTCTTCTCTACGGCGCGGCGCGAGGCGTCGAAACCGGCGCGGCACTGCGCTACGTCACGCGGCCGAGGCGCAATGCCGGACGCGGCATCTCATCGGGAGATCTCTTTCTCCATGCACTCTACGCGATCTGCCCCGAGTCCGCGACTGCGCCCGCTCTGGCCGTTCGGGTCGACGTCCAGCTGCCAACCGGGCTGGACTCGAAGGGCACCGACCTGCACCTGACGGGGCTCGCCACACGCACGTTCGACGCCTTTCGCCTCCATGCCAACTTTCGTTTCACTCGCGAGGGCGACACCGCGCCGATGGAGCGGTCCGAGCGCTACGAGGGGGTCGCCGGAATCGATTATCTCTTGAGCCGCCGCGGTTTGACCGACACGTTGGCGCTCGCCGACGTGGTCGTTCGTACGAACCCGCTCATCGGAGGCCCTGCCGTGATCACGATCGAAGCGGGAGCTCGGCGAAGAATCGGAAGTCAGACATCGATCTTTGCCGGCGCCGGTACCGATGTGGCGGGCCCAAGCAGTCGAACGAAGGTGCGGGTGCGCTTCGGGGTGTCGCAGATGTATTAATTCGGTTCAAAGATCAAAGTTCAAAGTTCAAAGTTAGGAGTTTCCCAGTTTCTTTTGAATCTTGAACCTTGAATCTTGAACCTTGAACTCGCGCGAGCGCGTCAGCGCGAGAACGCGAGCGGCGGCTCGTCCAGACATTCAAAAGGACTGTTGTCCTTCTGGCCCCGAAGGGTGGCGATCTCCCAGGGACTTTTCTCCCCTTCCCACTCGCGCAGCGGCTGATAGAGAACGGCGTGCGCATGGCAGGAGCCCCGCTGAAAATAGACGACACAGACTCCCGAGTTCTTGGTGCCCATGCGCACGCGAGCGGCGTCGGGATAACGCTTCTTGACGACCTCCACCGGATCCAGCGTCCAGGCTTCCGGCGCCTCTTTCCTCCCGCGCTCCCGCAGCCGTTCCAGGTCCACGGCGAACGTGGGCTGATGCACCAGACCCCAATAAGCGAGCTCGGCGTCGCTCCGATCTCCCCAGAGCTCCTCCACGTTTTCAGCGGAGACTCGAAAATGCGACTCTCCGAACAGGAAAAGAGACTTCAAGGTGAAGCTGCGGTAGCGGGCGGGCAGCTCGCGATTGACGAAGGTATCGACGGCCAGACGGCGGGTGATCCCGACGGGGTCGATGGCAACGTCGACTGAGGAACGGGGGAGCGCCACGGCAAACGTGGCCTCGAGGCGGCCTTTCTCCAGGCGGTAGGCGTAACTGGCGTTGGATCCGGTCTCGCCGGAATGGAGGATCTGGAGGACGACCTGCGGCCGATCGTCGTAACGGAACCGAACACTGCGGAATTGGATCAGCTGATCGCATGTTGCGAGGTCGTCGCTCTGGCCGCATTTCAACGGCACGTGGGCCAGCAGGAGCGGCCGCCACTCCTCGCCGACGCGCTTTAAGACCGCGAGGATCGGACTCTCGAAGGGAAGTCGAAGGCGGGACACGAAGTCAATCGCGGCGACATCTTCCGGGATCCTCTTGACTGTTCCGATCCCCTCGACCAGGAACTCCATCTCTCCGTCGCGATCGAGATCGACCTCCTCCACACGCAGCAGCCTGGAAAACGTGAGGTCGCGGCTGACGAACCGCTGGCGCGTCGGCGACAGGGCTCCCTTTCGAGGCTCCAGCTCGCGCGGCGGCGGCACCGGCGTCGGCAGCGGAGTGGGTTTGGGAGTCGGTGCGCGCTGGGCGGCCAGCGCCGTCCACGCGCACAAGACGAGCGTGGCGGCGACTCCCTTCGCGGGTATTCTGGCTGTCATGGAGAGTCGATGGTAGCGGAAGATCGCGTGGCAGAATAGCGACCCTTGCGGATCTTCGACTGCCACATCCATATCCAGCCCTGGGAGCAGTTAAAGCCGGAGGCGCGGGTCACGATGACCGCCGGTCATCTGGATTTGACGCGAGTCGACCGGGCCAGACGAGATCCGCGGGAGCTGCTCTCCCTGATGGACGACGAGGGGATCGAGCGCGCCGCTCTGATCAACTATGTCGCTCCGGACGTCATGGGCTTCACCGAGGAGGCCAACGACTGGGTTTGCGCTTTCGTCAAAGGCTTTGAAGACCGGCTCGTCGCGGTGGGCTCGATCCATCCGCGCCGCACGCGCGACGCACGGGCCGATGTGGCGCGTCTCTTCGAGACGGGGGTCCGGATGCTCAAGATCCATCCGCCTCATCAGGTCTTCGCCGCCAACGCCTATCGGGACGGAGACGAAACCTTGGGCCAGATCTACGCCGCCGCGCAGGAGCAGGGCCGCCCCGTGATGATCCACACGGGAACATCCATCTTTCCCGGCGCCCGGAACCGCTATGCGGACCCCATGGCCGCCGACGACGTGGCGGTCGACTTTCCGCGCTTGCCTTTGATCCTCGCGCATGCGGGCCGGCCGCTCTTCATGCCCACCGCCGTCTTTCTCGCCCGCCGGCACAAGAACGTTTCTCTGGATCTCTCGGGGATGCCTCCCAAGAAGCTTCTGGAGTACCTTCCTCGCCTCGAGGAGCTCTCCGGCAAGTGCCTCTGGGGCACCGACTGGCCGAGCCCGGGGGTGACCTCGATGAAGAAAAACGTGGAGGAGTTCCTGGCGCTACCACTGTCCGACGTTGCCAGGGAACGGATTCTCTGGAGCAACGCGGCCGCTTTGATCCGCTGACGGGGGACGGGGTGACGGGGGACGGGGCGAAAGGCGCCAGCTCCCCTCGTCTCCCAGTCCCCCGTCCCCCAGTCTCGAGGAATTGCTCGCGCCGTTGCTCGGACACCTGACTCCTATAATCCGATCCAAATGGATCTTGGCAGCATCGTGGTCGTCGGCGGCGGAACGATGGGCCGCGGTATCGCCGCGCTTTGCGCTCTTTCGGGCTGCTCCACCCGTCTCTATGAGGCGGACGAGCCCGCGCGCCAACTGCTGCGATCCGCGATCGAGTCCTCGTGGAGGCGAGCCGTGGAAAAGGGAAAGCTCGCGCGCGAGGCAGCCGCAGAGGCCGCCCACCGGTTGGAGGTGGTCGACCGCCTGGAGGTCCCCGCCGATTGCAGATTTGTGCTCGAAGCCGTACCCGAGCAGCTCGAGCTCAAACAGCGGCTCTTCGCCGAAATCGATCGGGGCGCGCCGGCCGCCGCGATCCTCGCTTCCAACACCTCTTCCCTTTCGATCGCGTCGATCGCCCGCTCGACAGGCCGGCCCGATCGGGTGATCGGGATTCACTTCTTCAATCCCGTGGCCGTCATGCCCTTAGTCGAGATCGTGCGAGGCCCCGAGACCTCTTCCGAAACGGAGTCGCGCGCGACAGCCTTCGTCGCGGCTCTCGGGAAGCAGGCCGTACGCGTCCGCGACTCGCCGGGCTTTGCCACTTCCCGCCTCGGGCTCGCCCTGGGGCTCGAAGCGATGCGAATGGTGGAAGAAGGAGTCGCTTCCGCGGCCGACATCGATCGGGCCATGGAGCTCGGCTACGGGCATCGGATGGGCCCGCTCAAGACCAGCGACCTGGTGGGACTGGACGTGCGCCTCGCGATCGCCGAGACTCTCGCGCGCGAGCTCGATCCGGTTCGTTTTCGTCCGCCCGAGCAGTTGAAGCGCATGGTGGCGGCAGGCCGAACGGGGAAGAAATCCGGCCGGGGATTCTATCGCTGGGAGGGGGAGACCCCGATCGCGGCGCCCGACGAGACCGCCGAGGAGAAGAGTTGAGCGACCGGGGTCTGGTGGCCGGTGTCGTGCTCCTCCTCATCGGCCTCTATATTCTTCTGTCTCGCCGCGTCGGGTTCAGCGGCCCCGGGCCGATCCTCCTTCTGATCGGGTCCGGGTTTCTGATCCTGTCCGCGCTGCGGCGATGGAGAGGGCCGATCGCTCCCGGCGCGATCCTGGTCGGGCTCGGGGCAGGATTTCTGTTTCAGGGGCCGATGGAGTCGCTGCTTCCCCGCTGGGCCACGCTGGTTCTCGGCCTGGGAGCCGGTTTCCTGCTGGCCGCGGCTCTGGAAAAGGCGGCGGGCCGGCTTCGGGCTCCCGGTCCGATCGTGCCGGGGACGATTCTGGTCGGGACGGCCCTGCTCGCCGCCGTCGTCGAGCGGTTCGATCTCACCCGTCTTTTCCGCTGGATCGGAGTCGTGTGGCCCTGGGCGCTCGTGCTGGCCGGCGTCGCTCTCGTTGTCCTGGCGCTGGCGAGACGGAAGACGTAGGGGCTGGCGCCGGGAGTTCGGCGCCAGGCGCTGGGCGCGAAGACGTAGGTCTTTTGTCTCACGCCTGCCAACCCTCAAAGGTCGCTCAGGTCCAACAGTTTCGGCACCGGAGGCGGGGCGGCGGCGGGCGTTCGAGCGATCGGACCCCGGCGCGCGATCCACCGCACCGTGGAGGCGAGGATGACGATCGCGGCCGCCATCGCGATCGCGAAGAAGGCCAACGAAAGGCGGTGGTATCGGGCCAGAAGGATTCGGGACGGATCGGCTGCCGGAAGATTGTCGATCAAGCCGGGAGCCTCCTCTCGAATCTTGTCGATCGGCGGGATCAAGAGCTTCTCGACGACGAGCGAGGCGATCAGGCCGAGGATGGCGGCGCGGGTTGCCAGCGAGCGGGAAAGGCGCGGGGCGTTCCACCATCGAGCCAGCAGCAGCGATGTGCCCAGGAGAAGAACGAAACTTCCTTCCGCGAGCCAGCAGGCTTTGGTGAGAATGGGGCTCGTCAGGCTTGCTGCCATGTCTCGGGTCGGGAGGATCCGGAAGGCAGCCGGCGCCACCGCGAAGCCGAAAAAGAGAGGGGGCACCAGAGCGAGCGCGATCGCCGTGAGGTGCCAGAAGAGGACCGGGGCTTCGAGGGCGGGGCTGGCTTTCACCTTCTCTTCGCCTCTCAGTTGCGAGAGGGGGTGAGGGGGAGAGGGGGCGAGGGGGCGATCCCGAATTCTCCCACTCTCCCCCTCCCCCACTCTCCCCCTCGGCTTCTGGACTGCACGATCAACCCTCCTCGACGTACTCGGCCTTGACCGCCGGGATCAGGCCTGCCGCGAAACCGCGATCGAGCAGCGTCTGCACGGCCCGCCGGCCCTCCGGGCCATATCCCCGGGTCCAATCGTTGACGTACATGCCCACGAAGCGATCCGCCTTCGATCGGTCGATACCCCTCGCGTACCGCATCGCGTGAGAAAGCGCGTCCTCCCGGTGGGCCAGACCGAACTCGATCGACCGGGAGAGGACGCGAGAGATTCGCCGGATGCGCTCCGGACCGAGGTCGCGCCGGACGACGTTGCCTCCGAGCGGCAGCGGAAGACCGGTTTCCTCTCTCCACCAGCGGCCCAAGTCGACGATCTCGGTGAGTCCCTCGTCGGCGAAGGTCAACTGCCCTTCATGGATGAGAAGACCGGCGTCGACCTGCCCGGCCAGGACAGCCGGTAGGATCTCGTCGAAGTGTGCCAGGCGTGTCCGGACTCCCGGAGCCCAGAGCCGGAGCGACAAGTGCGCGGTCGTTCGTTGGCCCGGAGACGCCACTTCGACAGATCCGCTGGCGATCTCTTTTCGCTCGAGAGAACGCCGCGCCACCACGACCGGCCCATATCCGTCTCCAAACGACGCGCCGTGCGGCAACAGAAGGTAGCGCTCTGCCAGGTAGGCGTAGGCATGAAAGGAGACCGCAGTCACCGCCAGCTCTCCGGACAACGCCCGGCGGTTCAGGCTCTCGATGTCCGACAGCTCGTGCCGGAACACGAGGCCCTCGGTGTCCACCTTTCCTTCCGCCAGCGCGTAGAACATGAACGCGTCGTCGGAGTCGGGGCTGTGGGCCAGGGTGATCGCCGAGGAGTCGTTCATGCGCGGATTCTAGTTCGTGAGACGTGAGACGTGAGACGTAAGACGTCCGGGGGAACTCGAGGCGATCCTTCTCGAGCCTTCTCTCACGTCTTACGTCTTACGACCCCCGACCGCTTGACATCCGCTTCGCACCACGGGAGAATCCACTCCAACGCTTGAGAGAAGTTGTTGTGAAAGCAGGAAGAAGCTTCTAAAATGAATCGCCGGATGGGTTGCAGCCCATCCGGCGAGTTCAAGAGACGTATGACCGTTCAATCATTCGGCAGCGACAGACTGAAGGCGACACGCCCCTCGTTGGGGGCGGCAAAATTAGCACCTCGCCCGCAGACTGTCAATCAGCTGTCGGGAGGGAGGTGAATCGATGGCTACGAAGAAGAAGGCCGCTAAGAAATCCTCGAAGAAGGGCGGAAAGAAAAAGAAGTAAGTCAAGCACTTACGGATTTCCGCAGGATTATTGGGGGCCGTCGTGCCCCCTTTTTTTTCGACCACTTTTCCGAACATTCCAAC